>NZ_JBEZYB010000139.1:0-12625 GCF_040638285.1 Amycolatopsis sp. NPDC026612
AGCAGCAAAACACCGACCAGAACTAGACAACAACACCGCGCAGGGGGTCAATTTTCCAGAGACCACCCGGGGTCAAAGTTCCCGAAGCGTTGACAGCGACGAGGAGCACGACCTCGGCGGCCAGCAGCAGGGCGGCGTACCAGCCGGCGCGTCGCCGGGCGGCCGCTTGTTCTCGCGCTGAGAACAGGAAGAAGCACACGAGGCTGTACACGCCGACCAGCAGGAGACCGTGCTGGATCAGCCGCGAGATCATCGGCGGCAGGCCCAACGCATGAGCGCCCTTGTCGGCCGCAGCACCGAACGGGAACGCGACGGCCAGGCACGCCACCAGCGCCGTCACACTGCGAAGGGCGGCGTTCCTCGGGTTCCGCGCCAACCTTCCGGCTAGCCAGAGCAGGAGGACAGCCGACACGATCCCATAGGCGAGAACCAGAGGCGTCACAGCCACCCCAGGCGGCCTTCGAGCGCGGCTCCCATTTTCTGGGCGGCTTCGCTCGATCTTCCGCCGGCGCCGACCTGGTCCAGGACCGACGCCCACTCCAGGATGATCGTTGCCGTCGTCTCGGCCTCGCGCTCCTGCTCGGTGTCGTACGAGGTGCGCCGCAGCGCCCGGCGAACGGCGTCCGGCTCGAGATCCGGGTAGCGCTGGCGCAAGCTGTCCGGCGACATGTCCGGGTACAGGTCGGCCAGGAGTTCGTCATCGCACGGATCGCTCTCGTGGCCGGCCAGCAAGTGGCCCAGCTCGTGCAGGATGATGTGGTTCTGGTGCGGCTTGCTGGTTTCGCGCTGGTAGAGGATGTAGTCCGCCGGGCGGGTGCTGATCCACACACCGAATGGGCCGGGCACCGGGATGGAGTGGGCCAGCAGCTTGATCGGCTTGCCGCGGCGCTCCCCGACGCGCCAGCACAGCTCGACGACGTCCAGCGGAGGCCGGATGTCCAGCTCCTTCAGCAGCCGCCGGCACCGTCGGCGCAGCAGCCGCTCGTTCACCGCTCCCCTCGCTCGCGCGCTGCCTGCTGGTCGCGGTAGACGACGTCGAGCAGGTCCATGACGAGCTGACGGCGATCCGGTGTCAGCTCGCCGGCCCGCATCGCGATTCGCTGCGCTTCCTGGTCACCGGCGTTCGCCTTGAGGCGTTGCTGTTCTGCCGCCAGCTCGCGGAGCTGCTGGTCGACGCGGTCGGTCACGTCGTCGTCGAAGAAGTAGTTGGACGGGACCCCGAAGAACTTGGCCAGCCCCTCGACGTGCTTGATCGTCGGGTTGTCCCGCTTCCGCTTGCGCAGCTGCCAGACGTACGTGCCGGAGATCTTGGTGCCGGCGGCGGTGATCGAGTCCGCGGCGAAGTCGTTGCTGTACTCCTCGCCCTCCGGCGATTTCGTGACGGCGAACAGGTGGTTCAGCTTGTCCGCGAAGTCACGTCCGCGTTCGGCCATCACCCCTCCTCAGCTCCCCTCGAAGGTACCGCTCACCAGGTGTCTTAACTGAAATTAAGACCTGATCAGGTGAATGCTCGTTCGATAGTTGAGACGCGACCTGCGGAAACTTAAGATCAACAGCCTGGGGTGATCGAACCGGGGAGGGAACGATGACTCGACCGAGCACACAGGCGATCACCGCCGAGGACGCCGAGCGCCTGCGGAAGCTGCACGACGCCAGGCAACTATTCGGCGGCGACTGGATGACGGCGATCCTGCTCGCGCTGAAGAGCGGCCCGAAACACTACACCGAGCTGCTCGATTTAGTCGGCTCGCTCAACGACGCCGCGGCGGCGAACAGCTGGTCCGGACGGCCGCGAGTGCTGCATGCCAGCGTCCTGACGCGAACGTTGAAGACGATGACGGCCGACCGCTTGATCGTCCGCGACCAGGAAGCGGGCGTGTTCCCGCCGTCGGTCATCTACTCGCTGGCGCCGGCGACACAGGAAGCGCTCGAAGCGATGCAGCCGCTCGCCGACTGGGTGAGCCAGCACGCGGACATCGTCGACCATGCACGCCATCGCCGGAGCCAGGACTCGGAAGGCACCCGGCGTTCAGCCTGATCGCGCAGAGTTTGCTCCAGCGGCCGCGAGAACGACGACAGAAGCCCGCAAGCGCGATCTACGCGCCGCAGACCTGCGGCGTACGGCGGCAGCCGGGAAGGCCGTCCGGCGCCCCGACAACCTCCTCATCGAGGACGTGGAGTTCGAACCTGGCAGTGTCGTAGCCGCCAGCCTCCCAGGCGAGGTCGCTGTCGCCGATGCGCCACTCACGGCCGGTGACTCGCTCCCTCAACAACCACGCCACTTCGACCTCCCGGAACCGCGACCTCGAACGCCGTGAACCTACCACGCGGATAGAACATGCGTTCGATCAACGCCGCGCCGGGTCAGGCTTTCGTGAGGCACTCCAGGAACGCGCCCCAAGCAGCTTGGTCCACTGAAAGCTGCCCGTCGGACGGCGCCTTCGAGTCGCGCACGCCGACGTCGTCACCGAGGCGAACCTCAACGCAGTCCTGCGTTTCAGAACTCCAGCTCGACTTGAACCAGCCGGTCGAGTTCGTCATCGCGTCGCCTCCATCAGCTCGCTCTTCACCTTCGCGATGAGCTCGAGACTCTGTTCCACGCTCATCGCCTTACTGCGCGCCGCCTCGGCCTTCTGCCGATGCACAGCGATGTCTTCCTCGGCGTAAAGCATCAGGCCGCCGCGATGCAGCTCAAGACTGATGATCGAGGGCGCCTGATCCGAGTCGAACAAGATAAACGAGCCGGCGAGAAGCGGCGTCCATCCGGCCTCGAACGGGATGATCTGCACCTTCACGTTGGGCAACTCGATCATCTCCGAGAGATAAGTCAGCTGCTCGACCCAGACGTCGCGGCCGCCGATGACATGCCTGATCGCCGCTTCACCCAGCAACACATCAAGCGTTGCCGGCGTCTTGCGGGTGATCAGATCGCGCCGACCGATCCGGATGGCCACGCGTTCGTCGATCTCGTCGGCGGGCACCTCCGCGTCCACCATGATGGCGCGGATGACCGCGCTGGTCTGCAGAACGCCAGGGATCAGCAGCGGAGCCAGGTGCGTGACGGTCGTCGCCGTCCGCTCCGCGGCCAGCAGCGCGTTCATCTGCTGCCGCCGCTCCGCCACCGTCACGGCATGCCAACGCCCGCTTTGCCCGGCATTGGTGGCCAGCGCCATCAACTCGGCGCCGGCATCGTCTCCGATGCCGAGCGCTTCGACGATCGATGCCACATCGTCCGGCTTGGGGTTGCGCTCGCCGGTTTCCCAGCGCGAGATCAGCCCGGAATCCGACTCCTTGCGACCGATGAGCACGGCCAGCTTCCGCATCGAAACTCCACGCGACTCGCGCGCCTCCTTCAGCGCGTCGCCGAGGTTCATCGGCGCCTCGCGGTGCTACCAGCCATGCAGCACATGCTAGTGCAGCTGGGGCTGACCGCAGAGGTCACCCGATTAGGTCATTGCGCAGCCATGCTACCAGCGCTGACACTTGCTACCAAGATTCGGTAGCACCGTCAGCGCCCAGCTCATGGCCCTGACAGCCTAACGGGGAGACGAGCATGCAAGGACACCGCTGGCGCGGAATACCGCTGATCGTCCCCGCACGAACTCCGGCCGGCTCGGCGACGCAGGTCACATTCGGCCTGATCGACACGGCCGACGGACCTGTCCGCGCCATCCGGGTCGGCGCCGATGGACCGCCCGCGTTCCTGCCTCGGCAGGCGATGGCGGAACTGGTCAGCCACGCCCAGGCGATGTTGATCCACGATCTGCCGGGAGACCGGAGATGACCGCCTCAGCGGCGAGATGAGAGCCGCCCCTGATCAGCCCGGTCGGTGCGCTTGCCCCCGACTCAGCGCACCGGCCGGGTGTTCAACGTTCCTTCCGATCCAGCTCGACCGCGGAGATTTCACGATGGCTACCGCACCTACGAGACGCCGGATGTCCCCACGCCTGCTGTGGGTTGCCGAGGCGTCGACCGGCACCAACCACCTCGTCACGGAAGCTGCTTTCGTCGACGGGATGCGAGCCTTCGGCTCGTACCGCGGAATCTGCGGCACTCAGTTCTCCGCTGCGCCGATGATCTCTTCTCCGCGCTGCGTGCGCCCGGCTTGCCGCGGGCGCCTCCCCGTCGACCGGACGTCCTGCCGCAGCAACCCGCGTGGCACCTCATGGTGGCGACGCCTGCGGCGGCGTGATCCCCGGAGGCACGATGACCGGCTCTGATCGTTGGAACGAAGCTGTCCTTGCCTGGGAGCGATCCAGCGCGGCCATCGACGAGTCCCGCCGCCGCGGGTGGGAATGGCGCGGAGCTCCCGCCGGTTCGACCGAGCCCGAGACGATGGTTGGCCACCGGACGACCGATGCACACCATGACGTCGTGCGCATTGAAAGGCTGGAGACCTCGGTGCGTGCGATCGGCGCCCGTTTCGCTTTGGGTGACTGGGGGAAACACGGAGCACTCCCGCTGCGGGGACCTGTCGACGGTCCACCGGAAGACGTCCTGCGTCAAGTGATGGGTTGGTCCGACGATGCGGCGCAATAAACTTTCCCGAGGTTGTGGAGCACGGTGGCGTCAACCGCAAACACCTGGCCGTCCGAAACCGACCTGTCCTTCGCAGAGCACCCGGACTACGTCCGCCTCAGCAGGGTTCTCGTCGGGCTGCGCCGACTCTCCGATCGGGACAGACCTGCCGTCACGTCCGGAACTCGCATGACCCGCGACACCCAGAAACTCGTCGACGTCCTCGAAGCGACTCAACTTCGGATTTCCCTGCTGATCATACAACTTCGAGACGGCACCGCAACCCCGGACGAGCACCATGCGCTCGCTGACGAGGTCGGCGAACTACCCGATCTGATCCGCTCCCACGGCGATGACCTCGCTGCCGGGATCATCCCGACAGCCCGCGACATGGAACGAGAATGCGCATGACCAAGGCAAACCCCTGCCTTCCCTCCTTGCTCGCCCTGAGTACTTCTCTGCGCAGTGCCCGTACCGCGGAAGGACTGGGGTTGCGCAGGCTGGCACACAAGTTGGGAATACCAGCCCAAGCTCTGTCCCTTTGGGAGACGGGTAAGCGCGCACCGGCGATCGAGGACGTGGCGCACGTCCTCGGCTTTCTCCGGGTGAGCCCTGAGGAATACGACCGCATCATGCGGCTCCGGCGGCAGCTTGAGAATCCGATTTCCATCGAAACCCTGGACGCGGGCTCGACCAGCCAGCGACGAGCCATGGAGGAGCTCGCGATGCGCACCTTCGAATGGGCGCCGCACGTGGTCCCGGAACAGCTGCAGACGCCGCACTACATCCAGGCGATCGCGCAGGGTCATGCAGTTGGGCCGGATGACCTCGATCAGGCGGTCTTCGAACACCAAGTCCGGCAGCTCGACCAGGGCTGGACCGGCCACCGCACCGTACTGGTGGGCGCTGCAGCCTTGGCCCCGGCGATCGATCCGCAGCTGCAAGCTCTTCGGGCGGCAGCCAACCTTCCCGGCCTGGTAGTCAAGATCGTCCCTCCCAGCGTCGCGAAAGCCATCGATCCCTTCACGATCTACGAAGGCCAGGGCAAGGTCTTCACCGTCGCATTGCGACACCAGGACAACATCATCTTCGTCAGCGAGCCCGACGCAGTTCAGGGCTACCGGTCGACGTTCAAGGCTCTCGAACGCGGGTCAGTCGCCTGCGCCGACTTCCGGTTTCCCTGATCGGGGTCTCGCGATGGCCGCACTGATCTACCTCGACGCGCAGACCGTTCACCCGGTCATCAACGGCGTGTGGCACCGGCTCGCGGGAGCGCTCGAACCGGCAGAAGCGATCACCACGCTGTGCGGCATCTCCGACACTCCGACGTTCATGCCGTTGAGCGAAAGGCGAAGCCACGGCATTCCCCGGCAGTGCGACGTGTGCGACACGAATTACCGACGGCGCCACGGCATCCCATCACGGCGGAACCGGCTCCACAGCCGTCGGGCCGCTCAGGAGTAAACCGTGGCCTCGAGTTGCCAGGCGTCAGCCGGCGATGCGGGCACGGGCGGCGAGGTCGCGGATACCCGAGACGGGAAGCATCATCTTCCTCTCCGAACACGAGGCGGTGCAGCGCTACCTGCTACGCGGCTGGGGCCAAGAGACCGCGCAGACGTTGCAACGCGGCTCGGCCGGCCGCGCCGATGCGAGCCATGCCGCTGCGGTCCGCGGCGCGGATCGCTCTCTGCAGCTGATGAGGCAGCCGGCGTCGTTCGGCGGTCGCGATGGCCGCGGCGAGAGCGTCCTCGGCACCCGCGCGCTCGCCGGCGGCCGCCAGAATCTCACCGGCGGTGACGCGTTCGATGACCTGCCACTGCGGTGCTACCGGCTCACCGGGGTCAGTGCCGTCGAGAGCACGAAGGGCGTCGCCCGGGCGGTTGAGCGAGAGCAACCCCCGGGCATGAATTTCGCGGAGGGTGAAGAAGTTGAGCAGCATTCCGCCGCCGGTATGGGAGTCCAGCAGCGTGCGGCAGGCGCCGATCGCTTGGGTGAACCGGTCAGGCATGGCCGCTTCCGCTGTGGCGCGGGCCAGCAGAGCGAACGCCGATCCCCGTCCGCCCGGGTCGGCGGACACAGCGACGGCGTGTTCAAGGCGGGCGACGGCGGCCGGGAGCCGCCCCGCCTTGCGCAGTTCGTTGCCGTGCATCCGCAGGGTGTCGGCAAGGAAGTGGCCGTCGCCGAGGTGGCGGGCCAGCACCAGGGCCTTGCCAGTCCAGGTCGCGGCGCCGGTCAGCCGCTCCTCGGGCAACACGGTGCCGAGCGACACGCCGAGGGCCAGCCGGGCGGAGGCCAGCAGGTGGAGGGTGTCGCGCTCGATGCGGCCGTCGGCGGCGCGGGCTTCGAGCCGGGCGACCAGCGGCCACAGCTCGTTGACCGCTTCGACGGCCCGCCCGGATCGGCGCGCGACTTCGGCCAGCCGGACGACGCTGTCGCCGAACTGCACGAGCGCGGCGAAGTCGGCGCCGTCGGGATCGGTGACGCCGAGGACGTGGTAGGGCAGGCCGAGCGCGCGGGCGATGTGCCGGCGCCCGCCGACGTCGCCGGGTGTCCGTCTGCGCGTTTCGATCATCGCGATGTACGACTTGTCGTAGCCGAGCAGGCGGGCCAGCGCTTCCTGGCTGAGGCCGTTCGCCGTCCGGTAGGCGCGCAGGATGGTCGCGAGGTCCCGGGAGGTCAGGGCTGCCGCTGCGGCCGGGTCGGACCACATCCACACGGCCGGGGCGAGCCGCGGCGGCCGTGCCGAGAGCGTCGTGGTGCCGGCCTGGCAGGTCGGGCACACCGACGTTCGCGCGTGCCGGCTCAACGCGGCGCCACAACGTTCGCAGCCGGCCATAGCCCGCTACCTCGCCGTCACCGAAGCGCGAATCCGGTCGAACCAGGTGGCGATCGAGCGCTTGTATCCCTCCGGCATCCGCAGCCCGGGCACTTCGTGCTCGGCGAATTCGGCGACCCGGCTGTGCTCATGGCTCAGGATGGGCGCCGCGGCCGAGGTGGAGGTGCAGCCGTAGGTCACGATGAACACGTCCTTGTTCGCGACAGCGATGTGGTAGACCCAGGCGTCGAGGATCTCAGCGACATCGACTGGCAGCCCGGTTTCCTCGTTAATCTCCCGCGCCACAGTCTGCTCCGGAGTCTCGCCCGGCTCGATCCGGCCGCCTGGCAGCTCCCACTCGTCGCGCTCGTTGTGGACCAGCACCACCCGGTCGTTCCTGACCAGCACGCCCTTGATCGACACCGGGAATCCAGACTCCGCCACCAGCACCAGCTCCCCTGCCGACCGACACAGCGCGTCACCGACCGTAGCAGCGCAACGTCGTCATCGGTGGACCCCAGAGGTTGACGATCTGTCAGTCGACGGCGCCCACGAACGCCCGGTCTGCTGAACAAGCCGAACGAAATGAACCGAGAGGAGATATCGGATGCTCGCGACCGTGCTGTCGGAGTGCCGCGTCGATGTGACCGCGGTCGGCGGTGCCGGCGAGCTGGCCGCGGTGCTCGCGCAGCGCGGCGTCGCGTTGTTCGATGGGGTCCGCAGCGAGCAGCAGCTGCTGCAGCTGACGGCCCGGCTAGGCCGGATCGTCCCGCACCGCGACAGCGTCCCCTCCGGGATCACGGTGCTGGCCGACCACGGCGAGACCCGCCCACGGCCCGGGCAAGCCGGGTTCAGTCGGCAGCCGCTGGCGCCGCACACCGACTGCTCCGACCGGTCCCGGCCCCCACTGCTGGTGATGGCGGTGTGCGTGCGCCCGGCCGAGCGCGGCGGCGAGTACATCCTCGTCGACGGCCAAGCCGTCCACGGCGAGCTGGCCGCCATCGCTCCCGACGCGCTCGCCGACTTCTCCATGCGGCGTGGGGCCTACTACGGAGGCTCGGCCGGAATCGTCGGCAACGTCTTCGAACCCGGCCCCGGTCATCTGGTCGGGATGAGGCTGCGGCGCGACGAGCTGGCACGCTTCGCCCCGCACACGCAGCGGTGGCTCCCGGTACTCGGGCAGGTCATCGACCGTCACGCGGTCTCGATCCCCGCGGTCACCGGTTGCGGCTACGTGATCAACAACTGGCGGTGGCTGCACGGCCGCGTCGGGTTCACCGGCCATCGGACGGTATGTCGGGTCCACCTCGACCCCCATCCAGGCTGGCGGATCCCCGCCGCATTCATCGACTCCCGGGCAGCGCCATGACTGCCCTGCGTTGGGTGTCGGACCCGCAGGACATCGCCACCGCACTCCAGCGCGGCAAGTGGATCATCGTCCCCTGGGAACGCCTCGGCCCGGACAACGACCTCCCGCACTGGCAAGCCGCGCTGCAGGAACTGTGCGAGGACTCCGGCATCGATCTGCTCTTCATCGACATCCGCCGCCGCAGCCTCACCGTCGTCGTCAACGCAGCCCTGTCCGTCCCGGCCGCCGAGCAGATCCACGCCTCGATCGCCGCTGTCGAAGACGGTCGATCCATCTGCCATCCGACCGGCTAATCATGCTGAGGAGTCATCCGTGTTGGAGCTCATCGCCAGCCCCTTCCTCGACGAGTACCTCGTCTTACGCCCCGGCAGCGAGTCAGGAATCCGGCTGCCGGTGCGGCTCTGGAAGGACCTGGCGTCCACCGCTGCCGACCACCTCTGTCCGGATTGGCTGGTCGATGCGGCGTGCCGGCGCTGGCCGGACCTGGATCTTTCCGGCCGCCAGCTGGCCGAGGTGGTTCTCGCGCGGGTCCCCTCCGGTCATGCCTACGGTCGTGCCTCCTACGAGCTGAACCTGGGCTGCAACTACGACTGCGAGCACTGCTACCTCGGCCTGAAACGCTTCGAAGGCCTGTCCTGGCCGGATCGGGAACGTCTGCTGCAGCTGCTCGCGGACGCCGGTGTGCTGTGGCTGCAGCTCACCGGCGGCGAACCGCTGATCGACAAGCTGTTCACCGCCGTCTACCAGCGAGCGTTCGAGCTGGGCATGATGCTGTCGATCTCCTCCAACCGCGCCCGCCTGGCCCAACCGGACATCCTCGAGCTGCTGACCCGCTACCGGCCGTACCGGCTCACCATCAGCGTCTACGGCGCCACCGCCGAGGCCTATGACGGGCTGACCCGCCGCCGGGGATCGTTCGCGAAGTTCTCCCGCGGCCTCGCCGCCGCCCACGAAGCCGGCCTGCCGCTGAACCTGAACCTGATCGTTACCCAGCACAACGCCCACGAGCTGGACGCGATGAAGGCTCTCGCCGAGCGCTACGAGCTGCCGCATCACGTGTTCTCGAACATGTCCCCCACTATCTACGGCGGCGCGGAAAGCCTGCCCGCGCAGTCGCAGGAGTACCTGCGCAAGCGGAAGCCGTTTACCGGCTGCAACGCCGGCCACACCTTCTTCCATGTCGATCCGCACGGCATGGCCAGCATCTGCAAGGTCGGCCGCGACCCCCAGATACCTCTCCTCGAGGAAGGCCTGGCCGGACTGGCGCAGCTGGGTGCGATCGCGGACCGGCTGCTGCTGCGCCAAGGCGGCTGCACTGGCTGCCAGCTCCAAGGCAGCTGCGGCACCTGCATGCCGCTGGTCACGCTCTACCGGAAAGCCAAAGCCCCGCTGAGCACCTACTGCCAACACTGATCAACCGAGAGGAGGGAAGACATGACCGCAGTCCTCATCCCGCTCGAACGGCGCGACGCGAGCGGCACCACCGTCCCCGTGCCGCTCACCGCCCCGCGGGGCCCGGCCGAGATCGAGTTCGTCGAGCACCTGGACGATCTCGTCGAATCGTCGAAGTGCAGCTGCAACGCCGGTGACGACAACCCGTACTAGCAGTACCTCAGCTGTCTCGGTGACCTCCGGCGTGTCCACCGGCGGGGGTCACCGGGCAGCGCCGGCCGGATGGGTAGCGTGCCGGGCATGCGATTCCGGCCACGCTGGCTGCGCCGCGTCCTGCAGGTGCCCGTCGTCCCCACCCTGGGACCGGTGCACCCGGACACGCTGCGGCCGGAGATCTTCGACGAGATCGTCGTCGCCGCGCGCACCGGCGAGATGCTGCCGTTCGATAAGGAGCGCCGCTGGTCGGCGACCAAATCCGAGACCGTCCTCGTCGACGAGATCGTCCACCGCCCCGACCTCACGATCATCCCCACGCTCAACCACCGCGGAACCGGCATGATCAAAACCCACGTCTACGGCCCTGCCAAACCCGACACCGCAGCTCTCCGCACAGCAACACGACGATGGTGCGCCGCCTACGGCGCGGCGACCGGCCGCGTGATCTGGTTCACCCCCGAGCCACCACAGACCAACACCGCCACGGGAACCCGGATCCTGCTCAAGACGCTCACCCAGGAGGACACACCTGGCACTGCCGAACGAATCCGAGAGCTCAACGCCTGCCCTCCGTCCACTCAGGACACCTTCGTCCAGCTGACCGAGCAAGTACCGGAGACCGGGCTCGGGTTTTTGTGCCGGCGCTGGCGTGCAGGCCGCGTCGACGGGCCGATCCTCGCCGCCGTCGGCGACGGCATGGTCCGCGGAGCGATCGGTCCGCTCGCCGTGCTGCCCGATCGCGACGGGACACCAGTCCTGCTGCCGCAGTACTTCGGGGTCGCTCCCGAGCACCGCGGCCACGGGCACGGCCGCGCCCTGTGGCGGGCCGCCACAGCCTGGGGCGCCCGGCACGGCGCGCACTACCAGCTGCTGCAGGCCACCATCGGAGGCGCGTCGGAATCGCTGTTCTGCTCCGAAGGGCTGACCACCCTCGGCTTCACCTGCGCGGTGGCCGCGTGAACCAGTCCGGCACAGCCGCCTCCATGGGCACCCGCGACCGCGTCACCCTCCCGCCAGTGGCCCGCGCCGCGATCGAGGCCGAACTCGGCGAGATCCGCCGAGTCGAGGCAGTAGCCAGCGGATTGAACTCCACCTTCGCCGCCGTCGTGCACACCCTCGACGCGGCGGTGTTCGTGAAGGGAATGCCCAGCGACCACCGCGGTATCCGCGGACAGCACCGCGAAGCCGCGTTCGCCCCCTACCTCACCGGGATCGCGCCGCCGCTGCGCTGGCACCTGGACGTCGCCGGCTGGGACCTGCTCGGATTCGACTACCTTCCCGGCCGCGCTGCCGACCTCTCCCCCGGCTCGCGCGATCTGGCCTCCGTAGCGCGCACCCTCGCCCGGCTCAGCGAACTCGAGCCACCGGACCTGTCACTACCCCGAATCGAACAACGCTGGACCGGCCTGGCCGACGACACCGACCTGGCTCTGCTCGCCGGCGACCACCTCCTTCACACCGACCTCAACCCCAACAACATCCTCATCAGCGACGGCCGCGCCTGGCTCGTCGACTGGGCCTGGCCCACCCTCGGCGCCGCCTGGATCGACCCCGCCTGCGCCGCGCTCTGGCTCATCGCCGAAGGCCACACCCCTGCCGCCGCAGAAGCATGGGCAAGCACTCTCCCGAGCTGGAGTCACGTGCCGGCAAACGGCCTGAACACCTTCGTCGGCGTCAACATCCGCCTCTGGACTCAGATCGCCGACAACGATCCGCAGCCGTGGAAGCTCGAAATCCGCAACGCCGCCAACCAGTGGTTGACCCACCGGAGCTCATGAATACCGCTCACGAGGACTCGCCCCGATGACCACTCCCAGCGAACCGCCGCTCCGCGTCGGCGCCCGCGTCCTGCTCCTCAACAGCGCCGATGAAGTCCTGCTCCTTCACGCCCGCGACCCCGACGATCCCGGCCACCATTGGTGGGAGCTCCCCGGTGGCGGCCAGGATCCCGGCGAGAAGCTCGAGGACACCGCGCGGCGCGAGATCGCCGAGGAAACCGGGCTGGCCCTCGACGAGATCGGCCGCAAACTCTGGACCCGCGAAAGCCGCTTCACCTACCGCGGCCGCCAACACCACCGCCTCGACCACGTCTACCTCGCCCGCACCGACCACGACGCACCACAGGTCGCCCTCCGCCACACCGCCAACGAACGCGCCGGCCTCATCGAACACCGCTGGTGGCCAGCCGCCACGCTCTCGACCTGCCGCGACAAGCTCCTCTGAGCTTCCCCCCGTTCGCCGGACACGGCGGGTGTGGGGTCAGGGCACCGAGTCTGGTGGCCTGGTGAGGGCTTCAAACGTAGCGGGACTGTGCA
>NZ_JBEZYB010000140.1:0-12529 GCF_040638285.1 Amycolatopsis sp. NPDC026612
GTTCGCTCGTTTCAGGCCACACGCGTGACTGAGCCCGGAACTCGCGTGATTGAAGCCGGAACTCGCGAGTTACGGCCCTGATCACGCGAGTTACGGCCCTGATCACGCGAGTTCCGGCCCTGATCACGCGAGTTACGGCTCCAGGCACGCGTGATGCGCCTCAGCGCACCGCGATCCGCGTGCTCGGCGCCGTCGAGGCCGACGACGAGCCGGCTCGCACCGCGCGGGTGCCGGCTCCGCGCTTCCACGCCTTGGCCGTCACGTCCCAGTAGGACAGCCGGCGGGGGTCGACGTGGATCGTCAGCGTGCGGGACGCACCCGCCGTCAGGGTCACCTTCGCGAACCCGCCCAATGCCGTCGACGGCTGGGGGGCCGTCACCTCCGGGCTCGGGCCGACGAACACCTGGGCCACCTCCGTACCCGTGCGGGTGCCCGTGTTGCGCACCGTGACCTTGACGTCGAGGCCGCCGTCGGAAGCGTTCGCCGCCGTCAGGCCGCTGTAGGCGAACGTCGTGTACGAAAGCCCGAAGCCGAACGGGAACAGCGGGGCCGTCTTGTGGCCGGCGTACCAGCGGTAGCCGATGTCGACGCCCTCGGTGTACTGCACCCGGCCGTCCTGCCCCGGGTAGAGCCCGGTGCCGCCGCTGACGAGCGTGTGCGCTTCGTCCACCGGGAACGTCTGCGTCAGCTTGCCCTGCGGGCTGACGTCGCCGTACAGCAGCGCCGTCGTCGCCTCGGCGCCCTTCTGCCCCGGGTACCACATCTCCAGCACCGCGGCCGTCTTGGCCAGCCACGGCATCTTCACGGCGGACCCGGTGTTCAGCACCACGACGGTGCGCGGGTTCGCCGCGGCGACGGCGTCGATCAGCTCGTCCTGGTAACCGGGCAGCGAGAGGTCCGGCCGGTCGAGGCCTTCGGAGCTGTCGTCGTAGGCGAACACGACCGGCGTGGTGGCCGCCTTGGCCGCCGTCACCGCTTGGCTGATCTTGGCCTGCGCCGCGGCCGGGGTGATCCAGTGCAGGTTCACCTTCAACGGGTCGACGAAGTCCGCGAACCCGTACAGCAGCAGCGTGTGCGGCCCCGCGGTCAGGTGCACGGTGATCCCGGTGTAGCCGCCGGCGACGGAGTCGCCGAACAGGCCGCTCGCCGTGCCGTCCACCTGCAGGAACCCGCCACCGCCGGTCGACTGCAGCTGGATGCTGTAGTCGCCTTCGCCCGGCGCGGTGATCGTGCCGTTGTAGAACACGCCCTCCGCGCCGGCGGGCAGGCCGCCACCCTGGGTGAACGCCGGGGACAGCGCGCCGGCCGGCACGACCTCACCCGCCGGGTCGTAGCCCGCGGTGTACGTCGTGGTGCTGCCCGCGCGCTGCTTGATCAGGTCGGCCGGTGCGGCCGGCGTCGCGGACGGGAGCACGTGGGAGCTGCCGCCGCCGTTGAGCTTCGGCGTCTTCGCGTTGTAGCCGATCACCGCGACCTTGCCCGACCGGGCGGTGCTCAGCGGCAGCGCCGCATTTTCGTTGCGCAGCAGGACCGCGCCCGTCTGGGCGACGTCCTGCGCGGTGGCCGTCAGCCCGGACAGGTCCCGGGCCGGCCGGGCCGGGTTGTCCAGCAGGTGGAAAAGGTCCAGCCGGCCGAGGATGCGCCCGACGGCGGTGTCCAAAGCGGACTGCGGGATCGTGCCCGCGGTGATCGCCGCCTTGAGCTGGTCGCCGAAGTACGTCCCGGCCGGCATCTCCTGGTCGAGGCCCTGCGGCAGGCTGGCCGGGGTCAGCGACATCCGCCAGTCCGACATCACCCAGCCCTGGAACGCCAGCTGCTCCCGCAGGATGCCGGTCAGCAGGTCGGAGTTCGCACAGGAGGAGGGCCCGTTGAGGTTGTTGTACGAGCACATCACCCCGCCGGCCCCGGCCTTGACCGCCGCCTCGAACCCGGGCAGCTCGACCTCGTGCAGCGTCTGGTCGTCCATCACGACGTCGATCGTCTGCCGGTCGTTCTCCTGGTTGTTCCCGGCGAGGTGCTTGACGACCGGGATGGTGCCCTGGCCGGCGATGCCCCGCACCTCGGCACCGGCCATCCGCGACGTCAGCAGCGGGTCTTCGCTGAACGTCTCGAAATTGCGGCCGCCGTAAGGGATCCGGATGGTGTTGACCATCGGGGACAGCAGCACGTCCGTGCCCAGCGCGCGGGCTTCGCGGCCGACTCCGGCGCCGTAGCGGGTGGCGAGCGACTCGTCGAAGCTGGAAGCGAGCGAAACCGGCGCGGGCATCACGACCGACGGCTTGTCGACCCGCACCCCGGCCGAGCCGTCCGCCAGCCGCAGCGACGGAATCCCGAGCCGGGGCACGCCCGGCACGAACCCGGCTTCGCCGACGCCGTCCGGGTCGTTTCCGCCGTGCACCAAGGAAAGTTTTTCGTCGAGCGTCAGCTCGCCGAGGATGCTCTGCACCCTCGGCGAGAACTTCGCGGCCGGGTCGGCCGCGGCTCCGGCCGCCGCGAAGCCGGACGTCAAGAGCACGCCGGCCAGGACGACCGCCGCCGTGCGCAGCCGCGGCCGCGCCCGTAGAAGATCATTACGCATAGTCACCCCAGAAACCCGCGAAAGGGTCGCCCCCGCCGCTTGTTGGTCCAATCGACGACCAACCTAGGTGACTACTGCACGGACCGTAACCCCTGAAAGTTCCCGCTAATTCCGCGTGACGTCCAGGCTGGCTTCGCCGCCGCGGATCTCGCCGAGGTGCAGGTGGTATCCCAGGAAGTCGAGATCAACACCCTGGAAGAGGGAAACACTGATGCCATTGGACAGGAAGGTGACCGAATTGTTGTCCACCTTCTCCACCGCCAGTTCCTGCCCGCCGAGGTCCACCTTTCCCCCGCTGACGAGGTTGAAATGGCAGGACCGTTCCGCGCAACCCAGATCAATCAGATGATCGCACCCGGCCACCGAAAGAGAAGTGACCACGGCGAACAGGCACACCACAATCGCTCGACGCATGCTGATCCCCCTGAACTATTCGCCGCCGCTTTCCGGCGGAAGCGCACACGGAATGACGATGGTGATTTCGGTCGGGCCGCCCGGCGGGCTGACGCATTCGACGACGCCGTCGAACGCCGCGACCCGCCGCCGGACGCCGGCCAGCCCGCTCCCGCGGCCGAAGTCGGCGCCGCCCTTGCCGTCGTCGGCGACGACCGCCTGCAGCGCACCCGGCCGCTGGGTGACGATCACCCGCACGCGCTTGGCCGCCGCGTGCTTGGCCGCGTTGGCCAGCAGCTCGGCGACCGAGAAGTAGACCGCCGACTCCAAGGCCGCGTCGGGCCGGCCGACCAGCCCGACCTGGACCTCGGTGGGCACCGGGGCGTCCATCGCGAGGTCCTCGAGCGCGGCGCCGAGGCCGCGGTCGGCGAGCATCGGGGGCTGGATGCCGTGCACCAGACCGCGCAGTTCCCGCAGCGCCGCGGCGGACAGCTCACGCGCGGCGGCCAGCTGCCGCCGGACCTCGCCGGGGTCGGTGTCCAGCAGCATCTCCGCGGTGCCGAGCGAGAGGCCGATCGCGATCAGCCGCGCCTGAGCACCGTCGTGCAGGTCGCGCTCGATCCGCCGCAGCTCGGCGGCCTGCGCGTCGATCGCCGCGGCCCGCGTGGCGAACAGCCGCTCCACGCGCCGCGCCAGCAGCGCTCGCTGGTCGGGCGCCAGCAGCCACCGAGTCCAGGCTTCGTGCAGGCCGACGGCGCCGGGCGCGGCGACCAGCCCCAGCACCAGCAGCGCCAGCCCCGCGCAGACCGTCGCGGCGATCCCGGCCGGGGTGTCCACCGGCAGCGGGAAGTACCACGCCCCGGCCGCGAGGTGCGGCGCGGTCAGCGGCGCGACCAGCAGGAACGCCCCGAATCCGGCGAGGGCGACGGGGACGGCCGCCAGCAGGCCACCCGACAGCGGGTTGACCACCAGCCAGCACAGGTCCCGCCAGGTGGCCGGGTCGGCGAAGAACCAGCGGCCACGCCGCTGGGCCAGGGACACCCACCGGAACTTGTGGAAGTCGTAGCCGTTCCAGTACCAGCCGTTCTCGGTGCGTTCCAGTGCCGGCAACGGCAGGTACGGTGATTCGATCGCGCGCCCGTAGAGCGCCGGCGCGCTTTTGCGGGAAAGCGTCGGCAGCAGCCGGCACGCCGGAATGGCCACCAGCACGGTGAGTCCCGCGGCGGCGACGTATTCCGGCAGCCAGATCAGCGCGGGCAGCGTGAGAACGCACACCTGTACCGCCGCGAACAGCACGAAAACGACCAGCCGCGCCATTCCGGCGACCCCCCGCCGGACGGCCGAGGCGCTGCGCCGGGGAATCGTCGACATCGGCAGATCATACTCTCCGCGGGAGAGTGTTCCCGGTCGGCTCATCGCGTCCCCCATCGTCTCCAGGGGGCCGGATCGGCCCGCTCGCACTCGAGGTCGCTCCAGTCTGGGGGCGCCCCGAGGGGAAGACAATCGGCCCAGCCCACGCATAGGGGTATAGCTACCCATACCCCTATGTTCGGCCTAACAGGCTCACGCCGACCGGGACCGCGACACTACCGTTGTCCCCGGAGCGGCGCCAAGACGCAAGCGAATGGCGTCCGGAAACGCGACCGAACTCGCGATCTACCCAGGAGCAGCAATGAACGAAGCCGGCATTCAACGCACCCAGGCCGACGCGTCGTCCCCCGCGGAACCGCGGAACCCGCGGCTGGCCCTGTTCGCTTCCGCGGCCTTCGACCTGATCGTCCCGCTCGCCGTCTACTACATCCTGCGCCAGAACGGTGTCCCGCTGTTGACCGCCGCGATCATCGGTGGCATCGTCCCGGTGGTCCGCACCGTGTACGTCTTCGCCCGCTACCGCAAGATCGACGGGCTCGGCCTCTTCATGGTGACGATGATGGTCATCGGCACGGCGGTCTCGCTGATTTCGGGCGACGCCCGGTTCTTCTTCGCCAAGGACGGCTGGCTCACCGCCATGTTCGGCATCTGGATGCTGATCACGCTGTTCTTCGAAAAGCCGTTCTTCCTGCACGCCGGGGTCAGCATCGCGCGCACCAAGCGGGGTGGCGCCGGCGCCGAGGTGTGGGAGCGCCGCTGGGACACCGAGCCGCGGATGCGCCACGGCCTCCGCCTGCTGACGGTCGTCTTCGGCATCGGCATGATCGTGGACGCGGTCGTCCGCGTCGCGCTCGCCTACACCCTGCCGCTCGACGACATCAACCTGGTGACGACCGTGCAGTGGATCGTGGTCCTCGGCGGGCTCATCGGCTTCATGGCCTACTACACCCGCAAGCACGACCTGCGTGCCTGAGGGCCCCGGCCGTCCACCGCAATCCGAGGAGCTTTCCCATGGCACACATAGCGCTGCTGACCATCCCCGCGTACGGCCACGTCATGCCGACGCTGGACGTGGCCGCCGAACTGGTGCGCCGCGGTCACCGCGTCACCTTCGCCACGACGGACCAGTTCGCGGACCTCGTGGCGCCGACCGGGGCGCGGGTCCTGCGGTACGAGTCGTCCCTGACGCCGAAGCCGCGCACCGAGGACCCGCCCGCCGACTTCGCCGCCTGGCTGCCGCTGGTGCTGGTCATGGAAAGCACGGCGACCATCCCGGTGTTCGAGGCGGCCTTCGCCGGCGACGTGCCGGATCTGATCCTCTACGACCGGACCGTGTACGCGACCGGGCGGGTGCTCGCCTCGAAGTGGGGCGTGCCCGCCGTGGAGCTGTTCCCCTCCTTCGCCTACAACGACCACTGGTCGCTGGCGAAGTTCCTCGGCGAGGAAAACGGCTTCAGCGAGGAGCATCCCGCCCGCGTCGCGTTCCGCGAGAAGATCGCCGAGCTGACCGCGGCCCACGGCGTCCCGGCGATCTCGCCTGCCGGCTTCGCCATCGGCCGCGAGGAGTTCGCCCTCGCGTTCGTGGCCAAGGGATTCCAGTACCAGGGCGAAACCTTCGACGACCGCTTCGCGTTCGTCGGGCCGTGCCTCGGCGACCGGACGTTCCAGGGCGGCTGGCAGCCGCCGTCGGACGGCCGGCCGGTGCTGCTGGTCTCGCTCGGCACGGCGTTCAACGACCGGCCGGACTTCTTCCGGGCCGTCGTGGCGGCGTTCACCGGCGAGGAGTGGCACGTCGTGCTCTCGATCGGCGCGCTCGATCCGGCCTCGCTCGGCGAGCTGCCCCCCAACGTCGAGGCGCACGCCCAGCTGCCGCAGCTGGCGGTGCTGGAGCACGCCTCGGCCTTCATCACCCACTCGGGCATGGGCGGGACGATGGAGGCGCTGTACTTCGACACGCCGATGGTGGCCCTGCCGCAGAGCGTCGAGCAGGCCGCCGTGGCGAACCGGGTCGCCGAACTCGGCCTCGGGACGAACCTGGCCGGCCAGGAGCCCACGCCGGAGCTGCTGCGCGACGCCGTCCGGTCGACGGCGGGCGACGAGCGGATCCGCGCCGCGGTCGCGGCGATGGGCGCGCAGGTCCGCGCCGCCGGTGGCGCGGTCCGCGCGGCCGACGAGCTCGAGCGGCACCTGAAGCACACCTCCTGACCCGCTGGTTCGCAGAACCAGCCGCCCGTGGGGAAGGGCCGAGGTTGTCCCCCAGCACCACGGCCCTTCCTCACCTCTTTCTTTCCGCACTGATCTCCAGGAGGACCGGCGTGCAGGACGCTGTGGTGGTACGGGACCTCGTGAAGAGGTACCCGAAAGCAGAACGGCCTGCGGTCGACGGCCTCGGTTTCACCATCGCCGCCGGCGAGGTGTTCGGCCTGCTGGGCCCCAACGGCGCGGGCAAGACGACGACGGTCAGCATGCTGACCACCCGCGCGCTGCCGACGTCCGGCCGCGCCGAGGTGGCCGGCATCGACGTCGTCAAGAACGCGACGGCGGCCCGGCAGGCGCTGGCGGTGGTGCCGCAGCGCAACAACCTCGACCAGTCGCTGACCGTGCGGCAAAACCTGCTGTTCCACGCCGCCTACCACGGCATGGGGCGGGCGCAGCGGCACCGGCGGGCCGACGAGCTGATCGAATGGATGGGTCTCGGCCCGCGGGCGAAGGCCCGGGTCGACGAGATGTCGGGCGGCCAGGCCCAGCGCGTGATGATCGCCCGCGCGCTGATGCACAAGCCGAAGGTCATGTTCCTCGACGAACCCGCGACCGGGCTGGACCCGCAGTCGCGGCTGTTCGTGCACGAACGCGTCGCCGAACTGACGGCCGAGGGCGTCACGGTCGTGGTCACCACGCACGACATGGAAGAGGCGGCCAAGCTGTGCGACCGGGTCGGCATCGTCGACCGCGGCAAGCTGCTGGCCCTCGACACCACCGACGCGCTGACGCGGTCGTTGCCCGGGAGCACGACGCTCACCGTGGGCGTGGGCCTGGCCGATTCGCCCGCCGAAGCCGTCGGCAAGGAACTGGCGCAGGTGGCCGCCGTCGAGCGGGTGGAGCGGATCGCCGCCGCCGGCCGGGCCGCCGCCGACGAGAACGCCGTCCAGTTCCGCCTCTACACCGAAGCCGAACCCGCCTCGCTGCTGCCGGGTGTCCTGGCCGTGCTGGGCCGGGAACGGTGCGCGGTCACCGGCATCTCGTTCGGCAAGCCCACCCTCGAAGACGTGTTCATCTCCATCACCGGACGGGACCTCCGATGACCGCCACGACCCTCGCCGAGCACCCCGGGCTCGACGCCGACCCCGCCGGCTCGGGGCATCCCAGCCAGGCGCGCGCGTTCTTCGCCGTGCTCGGCCGGGACTTCTTCGTCACCGGGCGCGAGCTGTTGCCGTTCCTGGCGCAGATGCTCATCCAGCCGCTGTTCCTGTTGTTCATCTTCGGCAAGGTGCTGTCGCAGATCGGTTACGCGGGCGCGGGGTACGCCCAGATCCTGCTGCCCGGCATGGTCGCGATGAACGCGTTCACCGGAGCGCTGCAGAACACCGCGCTCCCGCTGGTCCTGGACTTCTCGGTGACCAGGGAGATCGAGGACCGGCTGCTCGCGCCGCTGTCGATCCGGCTGGTCGCGGTGGAAAAGATGCTGTTCGGCGCCATCCGCGGCATCATCGCCGGCCTGGTGATGATCCCGATCGGCCTGCTCATCCTCGACGGCGTCCACTGGAGCCCGGCGGCCCTGCCGGGCGTGGCCGGGGTCGTCGCACTGGGCTCACTGGCCGGCGCGGCGGTGGGCATGGTGCTCGGCACGATCGTGCCGCCCCGGCACATCAACCTCGTCTTCACGATCCTGCTGGTGCCGCTGATCTTCACCGGGTCCGGGCAGTTCCCCTGGCTGAGCCTGTCCGGTTTGCGCTGGTTCCAGGTGATTTGCGCGGCCAATCCCCTCACGTACGTGTCGGAGGCACTGCGGCGGCTGGTGATGCCGGACCAGGTCCAGTCGATCCCGCTGGGCATCTCCCTGCTGGTCATGGTGGTGGCGACGGCGATCTTCGGCGCGTTCGGCATCGCCGGCTTCCTCAAGCGCGCCCTGGACTGACTCGGGGCAACCGGGCGGGTGCGCCGGCGGTACGGTTGGCACAGCCAGCCCGGCCCCGCCCGGCCCGGAACCCAGGGAGCGGTTCGTGCGCGTTGTCCTCGCGGAGGATCTCTACCTGCTTCGAGACGGCATGACGAGGCTGCTGGAAGCACACGGGTTCACCGTCGTGGGCGCGGTCGGCAACGCCACGGAGCTGTTGAAGGCCATCGAGGACCACGAGCCGGACATCGCGGTGGTGGACGTACGCCTGCCGCCCAAGTTCAGCGACGAGGGCATCCGCGCGGCCCTGGAGGCCCGCAGGCGACGGCCGGGGCTGCCGGTACTGGTGCTCTCCCAGCACGTCGAGCAGACATACGCCCGCGAGCTGCTGGCCGACGGCGCCGGCGCGATCGGCTACCTGCTGAAGGACCGGGTGTTGAACGCGGACCAGTTCGTCGACGCGCTCCGCATGGTGGCGGCGGGAGGCACGGCCATGGACCCGGAGGTCATCACGAAGCTGTTGGCGAGCCGATCCCGCCGCGACCCACTGGACGCATTGACACCCCGCGAGCGCCAGGTGCTGGAGCTGATGGCCGAGGGCCGTTCCAACGCGGCGATCGCCCAGCGGATGACGATCAGCGAAGCAGCCGTGGGCAAGCACACGGCGAGCATCTTCACCAAGCTGGATCTGGCCCAGCACGAGGACGACAACCGGCGGGTGCTGGCGGTGCTCACCTACTTGAGCAGCAAGGTGCGGCAGGAGTAACCGGTCGGCCTTTGAGAACTTGCGGCGCTTCGAGTGGGGGGGTGCCTCGGGTGGGGCGGCGCCTCGGCGGTCGGTGCGGGTGGCGCCCCGGCCGGAGTCTTGCTCGACACCGCGGCGGGCGATGAGCGGTGTGATGCCGCGGGCGTGGGCCGGGCAGCGGCATTTGTGATGGTCGTAAAGCCGGTCGGCGGCGGGAGCCGATTCCTGTGCTCTGGCGGAGAAGCCCGAGGCGGCGGCAGGTCACGGCGACTGTGGCGCTTGGCTGCCCCGAGCGATGGTCCTTCGTGGCGATGGAGCGTCCTGGTTTGGGGCTGACCCGTGCTGACGGACAGGGTCGTTGAGGTGGTCAGGCTACCCGGTGGGTGGCTTCGTGGGTGCTGGGGCTGAGGTAGCCGAGGCTGGAGTGCAACCGGCGGGTGTTGTACCAGCCTTCGATGTATCCGAAGATCGCCTTGTGCACGGCAACGCGGGTAGGCCAACTGCGCCGGTCGATCAGTTCCGTTTTGATGATAGCGAAAAACGATTCGGCGACGGCGTTGTCCCACCACTGTCCTTTACGTCCCACCGACAAACGTACGCCGTGCTCGTCGGCGAGAGCACCGAACTGGGCGGAGGTGTACTGGGCAGCCACGATCGGAGTGGAAGATCACTCCTGATTTCGGTCGGCGCTGGGCGACGGCGTTGTTCAGCGCCTCGGCGATGAGGTCGGTACGCAGGTGATCGGCGGTGGCCCAGCCGACGACTCGGCGGGAGCCGAGGTCGATCACCGTGGCCAGATACAGCCAGCCCTCCCAGGTGTGGATGTAGGTGATGTCGCCGCACCAGCTGGTGTTGATATCGCTTGTGCTGCAGGAGAAGTCCCGTTTGATCAGATCTGTCGGAGTGTGTGCTGCCGGGTCGGGGACGGTGGTGGTACGCCACCTCTTCGGAGCTCGTCCGGCGCGGCCAGCGGCGCGCAGGAGCCGGGCGACACGCTTGCGGGAATGCCGCCGGCCGCGGTGGCGCAGTTCGGCGTGCAGCCGGGGTGTTCCGTAGGTGCCGTTCGATTCGTCGTGGATCGCCACGATCTCCTCGGTCAGTTCCGCGTCCTGCCGTACGCGGGCAGAGGGCTTGGCACAGCGGTGGGCGTAGTAGGCGGCTCGGGAGACCTGTAACAGGGTGCACGCGCGCTTGACGTTGCCACCCTCGGCAGCGTTCTCCGCCTCGATGAACGGGTACACGTTCACCGGATCTCCTTGATGCTCCTATGTCAAGCCGCCTGCGGCAGGAGTCCGAATTCGGTCGTCGCCGGCCGCTGGCCGACGCCGTGCTCGTCGGCCAGCAGTGCGCGGAACACCACGTCGGAGAGGCGTCGCCGGAGCAAGCGAAGGGCCTCTTTGCGGGTCTTGCCGCGCGCGAGGAGCTTGTCGACGTAGTCCTTGCCCGGTCCGATGCCCCGGATCTGGGTGATGGCGATCATGTGCAGGGCGCAGTTGATGGTGCGGTTGCCGCCGCGGTTGAGCCGGACCTTGCCAGAGCTGCTGCCCGACCAGACCGGAATCGGGGCCGTGCCACTGAACCGGGCGTAGGCATCCTTCGAGCGGAACCGTTGCGCCCCAGCTGTTTCTCCAAGAATCACCGCAGCGCCCAGAACCCCGCAGCCGGGGACCTCCAGCAGCGTGGGCGCCAGTATGCGCACCCGCTCGCGCAGTTCACGCTCCAGCGCGTTGATCTGCACCGTGAGCTCGCGGCAGCGAGTCACCAGTTCGCGAGCGATGCGCGCAACAAGACCGTCGCAGCTGGCCAATTGGCGAGCCAGCTCGTCGATGACGCAGTAGCGGCGCAGCCCACGCGCGGGGATATGCATCTTCGGGTCGATTTCGTGCAGGTGCCAGCGCAGCCGGTTGATCAGCTCCGTGCGCTGCACGACGAGGTTGTGGCGGTAGTCGACCAGTATTTTCACCTCGCGAGTTGGCCCATCCAGCTGCGCGACGGCCAGGTCCGGCTCGCGCAAGGCCGCATGCGCCACCGCCAACGCATCAATGGGGTCGGACTTTCCGGGCTCGCGCCCACTGCGACGGGACGCGGCGATCAGCTGGGTGGGCACCCGCACCACCGCGCACCCGGCGCTCAGCAGGTCACGTTCCAGCCTGCGTGTGACATGCCGGCAATCCTCCACGGCGAAGCGTGCTTCTGGCCACTGACCTGCCCATTCCACCACTTTCAGGTGGTCCTCGCTGGTGGTGCCGACCGTCCGCTCGGCCAGCTTCCGGCCGACCTCGTCAACGGCCACCAGCGTGTGGCTGCGCTTGTGCGCATCCACCCCGATCACGACCATGCTCAACCCGGGTTCCCTTTCCTCGCATACCAATGACACCTCTGGGCGAGGCGGGCACGCGTCAATCGGGCCTACGGCGCGCTCCTATCAAGCCACATCCTCACCCAGCAGGTGTCCGGCGGGACCGCACATCAGGACAAGCCACCAGTCGCCTGGGGCAGCGAAGAAAAGAGCGAACCCCGCCGGACACCAAGATCATGACATTGACGCGAAGAAAGCTGTCGCTCGTTTGAGGATCTCCACGTCCTCGGACAAGCGGCGGTTCTCCCGCCGCAACCGGGCCAGCTCGTCCCGTTCGTCGCTGGTCAGCCCGTCGGTGCGGGTTCCCGCGTCCAGTTCGGCCTGGATGACCCACTGCCGGACGGCGGTTTCGGTCAGGTCGAAGTCCTTCGCGATCTGCCCCACCGAACGCTCGCCGCGCTGGCACAGTTCGACGATCTCGGCCTTGAACTCCCGGGTGAACGAACGACGAGGTCGAGGCTTCTTCTTGCCCATGGTGTCCATGATGAGGGACATCCTTCCGGAGGCTCGCGCCCCCTGATCCCAGGTGTCCGTCAAAACGGGTCACACCCAGTTTGAGTCACCTCCGCGATGTGTGCCCGACGGCCTTTCAAGACGCGATCCAGCCGACGTGGGTGTAGGCCCGCAGCCGTTGGCTGCGGGCCTTCCCCTACCTCAGGCTGCGAATGGCAGCGGTTCGTGGATGTTGTTGCGCCGAGGTTTTCGGCGCCGGTCCAGAAACACCGGCGGCAGGAACTCCGGGAGACCATCGACGGCGATGCGGACCTCCCACCCCGAGCGGTGCAACAACCGATGGTGGTGAGCGCACAGCAACACCAGATTGTTCAGATCGGTGGGACCACCCTCGGCCCAATGCCGGACATGGTGACCTTGACAATGCCGGGGTGGGCGGTGGCAACCCGGGAACGCACACCCACGGTCCCGTAAGAACAGGGCACGGCGCAAACCCGCGGAAATCAGACGGCGGAG
>NZ_JBEZYB010000141.1:0-12471 GCF_040638285.1 Amycolatopsis sp. NPDC026612
CTGCGGCACCCGCGCGGCGTTACCGAGCCGCTGCGGGCGATCCAATGATGTTCCCGATCCCTTCTTTCCTGTGTTTTCCACTTACCGGGTACTGCACTACTACACAAACTGCACTACACACTGCACTACACAAACCGCTGATCGCTTCGGGCGCACCTGCTCCGCCCGGCTTCGGCGTGGGTTCCGCGGGGCCGGCATTACTGGTCGAACCTCTTCACAACCCGGCCCCGGGCTCACTGCCACGGTCACCAGCCGGAACCTTGAAACCTGGATCGGCCCCGTACTGCCTGACCATCTTGTCTCACCTCGCGGGTAGTTACGTCCTCTCCCGCGCCTGCTAGACGTTGTCTTCTCGGTACAAGAGGAACCTTACTCACACCCGCCGCCGAATGTCTACTCCACGCGGCATAGATTTTCTGCGGCGCGTCGGAGGCATCGAGGGGGCAGGGGTACATGACCATGAGCGACGAGGGCATGCACGATCCGCTGGGCGAGCGGTACGGCCTCGCGGGGGTGCGTGACCTGGGCGAGTACGCCGAGGCCCTGGCGCGGCTGCTGGAGCGCGGCCGGCGGGAGCAGTGCGTGGCCCTGATGTCGGAGGCGGAGGCCTACGCGGCGGCGGAACTGCTCGGGCAGTTCGCCCAGCAGGACCCGCTGGGCGGGTTGAACCGGCTCGCCGCGTCCCTCGCCAGCCGGCTGTACAGCCGGCTCGGCGCGTGACACACACCGTCGTGTACGCTCAGTGGTGTCCGAGAGTCTTTCGTGCGCAAGTGGTCAAACCTGCGCTGTCCTCGGAACCGGTTCGGCCGATCTCTTCACGGCCGCCGAACCACCCACGGCTGAAGCCGGGAGCCCACCACCGGACACGTCGCCGATCCGGCGAACATCCTCGTGACCGTCGCGGACCCGGACACCACCGGCAACAGTGCCCACCCGCTCCCCGCGGACGGCACCGCGGCCGAAACGCCGAGGGCGGCCTGCCGCCGCCCGCCTGAAGCACGCCACCGCCGGTGGCGTCCACGAAAGGATCCCCTGATCACCACTTCCACCGTGGACAGTTCGCTGTTCAGCCACCCGGCCGCCGAAGAACCCCGCCCCGAAGCGCACACCGCGCCCCAGGGCGACCGGTACGGGAGCCTGTTCCTCCAGCCCGTGTACACCCCGGGATCGTTCGCCGACGGCGAAGGCGCGCCCGGCCCGCAACGACGGTCCAGCGAGGCGGACACCCGGGCCCACGACCCGTCCGGGCGCCGCGGCCGCCGCTGACTCCGACGTCGTTCTCCGGCCGGCGCGGGCGATCTCCCGCCGCAGAGCAGGCGGTCGCCCGGCGCAGGCTGTGCGCCGCGATCGCCCCGCGGCCCGGGTGACGGCGGCCCGGGTGCCGGCCCGTCAGCCGCGCCGGTCGGCCCAGCCCGGGGGCAGGTCGCCCGGCGCCACCGCGATGACGTCCTCGTTGTTCTCGCCGACCTCTTCGAACAAGGTGATTTCGGCGAATTCCGGGACGATGTGGATCGGGTACGTCGGCCCCTGGTCGCGGTAGGCCCGCATCTCGCCGAGGTGCTCGTTCTGGAACAGCACCGTCCGCTCCCCGTGCTCCTCCACCCAGCGCGGGAAGAAGATCACGCCGTGCAGGGCGCGCCGCGCGGGCAGCACGTTCACCACGACGGACGTGCCGGTGGGCTCGTTCCACGAGACCTTGTAGTCGTCCTCGCCGAGCCGGACCAGGTCGACGCGCTGGTCCTTGACCCAGCGGCCGCCGACCATGCCCGAGTGGATGCGGTAGTCGATGGTCGTGGCGTTCTTGACGTACATCTCGTACTGCCAGCCGTTGGCGTAGGTGTAGACGAACCGGCGGCCGACGAGCCCGGACAGATCCTGCTCGGCGAGCAGCTGGGTGGTGGTGGTCATGACTGCCTCCTTCCCCTACGACTTTGCCACAAAATAGTTTTGTGGCAAACGTAAGGTGAGGCACACTGGGGTGGTGGACACCGCCGCCGTACTCAGCCGCCTGCTCGGCCCCCTCCGCCGTGCCGTCCTGCGTTCCGTGCGCACCGCGGCCGGGCTGCCGGACCTGCCGGAGGCCCAGATCGAACTCTTGCGCGTGCTCGTCGCGGACGGCCCGCTCAGCCCCCGCGAAGTGGCCGCGCGCCTGCACGTCGCGCCGTCCACGGTGAGCAACCTCGTCAAGGCCGTGGCCGTCGCCGGCCTGGTCGACCGCTCCCCCGACCCCGGCAACCTGCGCACCGTCCGCCTCGACGCGACACCCACGGCGAGCGACCTGCTGAACCGCTACGACCACACCAGCCGCGCCGCGCTCTCGCGGGTGATCGACGAACTGTCCGAACAGGACCGTGCCACGCTCGAGGCCGCCCTTCCCGTCCTGGCGAAACTCACCACCTCGCTCGACGGATCCGCCTGAGGGCCGGAACGGCGACGTCCGCTCACGAAGCGGTGCCCCCGCCGCCGATCCGGCTCCCCCCACGCTCCTGCGCCGCAGTCATGCCGTGCGCGGCGCATTCACCCACCGACCTCCACGGTCGCGACCGTGGAGGTCGGAGCTGCCGGCCGGCTCAGGAGACCGTCCACACCTGGCTCGAGGCACCCGTCCCGCCGAGCTGGGCCACCGGCGCCCCGCTCGCGGTCGACGACCCCGGCACCCCGATCACGAGGCCGCTGTTGACGTTCTCCAGGACGTACTGGCTGCCGGTGAGGCTGCCCACCAGATCCGCGGCCCACTGCTGGCCGGCGCCACCGGTGCAGGTCCACTGCTGCAGCTGGATTCCGTTCGCCGTCGACTGGTCGGGCACGTCGAGGCACAGCCCGCTGTTGACGTTGACCACCGTGAAGACGTTGTCGGCGAGCTTCGTCAGCCGCCACTGCTGGTTGGTGCCGCCGTGCGCGGGCCATTGGATGATCTTGCCGCCGGTCGCGGTGGAGGCGCCCGAAGCGTCCAGCGCCATCGAACTGCCGGCGTTCCTCAGCACGTGCGTCGTGGCACTCGGCAGGCCCGCGTTCGCCGACCACGTTCCCGCCTCGGCGTCAAGGTTCCAGCTCGGGTACTGGCCCAGGTTGACCGTCGTGCCGCGGATCGTGAGCGGAAGCCAGATCAGCGGCGAATTGCCCATGGCGTTGCCCGTCCAGCGATCACCCGCGTAGATGTAGGTGGTCGCCGCACTGCCCTGGACCGTGATGATGTTCGCGGTCTGGCTGTTGTAGGTGTTCGTGCCCGTCGCCGCGAAGTTCCGGAACGGCGACCACGGGCCGGCCAGCGACGTTGCGGTCGCGTACACGTTGTCGTTGGTGGCCCACCCGGTCAGGTGGGACGCCAGCAGGTAGTACGTCCCGCCGACCTTGACCACGGCCGGGGACTCGTAGTTCGGCAACGTCGCCACCGCGCTCGCCACCGACGTGTAGTCCGCGGACAGGCGGTAGATGCGCAGGCTGCGGCCGGCGTTCTCGCTCAGCAGGTAGGCGGTGCCGTCGGTGTCCTGGTACAGCCCGATGTCGCGGCTCTGGTTGCCCAGCGGCTGGAAGCTCCCCCGGTAGGTGTACGGGCCGCACGGCGTGGGACTGGTCGCCACGCCGACCCGCTGGTCGGAGTAGCTCGTGTTGTCGATGTGCAGGTACATCACGTACGTCCGGGTGGTGGCGTTGTAGAGGACCTTGGGCCGTTCGACGATGCGGTTCGGTCCGAGGTCACCACTGCTCTGCTTCGCCAGGGCGATCCCCTGGTGGGTCCAGTTCGCCAGATCGGTCGAGGAGTAGCAGGGGATGTCCTGGAAGGCGGTGTTGGCCGTGGTCTGGCCGGTCTTGTCCTCGCCGAAGCCGTACCAGGTGCTACCGACCTGGACGATGCCCAGGCCGTGCAGCTGCAGCGCGCGGCCCTCGGTGTCGGTGCGCGTGGCGCCGAGGGTGAACGTGTTCGCCACGGCCCGCGCCTGTGCCGCGGGCACCAGGACGCCGGCGAGGGTGGCGAGCAGGACGACGAGCAGAGCGAGTGGCCTGTGCGGGGACTGGTGCGGCGAGCCGGACATCCGGGCTCCTCTCCATGGACGGGACGGGGGACGTCAGCGCGCGGCGAAGTCCTGGTTGGTGCCCGGCGCGTTCTTGCACGGCCACTGGTCCAGCTGTTGCCCCGCGGTGCCACTGGCGCCGTAGACGTCCAGGCACAGACCGCTGTTCCGGTTCTTGAACTGCCACGAGCCGTCCGTCTGCCGCTGCGGCAGCCACAGGCTCGCCGGGGCACCGTTCGCCGGCTGCTGGACGATGTCCGGGACGCCCTGGGCCGTCGAGCTGCCGGCCACCGAGATGTCCTGGCCGGAGTTGTGCGCCCGCAGCTCGCCGTAGCCGTCGGCGGCCGCGACGAACCGGAACTGCTGGTTGCCCTGCCCGTTGCAGGCCCACTGGTCGACGACGGCGCCGGCGGTGCTCGAGTTGCCTGCCACGTCCACGCACAGGTTGTCGGAGGCGATCACCAGCGTGTGGTCGCCGGCCGGGAAGCCGCTCGTGCCGCCGGAGACGGTCCAGGTGAACGTCGCCGTCCCGGACGCGCCGGTGGTGTCCGTGGCGGTGACCGTCACGTCGTAGGTCCCGCCCGTCGCCGGTGTGCCGGTGATCAGGCCGGAGGAGGCGTTGATCGCCAGTCCCGGCGGCAGGCCGGTGACCGTGTAGGACAGGCTCTCCCCCGGCGCCGAGTCCGTGGCGCGGATCTGCACCCCGGCGATCGCCGTGCCGGCGGTCCCCGTCTGGTTGCCGGGACTGGTGACGGTGACCGTGTTGCCGTTCGGCGAGCCCGTGGGGGTCAGGTAGATGGCGAAGGCGTCATGGGAAGCCTGGAAGGCGAACGGGATCGTCACCGAGCCGCCGGAGGCGTTGACGCTCTGGCTGAACACCACCTGCGGTGCGCTCAGCGGCGCCTGGTCCGGGATCCGTTGCACCACGACGTTGACCGTGCCGTTGCCGGCCAGCCACGGCACCGAGGACAACCCGGTGAAGGCGACGGACGCGGGACCGGTGTACCCCTTCTCGTCACCGATGACGGCGACGGCCCGTTTCGCGACGCTGTCCTTGGCCGCCGAGATCGCCGTCGAGCCGACCTGCCCGGAGGTGTTCACCAGGGTGCCGGTCATGTCCGCGTAGTCGCGGAGCACCCACCAGTGGCCGGTCGGCAGCCAGTTCCCCCCGCTCTGGGTGAGGACGCCGGTCAGGTTCGGGGTCACGCAGCAGACCCAGTTGCCCCGCATCGCGTTGACGTAGTTCGACTGCGCGAACCGCGCCACGTACCAGGCCGTCACCCCGGCGGTCTGCCGGTCGGCCGGCTGGTATTCGTTGGCGGACAGCGGGATCGGCGAGAGCCCGTTGTTCGAGAGGTACCGGGTGATCGACTGGCCGACCTGCACCGGGTCGTCCCCGTCGCCCTCGTCGTGGTTGGTGATCTCGTCCGGCACGGTCCCGGCCGCCTTGGTGTGCGCCAGGAACGCGTTCCACTCCGCCGGGTTCTGGTCCGGCGTGAACGCCAGCGACGGCCCCACGATCAGGGCGCCCGGCGCGAGCCGGCGGATCTCCCGGTAGGCGGTGTCCCACATCTGGAAGTACTGCGGGCTGGACACCCCCCGCGTCCAGAACGCGGAGATGTCCGGCTCGTTCCAGATGTCGTAGGCGAACTTCAGGCCCGAGCCCTGCAACGCCCCCACCGTGGCGTCGATGAAGCTGATCCAGTTCGAGCAGTTGCCGTTGTCGCACGGGTACATGGTGTTCGACGGCTGACCGCCGTTCGCCCCGTAGATGTCGCTGACCAGCACCTGGTACTGGGCGTGGTAGGGCGGCTGGGTCAGCCGCTTCGCCTGCGCGATGATCGAGTTCAGGTCGGCCTTGGTGGCGCTGCCGTTCTGGTAGTTGTCCTTGATCCAGCCGCCGGAGAACCAGCCGCCACCGCGGAAGGCCGTGATGCCCAGCGGCTGCAGGTACTGGTCCGCCGGCTGCGTGCCGTCCTGGCTGATGCCGTACAGGAACCCCTCGCCGACCCCGGTCGAGGGCCCGCGCGCCGACGCGAGGTCGACCGTCATCGACTCACCGGCCGCCGCGTGCCCCGAAGCCGCCGGCACGAGCGGGAATGCCACCACCAGAACCGCTGCGACCGCAGACGCCAAGCGTCCCGATCGGAGTTTCGTCCTCATCGACTTCCTCCTGCGGCCGCGGGCCGGTCGTCGAACCGGTTCGCTCCATTGGGTCGCCGAATAGTACGAACCCGGTCGACAGCTGGTCAATGGCGTCTTGCTCGCGCCCGTCACGAGACCCGCTCCACGACGTTCGTCCCGGGCGCGATCAGGGCCCGGAAAACGTTGCTGTGATTGAACCTTCGACATCGGCGTCGACCTGATCCGGCACCCGGTCCGCAGCGGCGACGTCGCGCGGCGGCTGAAACTTACACGGCCACCGAAGGGGTCATCGAATCGGTTCGAACGAAGCGGCACCCTCGACCGGCCGTCGCCCGGCACACCGCCGTCGGAGCACTGCGGCGCCGGTCGCCGGACGAACCGGGCCAGCGGGCCCGGTCCGTCCACTTCGGACAGTAGAGCTCGCCCGGCCGAGGTCATCGGTAGCTCTCGAGCAGGTCGGCCAGTTCCGTGGGACGGCTGAGCGCGACGCAGTGACCGGCGGCGATCTCGTCCGGGACGATGCCGAGCCGTTCGACCGCCAGCCCGCGCAGGAAATCCGGCGGGAAGCAGCGGTCCTCGCTGCCCAGCACGAACCTGGTGGGGACGGCCGGCCACGCGGCCGGCGGCCACGGCTCGTTCATCGCGGCAGGCGACGGGTGGGCCCGCTCCCGGCGCAGCGCCTCGTCCGCGAGGGGACGCGGTACGTCGTGGTAGAAGCCGACGTGCGGGTCGGCGTTGCCGGTGCGGCCGCCGTCGCGCGCCGCCTGGGCCCGCACGGCCTCGCCGCAGCCGGTGTTGCGTCCCCAGTCGCCGGGGGACTCGCCGGGCGCGGGGATCATGGCGGCCACCAGAACCAGCAGTGCGGCGCCGAGCCGGTCGGCGACCAGCGGTGCGGTGAACCCGCCGAACGAGTGGCCGACGACGACCAGGTCCGTCCGGTGGCCGACGGCTTCGACCACCGCGTCGGCGTAGTCGGTGAGGGTGGCCGAGGCGTCGTCGGCGGGCAGGTCCGGAGCCACCACCTCGTGGCCACGGGCCCGGAGCTCGGCGGCGACCAGGTGCCAGGTCCAGCCGGCGTCGCCGGCACCGTGGATCAGCACATACGTCCTCATGCGGCACTGCCTTTCGGTCATGGTGGGTCCGGTGGGATCAGTCGTGCGCGGCGGTTCGGCGGCGCAGAGCCGGGGCGAGCGCCCGCCGGGCGGCGAACAGGGCGATCCCGCCGAGCGCGCACGCCGCGCCGAGGACCGTCGCTCCGGCCAGGTCGAGCAGGGCGGTTCCGGCCAGCGGGCCGAGCACCGCGCCGACGCTCCAGGTGGCCGAGGCGAGGCCCAGGTACCCGCCCCGCAGGTCGGCCGGCGCGAGGCCGGCGAACGTGTCGCCGAACCGGACCGCGATCCCGATCTGGCCGAGGGTCCAGACCAGGACGGATCCGGCGAAGCCGGCGGGGCCGTGGCTCACCGCGCCGAGCGCGGCGCCGGCCCCGACCAGGAGCATCGAACCGGCCGACACCGCGTCGGCACTGCGGCCGGCGAGCAGCCGGACCGCCCACGGCTGGCCGGCCACGACGGCGATCCCGTTCACCGCCAGCACCCCGCCGTACGTCGCGGGACCGAGACCGGCGGCCGTCATCAGCAGCGGCAACGTCGTGAACGTCTGCAGGAACAGGGTGAAGCAGCCGACGTGGATCGCCATCATCGCGAGCATCACCCGGTCACGCAGCACCGTGGGCGGCAGCGCCCGCCGCATCCGCACCGACCGCGCCGGGCGGGTTTCCGGCACGTGCCGCCAGACGATCAGCGCTGCGATCAGCGAGGCCGCCACGTTGATCCGGAACAGGAGTCCGTAGCCGGACCCGGCCAGCACCCCGGCCGTGACCGTGGCGACCGAGAAGCCGAGGTTGGCCGCCCAGTAGAGCAACCCGAAGGCGCGGATCCGCTGCCGCGCGGGCAGGTCGGCCACCACGGCCGACCCGGCCGGGCGGAACAGCTCCATCGTCAGCCCGACACCGGCGGCGGCCGCCCAGATCCCGGGCAGCGAATCCGCCGAGCCGAGCGCGACGAGCGCCGCCGCGGCACCCACGAATCCGACGAGCATCGTGGTCCGCCTGCCGATCCGGTCTCCCAGCCAGCCGCCGAGCACCTGGGAGCCGATGTCTCCCACACCGACCGCCGCGACCACCGCGGCCGACGGCGAGAAGTGCTGCGCCTGCGTCAGGTACAGCACCAGGAACGCCCGCACCACACCCCCGGCCCGGCCGACGAAGTGCGTGGCCGCCAGGGCCCAGACCAGGTGCGGCAGCCCCATGCGCGGCCAGGACGGCCGGCCCGGGAGGCCCGTGGCGGCCGGATCGATGGTGCTCGAGGTCGTCGTCATGACCAGCACGCTAGGTGCGCGGGTCCATGGCGAAAAGCGATGATTTCCGATGGAATCGATCGCTTCCGGCTATGTTAAGGAGCCATGGCCGACTTCGAGCTGCGTCACCTGAGGACCATGGCCGCGATCGCCGGGGAAGGAACGTTCGGGCAAGCGGCCGCCCGGCTCGGCTACACCCAGTCGTCGGTGAGCCAGCAGGTCGCCGCGCTGGAGAAGGCCGTCGGGGGCGCGGTCTTCGACCGGCCGGGCGGGCCGAAGCCCGTCCGGATCACGCCGCTCGGCGAGGTGGTCCTGGCCCACGGCCGCGAGCTGCTGACGCGCGCGGCGGCGCTCACCGACGCCGTCGACCGGTTCCGGGCGGGCCACGGGCGCATCGACATCGGCACCTTCCAGAGCGTGTCGAACCTGATCCTGCCGGTTGTCATCCGCCGGCTGCTGGACGAGCACCCCGGCTGCGACATCCGGCTTTCGGACGTGCCGCCGGAGGATCCGCGGATCGGGGAGCTGGACCTGCTGTTCCACGACGGCCCGGTCGACGGCGACGTCGAGCGCGTCAAGCTGTTCGACGAGCCGTACCTGCTGGTGACGGGCGAGGGCGCGGTGCCGGACGGCCCGGTCGGGGTGCCGGTCCTCGACGAGGCCCCGCTGGTCGCCTGGCCGCCCACCCACCACCAGCGGTGGCTGGAGCGGACGCTCGCCCGCACCGGCGCCCAGCCACGGTTCGTGTTCCGCACCACGGGCCACGAAACCATCCTGTCGATGGTGCGGGCGGGCATCGGCTGGGCGGTGCTGCCGTGGCTCGCGCTGCACGGACAGGACGCCTGGTCCGACGATCAGCTCGCCATCCACCCGCTGGAGCCCTCGCCCATCCGCGAACTGTCGCTGTACTGGCCCGCCGGCCGCACCGCGTCACCGCTCGGGATCCGGACGCGGGAGATCGCCGTCGACGTCGCGCGCGAGCTCGCCGAGCGGATGCCGGCGGCCGCCGGAGCCGACGATTCCGTCAGAAGCCGGGGAACACGCGGCGCAGGTCGTCGAGCGTGACACCGCCCTCGACGGTGACGCCGTGGTCGTACGGTGCCTTGAGCCGGCCACTGACCAGCCGGACGAACGCCTCCGCCGGGCCGTTGAACGTCGCGGTCGGCGCCTCGAGCTCGGTCACCACGGCGACCGCGTCGTCGATCACCACTGCAGCGCCGGGGACCGCGACCGACACCGGGTCCGCGAGCTCGGCCGGCTTCGCGAGGAAGCCCAGCAAGAAGCCCATGGGCCCGGTCAGGAGGTCGACGAGCACCTCGGCCGAGCCGGCGTCCACCCCGGCCTTCGGGTCGAAGGCCACGCGCACGTCCCACGAGTGGTTGGCCACCTCGTTGAGGCGCATGCCCAGCGCGGTCAGCAGCGGGACCGGCTCCGGCAGGAAGCCGAGGTCGACGGTCAGCGACGAGCGCTGCTCGGGCGTGAACGCTTCGACCGTTTCGAGCCAGCGGCCGTTGTGCTCGAGGAAGCCCTCGGCCTGCGCACGCGGCGCGGACGCGTCCCAGCGGCCCCAGATCGTCTGGTTGTCCTCGGCCGCCACGGTCTCTCCGGCGGCCCGCGCGATGGGCGCGCGGCCGATCTCGGCGCCGCTGCCGAGGTGGGAAAGAGCCTGGGCGACGGTCCATTCCGCGGCGCCGCTGGGCTGGGCCAGCTGGTCGTCGGTGAGGGTCCGGACGAGGCCGGCGAGCGTGTCGTGCTCGGAGCGGAGGGCGGCGATCGTGCGGTCCACGAGTTGGTTCATGCCACGCACAACTCCCGGACGGCCGCGTGTGTTCCACTGATCACCGCGTCGGCGCGAGTGTGGGCCCGGTGCGGCCCGATCAGCGGCGGCCGGCGGCCAGGATGACGAGGAACTGGCCGCCGCCCGGCTCGACGGCGGCGGTGACCGGCAGCCCCGGCACCAGCCGGGAGAACCGGTCCACCAGCCAATCCGCCGCTTCCCGGGCGTCCTGCTTCGTCGGGCACCGGGCCACCATCTCGCGGCCGCCCTTGCGCTCCAGCCGTCCGGCCACGGTGATCAGCGGCGCGGGTTCGACCACGTGCAGGCGGTCCGGCCAGGCGATGACCACCTTGACCGCGCCCTTGCGCGTGTTGCACCCGCGGTGCGCGAGCCGCTCGGCGACCTTGGCCTTCCGGTCGGCGGTCCGGCTGTCGACACTGGGCCCCCGCGGGTCGTTCACCGACATGTCCGGGTCGACCGGTTCGTCGCACACCCAGCATCGCCAGCCGTCGCGCTCGGCCACATCATCAAGGAGACTCACCCGGGCAAACTAGCCTGCCCGGCCGCGGACCCGCGCACGGCACCGACGGACGGCAGGCTCACGACGCCCGCCGAAGGGCGTGCGTGCCCGCTTTCTGCCGCCCGAGCGCGGTGCGGTCGAGGTAGCTCCGCTCAGGCCACGCGGAAGCTGCCCGCGCACGGATAGCCCGGCAGGCCGGCCTTCGCCGGTTTGCCCGGCCGCAGGTGACCCCGCAACCACAGCTGCCCGGTCTGCGCGACGTTCGTGGCCAGCGAAACGTCGGCGGTCAGCCGGAACCGCAACTGCCGGCCGTCCGGGTGCAGCGCCCAGCCGGTCAACCGGACCAGCCCGCGGGCACGCGGCACGAACGGGGCGTCCAGCGCGATCCGCAGCTCCACCCAGACGTCCTCGGTGATCGGACGGCGGACCCGCACGATGCTGACGAACATCAGCAAGCCCAGCATCAGGAACACCCCGCCGGCACCCGCGACACCGCCCACCGCGGCCGAGTCCGCGAGCCGGCCGGAGTCGAGCGGCACGGCCGACACCACGCCCAGCCCCGCCGCGCCCAGCACCGAGAACGTCACGCCGGAGACGATCAGCCGCCGGATCTGGGACGCCCGGAGCGCGGCGAGCACCGGATCACGCCGCGGCGGCGTCGGGTCGCGCGAGACGAGTTCGACGGGCGTGGCCCCCGGCGTCGGCGTGGCCTCGATCCGCGCGGTCCGCAACCACATGGCGCCGGGCACGCGGACGAACACCCGCCGGCCGGTGCCCAGCACCCACAGCCGCCGCTCGCCGGCCAGTTGCACCCGCGGCGCGTCCGGGAGCCGGGTGCGCAGCCACCGTCCGTCCGGCAACCGCACCGAAACCCGCATCCCCTTCACGAGCAACCCGTCCGGGGCGACGTCGAGCCGGTGGTACGGCTCCCCGGAAAGGTGCCGGACCCGGCGGTACAGGCTCAGGACGTAACACCACATCGCCAGCGAGCTGCCGAAGATGGCGAAGTAGAAGTACGGCAGCACATTCCCCGGCTGTTCGGTCAGCACGAGCACGACCCCGAAGGCGAGCAGCGCGCCACTGAGCCCGATGCGGACGACGGTCGCCTTGGTCAGCTCCCGGACGTACCCGGTGAACTGCGGTTCGGCCCCCGAAGGGACGTACGGCACGGGCTCGTGGACGCGGACTCTGCCCACCCCGGAAGCGATGTCCATGGCTCGTGGCCCCCAGTCGGTACGCGTGCTCGGTCGCGGCAGCGTACCCGGGGGTCCGCCCAGGACCGCCACCGAGCCGTCCGGCGACGATCCTGGGCGCTTTTCCGTTGCGGGTCAGGGCTTCTCGAAGTGCTGGTAGTCGATCGGGGTGTCCCAGGAGCCACCCCAGGTCCAGCCACGCGAGCTGAACGCCCGCTCGGTGACGTCACCCGCGTGGATCATGCCCGGCACGTTCTGCGTACGGTCGACATAAGGCGCCCCGTTGGGCGGATAAACCGCGCCACTGCCGGAAATGTAGGGGTTCTGCACGGTGTTGACGTCGATCGCGCGCCCATAGGAATGATTGGACCAGGCGGTGCCGCCGGTGATCGCCCGGCAGTTGAACGCCGAAGTGTTGTTCGCCGCCATCGACGCGTCGTCGTCCGAGTTGTACTTCTCCACGGTTTC
>NZ_JBEZYB010000142.1:0-12426 GCF_040638285.1 Amycolatopsis sp. NPDC026612
ATGTGTTGGTCGCACTTCTCATCCTGCCGCCGAAAGACCCGTCCCCTGGTCTCAGGCCCTCACCTGCGTCACCAACGTCACGACCCGCAACAGCTAGTTCGGTCGCGATCCGGCGAGCGGAGTATTTCCGCTGCCGGCGCAGCTGCTCGATCCGGGCCACTACCTCGGCCGGAGTGGCCACGAGTTGGTGGTGCGGGACGCTCGGGTGGTCGAGCAGGCCGCTTCGCCGTGGTGCCGGTAGCGGTTGACCCACTTGGAGGCGCATTGGCCGGAGATGCCCACCTCGGCGGCGACGTGGGCGAACGGTCGGGTTTGGCAACGCGCGACGAGCCGGCGGCGGCCCTCGAGCGACAGTGGGGCATTACGGTGGCGCACGGATGGGTCTTTCTCTCGGCGGATGTGTTGGTCGCACTTCTCATCCTGCCGCTGAAAGACCCGTCCCCTCGTCTCAGGCCCCGTCAGCCGTCACCAACGTCACGACCCGCAACAGCTAGACGACCAGGGAGTACGCGACAATTGATTCCGCAAAGTCACCATTGGTCCGTCCTTCAAGGTGGGAGTCATATGGCGAAGGGCATGAGGCGGCTGACCAGGCCGCAACTCACGGCGCTGGCGCAGGCCGCACTGGACAACGCCGTCGAACTGCTTGACGATGCGCGAATCCTGCTGGTGATGCGGCGGTGGCCGAGGGCGTGCTCTCTTGCGGTCCTGGCCGCCGAGGAGTACGGCAAGTTCTACCTCAGCGTGGTGACGGCGTTGCAGTTAGAGTCCGCCACCACGGAGACCTGGACGAAGTTCTGGAAGGACTTTGGCGGCCACCAGCCGAAGTACACGAATCTGGTCGGGCAGTTCGTTGACGGGCAGGACTGGGGACCGGTGGGTGGGCCCGGAGACGCGGAGTGGTTAATCGCGTGGAACTCACGGTCGGGACGGGCTGCAGACAGCGACAAACTGAAGCAAATGGGCTTCTACGTCGACGTCGACCGCGGCACGGGCGCGGTCCTCACGCCAGCGCGGTCGATCGAGGAGGACATCGCGATCCAGCAGGTCGAGCTGGTGGAGTCCGTGGTCCGCCGGCAGGCCGCGCTGTTCTCGGACGACCTCACCTTCCTGGTAACGCCGACTCCTCAGCTTGAGGGGTTCTGGGCGGAGGCGAAGGCGTTGAAAGGGGCTGGTGATCCGTCACGAGGCGACGCGATGGCGTTGTGGGAGAAGTACTTCGGCGCGATCACGGACGCAACCACGGACCGGGTCGACGGTGACTAGACGGGCGTCGTCGGTCATGTCCTCCTACTTCGCCGAGGCCAACCAGGATGTTGCAGACCACCACCGGGACCTGGCCAGCGGTGTCCCTGCGGCGCGCCGGACGGGTTCTCCATGCACCCCCGGAGGCCCATGTAGTCCACGATGACACGCCGCATCGTGGATTCCTCGCAAAAGAGGGGAAATCGGCTCGAGCGAGTCCCCGTGGACGGTTTCGTCGCTACCGCACCGCATCCGCATGGCGGTGATCTCGCCGGGCTTGTCGGGTCTGCTGGCAGCCACCACGCCATGCTCGGTGTCGGGTCATGGGGTGCGACGTCATCGGGGGCTACTCCGATCGACGGTCGATCGTGGCGAGCGCCTGCATCAGCAACGCCGAGCCGCTCTCGTCCAGCTACGCGGCCAGCTCGTTGTGCGCCTGCGCGTCCAGACAGCCCTGCCGCATCCCCGGCGGTCAGCCTAGACGTCATCGCGACCTCACGTAGCGTCTCCGGCGTGAACCGGGTCTTCGCCAGACCAAGTTACGTCTCGGCCGGCTGTTCGTCGCCTGCGGCGCGCGCATCGAGGCTCTGCCTGAACAGGATCAGGGCGAGCAGGAAGTTCCGGTCCATATCGGCTTCGGCCGCGAGGTGGTCGACGATCTCCAACGCGGGGCCGAGGTCGCCGGTCTCGCGGGCCTGGTCGATGGCGGCGCCGAGCGCGGTGCCCTGGCGGACTTCGTACACGTCGGGGAGGTCGATCTGGGTACCTACCTGGGCCAGTCTTCCGTTTCGGGCCGGCGGGGCGCATCGCCCGACCGGTCGCGTCCGGTTTTCGTCCACTTTCTGTCCAGCCGCGGCTACTTGGCCAGGCCGGCGCCCCCTCCCCCGTCGAACAGATGCTCCGCGACGTCCGGGTAGCCGAGAACAAGCGCGAGCACGGCGACCAGGTTCGTGCCGAGGATGACGATCAGCCGCAGCGAGGGCTTCTGCTGCTGCCAGACGGCCCGGCCGCCCGCGACTAGCAGGAGCGCGAGAACGCCACAGACCACGACAACTTTGACCAGCTCCACGAGGGGACCCACTTTCTCCACGCGGGCAGGCCAAAGAACCTGCTCTCGGGACTTAGGCGGCGACGCGCCGCATCGGACAGCGGAGCGGCTTCGGAAGGCCTGGCACAGGTCGTCGGTGCGCATGCGTCTGACTTGGCGGCTGTCAAAGTTCCACGGATCCCAGCCCCACCGCGCGTGCCCGGTCCACTGGCGGCCAGCCATGGTCGAGGGCGCACCATCGGGCGCAGCGGCAGCGGAGCTCCGGTGTGGTGGAAGTCGGCGGTGCACCGCGTCCGCAGTGGAGGCCATCGCCCCTCAGCCGTAGCGACCGGCTGAGGTTGTGGGCCGGTAGCACACCGCGAGCGTGTTCCCGGCAGGCACTTCGGTCTCGAATTACGAGTTTCTGCAACGATTGGGTCGCCGTCGGTAGCGCCGTCAGGCTCGCCAGCGACACCAACGCCATGCGAAACCGACGGTTCTTGCGAGACAACACATCTGCTCGGACCAGATGTCTGGTCATCGTCGTGCTGGCCGTCGTCGCAACGGCCTGTGCGCCGTCTCCGGCCCACGACGCATCCGAAGCCGCCGGCGATCCGAGCACAAGTACTGGCGCCCCTGTCAGGTATGGGGTGATCGCCACGGTCGCCGCCGGAAGCCAACCGTTCGGCGTCACAATCGATCCCGCCCTGCGGCGGGCTTTCGTCGCCGACGACGCCATGGATTACAGTCGTAATATAACGACGTTCGACACCGGCACCACTGCCCGGATATCGTCATTTTCGGCACAGGTCGGATCCGACACCGTCCTCGACGTCACGATCGATCCGCTGACGCACACGCTCTACCTGCCGCACTATCCCGAAGGAGCCGGTAGCGGCGTCACCGTGGTCAACGGCGAAAGCGGAGCCGTCACAGCCGATGTTCCCGTGGGCTCCGCCCCGTACGCCACCGACACCGATCCCGGCGCAGGCGTGCTTTACGTCGCCAACCACGGTGACAACGCGGTCTCGGTGATCGACGAGCGGAGCAACACGGTCTCGGCTGTGCTCCCAACCGGGGAAAGCCCGATGGACATCGCCGTCGATCCGACCACACACGTGGTCTATTGCGTGAACCAAGTCGGCAGCGTGACCGTGATCGACGGAATCAGCCGCTCAGTGCGAGCGACCATTCAAGTCGGGCACAACGCCAGTAGCATCGCCGTCGCATCGGAAACCCACACCGTCTTCGTGTCCAACTCCGACGACAACACCGTTTCCGTCATCAATGGGTCCAAGAACGCCGTCACCACGACATTTCCGGTTCCTGGCCGACCCGGCCGGCTCGCCGTCGATCCCGATCGCCACGTTCTGTACATGGGGAGCTCGGACACTTCGGTCTCGGTAGTCGACACGACGAACTACTCGATCATCGCGACGATGTCGGTCGGTCAGTACCCGAGCTCCATAGCGGTCGACCCGACCACGCACCACGCCTACGTGACGAGCAGCAAGACCAACACCCTTTCGGTCATCGGCCCGCAGCGCGCCTAGCAGACCGGACATCTCGAGCCTGAAGTCCTCGCGTCGGGCTGATCCCGACTTCCGCGGTTACGCGGGGTGGCGCGGTCGCCGGAGGACTCGGCCGCGTCACCCACGCCGTGGAGGAAACCCCGTGCGCTTGACCGCCTGCTCCCCCTGCGCGCCGCCGTCCCGCTCTCGCATTCCCCGTTCCCGCGGCAGCCGCGTCCGAATGGTTCGACCGGGCCGTCTCGCTGACCCTCGAGGATCAGCGGCCCGACGACTTCCTTGCCGGCCTTCGGGCCCGAACTCGTGCCGCTGGCGGGCCTCGACCCAATCGTCGCCGAGGTGAAGCACGACCTCTGCGCCGCGCGCACCCCGCGCCAGGCTGAGCGCGTCGTCACCCGGGCCGGCGACCGGCTGTGACGGACCGCCGTCGACCGACCACAAGGCCGCCGACCGGACCTCGGCGCGCCCGACCGGTTCAACGACCGGCCGCTGTACTGGGCACGGCAGCAGCTCAGCAGCGCGAGCCCGCCGGTGAACGCCGGCGGTCTCCTCGCACCGGGCTTCCCTGCTCATCGCGTTCGACCGCGGCTCGCGCGGCCTCGACGATGTCGGATTCCCGCGGTCCAACCATGACGAGTACGTCGGGATCGTCGGCGGCCCCGAGCGGTCACGGCACCAGTTCGCCTAGATTCGCAACGTCCCCGAGGACGCCGCCCCTGGGCGAGGAGAGCTGCGCGCTCGCGAACCCGGCGCTCGGCGACTTCCTGTCGATTCGGTCGCTGCGCCAGGAGGCAGCCGAGGCACAGAACGACCCGAGCAAGGAGAACAGCTTCCGGCAGTACCGGCTCAACCAGTGGGTCCAGCAGGCGCACCGCTGGATGCCGATGCACCTCTACCGTCAGTGCGCCGGCACGGTCGCCCCGGCACCGGACTGGCTACGCGCCGATCTGGCCGGCCGCCGCGCCTATGGCGGGCTCGACCTCGCGGCCAAGCTGGACATGACCGCCTAATTGTAGTCCCTGCTCGTGCCGGACGGCCTTGACGGCATGCCGTCGATGCTCTGGCGGTTCTGGCTGCCCGAAGCCGCCGTGAAGTTCCTCGACGGCCGGACCAACGGCCGGGTGTCCCAGTGGGCCGACGGCGGGTGGATCACCGTCACGCCTGGGGACGTCATCGACTACGACGTGATCTACGCCGACATCGCAGCCGACTGCGCCACGTTCAAGGTCATGGCCGCCGGGTACGACGAGTGGTCCGGTGAACCGGTCCGGCACGAGATCCAGAAGAAGACCCGGCTCGAACTCACACCGATCCCGCAGACCTACCGGGGCCTCACCTACGGCATGGCCGAGCTGATGGCGTTGACGAAGTCCCGTGCCTGGGCCCATCACGCCAACCCGGTCGCCGAGTGGTGCTTCGACGCTGTCGAAGTCCGCCCCCCTGCGGGCGACGCAGACCAGCTCCGACCTGACAAGCCCGACCGCCAGGCCGTCGGCAAGCGGATCGACGCCGTGCCGACGGCCGCGATGGCGATCACCCGCTGGCGAGAGCTGGCCGAAAAGCACGCACGGTCGGGGCGAATGGTGGTGCGGTAAACGGCTAGCGATGTTCACGAAACATTTCAGCCATTGTGGGACCGTCGACAGGTGGCAATCGGATTATCTTCGCAGCTCGCTTCAAAGAGTTGCGATATTTCCTTGTCCAGCGCATCGACTGGACGTATGCCATTTCGACTGCCTTGCGGTTCTCCCTGCGTTGTTCACGTACGGTATTGACCCTGATTTGAAACTCTTGCGCCTTGTCGGCGCCAGGCTCTTGTTGAGCTGCACGGATTCCTGACTCAAGCGTCGTAATTGACCGCTCCGACCTTCGCAAGCCTTCGTCGGCGATTGCGCGAGCTTGCGCAGTCAGGGAACCTCGGGCAAGACCATGCTTTTCACGTAATGATTCTTGCTTTTTTTCAACTACTTCAAGTAGTTGCATTGCCCGCTTCCAATCGCGGTCGCCACATGCCAACGCCAGCCGAAACTCCACGTAAAAGAATGATTCCAGTGTCGCGAGCATGTCGCGACTGGCACGTCCGGCGGTGACCAATCGATCCTTCCGACCCTCCAGTGACGGCTTGGCGAAATACTCGATCAACAACGTCACCACTGCGGCGGTCAAGGCGCTGATCAGTGCGGTCTGCATAGCTGCTTCTACCACGTCAACACCACGGTCGGGAGGTGGCCGTGGCAGTCGGCGACGTGCCGTCCCCGATCGATCAGCAGTGGATCAACCCGCTGATCCTCGCGCACAACTACGAGCTACCGGAACTACGGCGGCTGCTGGAGTACTACGAGGGCCGCCAGCGACTGTCGTACATGCACCCCGAGCTGGTCGACACCCTCGACGAGCGGGTGCGCCAGGTCGTCATCAACTGGCCGCGCCTGGTCGTCGACGCCTTGGAGGAGCGAATCGATCTCCAGGGCTTCCGGCTCGGCGGCCAGCCGGACGACCAGTTGGTCACCGGGCAGCAGGAACACCGCGTTGGAGCGCTGGTGCAGCAGCCGGGCACCGGTCGGGTCCTGCGGCGCATCCGGGCCGCGGACGGCCGTCCCGGCGTGTACGCCGAGCTGGCCGAGGTGCTGGTCGCGGTGTTCGACGCCCATCCCGGGGACGCCGCACCCGGCGACCCGGCACCATCGTGGCGCGCGGGGGAAGCGCCGTGCCGGCCCGCACCGGCGACGGCGGGCTGTGGATCGGGCACGCGCGCCGACTGACGCCCGAAGCACCGGGCACGACGGTCAAGCTGGTGGTCGGGCAACCCCATCCGTCAACTTCAGAAAACCTACGTTTAACCAGCGGGGTTCGGGATTTGATCCCCTGATGCCGTCACCAGCCGTGCTTGCAGTGACCCGCTGCGTTGGTGGCGCGCCACCGCCTTGTGGATCTCGCCACCACGTTAATAGCCGCGCACCAAACGAGAGCCGCCGTCGCATCCGCCGATTGCTGCTCCGGCCATGGCAGCACACTGGTGTAGGTTTCGCGGTGAGCACGGTGCCCGAGCAGGGCCTACACCACCCGCAGCTCGTTACCAGCCGCGACCGACAGGGTCGACGCACCTCCGCAGTGATCGACAATCTGTGCTTCGGCGGGCCCCTCCCGAGCGAACCGCCGCACATGCCCGGCGGGCTGAGCCAGTTGTGGCTGTCGGGCGGCTACAGCACCGGCGGGGTTGTACGGGCCATCCACGGCGACCGTTGGGTCCGGGACCACCCGTTCAGCAACTTTCCCGACAAGGTCGGCTCGGGCAGCTGATCGGCGACTGCTGCTTCATGCTGGTGAACCGAAGCACCAGACTGTCAACCGCCGTGGGACGACAAACGGGACCGCACGCGACGCAGAGCGGCTACCGCACCTGCCGTGCCCGCCGCCACTTCCCGTTCCAGCTGCTCGACCTGTCCCTCCTTGGCCAGCAGGTCGGCCAACCGAACGGCGGCGTACGAGTCGCCGTTGTCGGCCCGGACTCGCAGCTGCTGCACCTGTCCCTGCTCGGCAAGCAGCTGCGCCAACCGGTGGCCAGCGCGGACGTCGCCATTGTCGGCGCGGATGCGCAGGAGCTGGATGGCGTCCTCGACCTGTCCCTGGTCGGCCAGCAGGTGCGCCAACCGGTCGGCGGCGTGCTCGTCGCCGTTGTCGGCGCGGATGCGCAGCTGTTCCACTTGCCCCTCCTTGGCCAGCAGGTCGACCAACCGAACGGCGGCGTACGAGTCGCCGTTGTCGGCGCGGGCTCGCAGCTGCTCCACCTGTCCCTGCTCGGCAAGCAGCTGCGCCAACCGGTCGGCTGCGGACGAGTCGCGGTTGTCGGCGCGGGCTCGCAGCTGCTCCACCTGTCCCTGCTCGACCAGCAGCTGCGCCAACCGGCGGCCGGCGCGCTCGTGGCCGTTGTCGGCGTGGGCGCGAAGCTGCTCCACCTGTCCCTGCTCGGCCAGCAGCTCCACCAACCGGTCGGTGGCGTGTTCGTCGCCGTTGTCGGCCCGAACGCGCAACTGCTCCATCTGCCCCTGCTCGGCCAGCAGCTTGGCCAACTGGACGGCAGCGGACTCGTCGCCCTTGTCGGCGCGGGCACGCAGGAACTGGATGGCATCCTGGGCCTGTCCGTGTCTTGCCAACAGCACAGGCAACCGGATGATGGCGAGCCCGTCGCCGTCGTCGGCGAGGGCACGCAGGAACTGGAGGGCGTCCTCGACCTGCCCTTGCTCGGCCATCAGGTGCGTCAACCGGATGGCGGCGTACTTGTCGCCGTTGTCGGCGTGGGCGCGCAGGAGCTGGATGGCGTCCTCGACCTGCCCTTGCTCGGTCAGCAGCCCAGCCAACTGGATGGCGGCGAGCCCGTCGCCGTTGTCGGCGCGGGCACGCAGTTGCTGCTGTCCCTGCTCGGGCAGCAGCTTGGCCAAGCGATAGGCGGCGAACTCGTCGCCGCCGTCGGCGAGTTGTTGGTACAGGGTGAGCGTCTCGTGGCCGCGGCCACGGCGTGCGGCGTTGTCGGCGAGGCGTTCGGTGTCGTCGGGGTGATGATGGCGGACCAATGCGTGCCAGGCGGTCTCGGGAAGGTGCTCACGACGGCGGTTATGCAGGGCGTGCTGGTGCAGATAGTCGGCGACCCGGTAGCCGGTGATGGTTCCCATGTCAGCGGCGACGGGTGTGAGGGCGGCGGTGGCGCCATGCAGCAGCCTGGTGGCGTAGGCCAGGGCGTGCTCGAGCCAGTCCGGAGGTGCGGTGGCCACGTCCCGCTCGTTCAGGTAGCCGGGTGCGGCGTGGGTGAGGTAGTCGCGGGTGAGGGGAGCATGGGCGCCGACGCGGCGGGCGTCGAGCGCGGCGGTGATGACTGCCTTGGCGTAGGAGGGTGCCTGGTTCCAGTGGCGGATCAGTGCCGGCCCTGCGGTCATCACCTGGGTGAAGCCGGCGTCGGGGGTGTCGAGGGCGACCCGGATCCGGCCATCGGTGCCGGCCAAGTCTTCGGCGCGGCGCCGCTCGTGGATGCTGAACGCGGCGGGCACGTACAGCACGTCGGCCAGGTCGAGCAGGCGCCGGTCGTTGGCATACGGGTCCGGTCGGCCGTTCTCGGGCAGCGCCACACGGTCGCGCACTTCGGCGGGCCAGCACGTCGCAACCAGCACCACTCCGGCCGCGATCAGCTCGCGGGCCTGTCCCGCCGGCACGCCTGGGAGATGGTCGAGGTAGTCCTGTAGCTCGTCCAGCCACACCACCGTCCGCCCGGCCGGTTGCGCGGCGAACACCTGCAGCGCCTCGGCGTCGCGGGGGTGCAGCAGCCACCAATCCGGCATCACCGCCTGCACCGCCTCGAACAGGGCGCGGGTCTTCCCGACCGAGGAGTCCCCGACCAGCAGCACGAACCCACCCTGGTTCCCGGCCCGGGTGAGTTTCGTGCGCAGGTCGGCGTCGAAGTCCCGCGGCACGTATAGCGGCAGCTCATCCTCGCCCGGCCCGGACTGCACGTTCTCTGGCGGCTGGGCCGGCTGGATCGCTGTTTGGACTCCCAGCATGCGCGGCCGCGCGTCGCGGACCCTGTCCGCTCCCGGCGGCCGCCGTTGGTGCTGGGTGGCCACTCGCTCCAGCGCCTGCAGCCATGGCCGTTGCGCCTCTTCCTCGTGGATGCCGCAGGCGGCAAGGAACGTCACCACCGTCTCGGCGCCGGGCACGGACTTGCCTTTGATCAGGTCACCGGCGGTCGACTTCGGTAGAGCCGGTCTCCGCCCGCCCCTCGTCGGCAGCTTCGCGGCAGCATCAGCCAGCCCCTTCAGTGACAGCGACCGGGCACGACGCAGCTCGTCGAGGGCGTCGGCCAGTTGAGACAGCGTGCTGATCTCCACCGAATCCATGCCACCACCCCGAAGCCGCCTGATGCAGTGTCCGGCGACGGTCACCGGACGGTGCCGGACACCATACTCCCGCCAGCGACGCGCCTACGTTCCTGCTGCTCAGTCCGCCACACGTGCCGGCTAGCCGCCTCTGCCGTCCGGGTCAGTACGGAGCCCATGCCGGACCCCGTTCCAGGCTGATCGACTGCCCTCGGCGAGCACGGACCGGCCGGGCTCACGAACCCCCGAGAACAGGACACGATCATGTGGACGCCGTTAGTCACCCTCATCGCGCTGGTGCTGCTCACCGCCGCCGGCGCCGCAGCAGCGGTGGCGCTCACCACAACCGACCACCAGCGCGCCCTGCGGGCCGTGACCCTGCTCAAGATTCTGCTCGGTGCTCTCCTCGGAAGCAGCAGCGTGCTCGCCGCAGTGATCCGCCTGCACCAGGCCGGGCTGCTGTAACGCCGCGATTGAACGGCCCCCTCCCAGATCGGCCTGCCCCACGAGCTCGCATTTGAGTCCGATACCGCCCGGACCTCGAACCTGCACGCGTTCGACCAGCTCTTGCCGAGCTCTATGTCCCCGGCGAGGGAAGCCTCCGTGGGCCCGCGTCCTGGGCGAGCGCGACACCTTCGTCCACCGCCGATGTCGATGCCCGAACTTGCCTGCGCGGGTGAACCGGGCTTCTGTCGCCGTGTGCAGGCGACTGCAGGCCTTCGCCTTGCACCGGATTCCTCTGCACTACGGTTGCTTCTGCCCTGTACTCGTGTGCCCGCGGGGGATGGGACTGTCGACTGGTCGACGGTCCGGTGGTCAAGCGGGCGTGCTCACGTGGCTCTGGATTGGCGGGGGCCGGGTCCCGAGACCGGGTGCTTACCATCAGCCCGCCGCCGATCGACGGATGTGTCCTTGGCGGACACAAACGGGAGGGCACGTGGGAAAACGCAGCTCACTGGTGTTGACGTTTGCCCTGATCGGCTCGGGCGCGAACGGTTCGTGCGTGTCGCCGGATGGCGTGGCGCAACTTCAGGTTGCGCCTCCTATCGGAGCTGAGGGAGCCGCGTCAGGTCACGATGTGCTGTGCACAATCGGATTGAACGCGATCCCCTTGCGGTTTCCCCGGCGAACCTGGCGTCGCCGGTGAAGATCGCCCCACCGTCACAGGATAGACCGGTCGCCGCGGTCGATCGCAACCGCGAGTCGCTCGGCTGCAACACCAAAGGCTTCGAGGACGAACGCTACCGCAACGGTATGTCCGAGGCGGGTCAACGCGGCCAGCTGTGCGTTGTCCTGACGCGTGTTGTTCCCATGCGCAAGGTTGTTGCGGGCCTTGCCCATCACCTGCCAGATGTCCTCTGGCTGATCCACAATCCCCTGCAGGAGTGGTGGAATCGGATCCACGGCGGAGTTCACCCGCGCTCGTACGGGCTCCGGCAGCGTACCAGCGAGAAACCGAAGCCGGTCCTTCAGGTCGTACGCGCCGAAATAGGCTCCCTCTGCACGGAGCCACTGATAGTCCGCGTCCGAAACACCAGCGGCCTCCCGCAACCGCGTGAACACGCCCTTCTTCTGTTTCTTGAACTCGGCCGGGCTCAGCGCTCCGATGCCGTACTTCTTGCTGTGGAAGCCTTCCAGAGCAGCAGTGAGTGCGATGAAGCGCGAGGTCACCGGCAGCGCCGCGGTGCTGATCGAGACGAAGTAGTCGACGAACGTCGGGTGCTCCGTTTTGAGAGCTTCCCAACCGGCCAGTAGCCTCGGCAGGGGTGCACCGTCGGGACCGCAATGGACCAGCGGCAGCTCACTCGGATGCGGCCTGCCGGCGACCTCGTCCTGCTGGGTCAGCGCCGACCCGAACACCACACACGGGCCGTGCCCTCCGGCGAACGTGACCTCCGCCCAGGTGATCACCTGTGGCCGTCCGGTGGCGAAGCTGGCCAGTTCGGCGACCGGGCGCGCGTACTCGCTGAGCCACTGTCGAAGCGGCCGAGCGGGCCCACTGACGGTAACCACAGGGGACGCCGTCACCGACATCGTGTACAGCTGCGGATGACTGAACGAGCCCAGATAGTGCATCCGCACCGTGTCCGCGGCGCCCGCGGGCCAGGAGCGTTCCGCCTCGTCGTTCCACGTCGCCCGGAACTCGGGCGGGCGCTCTCCCCCGCGCAGGCTTGCCGGGAGCTCGAAGTACCTCAAGGGGGGCACACCCGAGAGCGCCGTCAGGCCGGTGACCTGAAAGGTGATCTCGTCGAACAGCAGGTCGGTGTTCTCGCGGAGGTTCGCGCCACACACGGCAAGATCTGCCTGCAACCGGGACTGCCCAGGCAGCTCGTGCGAAACGGACGCATCGATCAGCGCAACATCGAGGTTGTTACGCAGTTGGCCGCGGGCCACCCCGTACGGCTCGACGCTCGGTTCCCAGACGGTCCACGACGGATCGATCCACCCATCGTGCCCTGTCGATAAGGACTTCGCCGGCAAGTCGTAAGCCATCCCAGTAACGGCTTCGCCACCAGCCAGCGTGACCAGGCCAGACACCAATGTGCCGTCATGGGCCTGCCAAACGAGCGGGTAGTCGCCCGGGCTGAGCAGCCTGCGGATCGTCGTCACGTCACCTCCATGGTGATTGGCCCAGCCAGGTCCTTGAGCGGGATACCAGCGAACTTAGTGGTCGGTTTTGGAAGTTCTTCGGGGGTGTTGAGGCGCTGCGGGTTAGTGGTCGAGGTAGAGGTAGCAGGCGCAGTCGAGGGCTTCTTCGGGG
>NZ_JBEZYB010000143.1:0-12410 GCF_040638285.1 Amycolatopsis sp. NPDC026612
AGCTCGGCGTCGACGGCTTCGGGCAGGATCTTGCGCAGCACCGGCGCGGCCCGCTCGACCGCGCGGTCGACCATCCGGCGGGTCTGCACCTGGACGCCCAGGTAGACCTCTTTTTCGGCCATCGAGCGGCCCACCAGCTGTCGTTGAGACGCTCCGTTATGTGGTATTACTCAGTGTAAGTAAGGCGTAGAGGATGTGATTTGGGTCACTTTTACGCAGTATTTCGCCGGTTGGGGGTGCAGACCGGGTCGGCTCGACGACCAGGGTGTGATGAAGCAGGTCAGCGAGGACGGCGAGCTGCTCGGCGCGTGGCAGGATGGACGCGCTGAGCGTCTTGACGTGTTCAAAGCTGCCAGTGCGCCAATGCGCCAACGGGCTCGCCAGGGCATCGCGATGGTCACCGCGGACGTCGTGTACGAACACGACGTCGACGACGTGGTGTACGACGCGTTCCTTGAGCTGGAGCGAATCGGGCCTGCGGGCGTGAAGTCCTTGATCGGCTTTGCCAAGACGATCGCGTACCGCCGGGGACAGGACGCCGGCCGGGCCATCATTCGCGAACGCGAGCGCATGCGTGATCTCGTGATCGACCTCGGTGTCACGGCCGATCCGCAGTTCGCCGAGGATGACGTACGGGAAGCGGCAGAGCAGGAGGTGCTCCTCCAGGTGGCTCTCGAGTGCATGAAGGGCCTGACCGACGAGCAGCGCGCCGTCGTGCACGAGACGATCATGAACAGAACTACCTTGTCTGACTGGGCACTGCAGACAGGGAGGAGTTATCAGTCCGTCGGCAGGCAGCGCGATCGAGCGCTGGATGCGCTGCGCAGATGCGTCAACCGCAAGCGATCACCCGATCATGAAGGGGCAAATGATGAACGGTGACGACGAAATCGGCGACCTGAGCAGCGACATGACCGAGCGGTACCTGCTCTTCCTGCGCGGGCGTGGACCCGAGCCGGACTTGACCGAACTGCCTCAGGAACTACGCGACACCGTGCGGGAACAGCTCGAGATCGTCGCGGCGCTCGCCGATCGCGGCCCGGAGCCGCCCCCTGTCGAGGAGGACCCGGTGGCGATCCGGCTGGGACTCGTGCCCGGACCCAAGACCCTGGAGAGGCCACCGACGACTGGACGGGACCCCGGAAACGGCAGCGTGCGGCAGGTGCTTGAGGACCTGCAGTTCCGGTTCGGCGGGCAGATCGACCTCGAGTTCTCCCCTTCCTGGAAAGCACGGGTTCCGGCAGGGATGACCCCGGTCGCCCAGTCCGGGGTCTTCGGTGAAATCGTCGCCGTGTGCCTGGCAGGACCCGGACAGTGGCTCGGAGAGGTGGAAGCCGTCGCCACGTTCTTCCGCGAGTGCCCGATCTCGTCGCTCGCGATCACTTCGGCAGATGCTGAACGCGCGGTGCTGATCACCGCGGCCGACGCCCAGCGCTCGGTGGACCCGGTCCGCGGATGGCTACCTCCGCGGAGTCCGACGCCCGAACCGCTCGCCATCGCCCTCGGCCGGCATTTCGATCAGTTGCTCCCGGCGTGGGATCAGGTTGTAGGGCTTGACGGCTTCCTCGACGTCACTGACACCGAGGCGACCGGGGCAGAAGCCGCCCAGGACGAATGGCAACTGGCTCTCCAAGGGAAGCCACGCCTCGATCACAAGAAAGAGGGGCAGCGCTGGCTCCGGGAAATCGGTTCCTCGCCGATCGCCGCGATGGTCACCGCTGTTCAGGAGCGACGTCTGGCCGACGATGAACTGCTGGCCGAACTCGCCAGGGTCAGTGGGGCAGGTGCGTCGTGATCCGCAGTATCCAGCTCGCCAACTGGCGGGCGTACCGGAGTCTGGACCTGCATCTCACTCGTCCCGTCACGTTCTTCGTTGCTCCCAACGGGGTGGGGAAGACCTCGCTTGTCGAAGCGGTGCGGTGGGGGTTACTCGGCACTCCCGCCCAAGACCGTCGACGCGCCGTCCGAAGTGGAAGTGAATCGGCAACCGTCCAGCTCGGACTCAACCTGCCCGGCTATCCCGATCTGCAGGTAACCAGGACTCTGAAACGAACCGGAAGCGCGACTTTCGCCGCGACGGCCGGCGGTGCGGAGATAACCGAACTTCAGTATGAAGCGATTCTCCGTGAAGCCTGGTCTGCTCGACCGGGTTTGCTAGATGCGCTCATTTTCGGCACCAAGGCGACCGGGAAGGAGACCGGGTTTCCGATCCGCGACCACCTCGCGGACGTCTTCGGCATCCAGCCGCTGCTGGATGCCGCTTCCCAGCTCAAGGACCGGCGAGGCGTCCTGGCTGCGAAGATCAAGTCGATCCGAGATGATCTCGTTGCGACCGACGAGGCACTCGCCGAAGCCGACCGGGAAATAGCCGACCTCGAGCATGAAGTCGAAGCAGCTACTGCGGAACGAAGCATCGCCGAAGCTCGAATCGGCGATCTTGAAGTCACCGCAGCGAGAGCTGACGCGTGGGAACGCTACCGCCACACCGCAAAGGACTACGACGATCGAGTCCGCAACCTGGTCGTGCGGATGACCGACGTGCTGGATGTCGGCGCACGCGATCCGGCGAGCGCGCTGGCCGATGAAGAGCGTGAAGCGGACGCCGCTCTCCAGGACAGCCTAGCTGCCCGGGCGGCAGCCGAGGTCGCGTCGGCGACGGCGGCGAACGCCGCCGACCTCCTGAGCGCCGCGACGACTGAATGCCCCACCTGCCTGCGCCCGCTCAGCGCGGCCGAGCGCGACGCCGCACTCTCCTCGCACGGCGACCTCGACGTGCACGCTCGCACCGAGGTCGAACGCCGGGACCTGGAGACCGCGTCCGTCCGGCGGCGGCTTGCTGTGATCGCCGAATTCGGGCGAACCTTGAGCGGCCTGCCGGCTCCGGTCGAGCCCGAGAACGAAGACCCGGGCCCGGCCGCGGCCATCGAGCTGGCCAACGCACGCCGGTTGGTGTCCGAGCTCGCCGAGAAACACGGCGCACTCGGTGCCCGGCTATCGGAAGCACGACGGAAGGCGGCGAGCCTGCGCCAAGCCGGACGTGAGCACAACGACCTTTTGACCGCGGCTCGCGAGGACGCCGTCGCCGAGGTCACCCAGAACAGTTTGAACCGGGTGGCGGACCACTACCTGAACGAACGGATACAACCGCTCACCCAAGAGATCAGCCGCCGCTGGAAACTCGTGTTCGGCAGTGACGGTCTGCGGTTCGGTCCGGATGGGCACCTGGGTGTCCAGCACGGCGACGTCGAACTCGGCCTCGGCGACCTCAGCGGTGGCGAACGTGCGACAGCGCTACTGGTGACCAGATTGCTTCTGATAAAGACGTTGGCGCGCGCGTCGACGATCTGGTTCGACGAACCCTTGGAGCATCTCGATCCTCGCCGCCGCGCCACCATCGCGCGGACACTCCTGCTTGCCGCCGACGCGGGCGCCGTCGACCAAATCGTGGTCACGACCTACGAGGAAGGCTTGGCCCGCAGGTTGGCCGCGATCGCGCCAAACACGGTCGAGCTCACGTACGCGCGAGCGAACAAAGAATTGCAAGATTTTCCCGAAGAGGGGGGTGTGGAACCGACGAGGCCGACGACCTCTTGGTGAAAGCCCGCATCAGGCGGGCCGACCAGAGGAGGCGACGTGCCAGCCACCCACACCGGTGCCGACGTCGACGACACCCCGGGACGTCACCCCGGGGAACAGCGGGCCAAGTTCGTGTTCGACGTCGACGGCACCACCTACGAGCACGAGCACCCCACCATCACCGGCGCGGAGATCATGACCATCGCCGGTATCAGCTCCGGCGACGGACTGATCCAGATCCTGCCGGACGGGGCCCGGAAGACCGTCGCACCCGACGAGACGGTTCACCTGGTTCCCGGAGCGCAGTTCAAGCGCCGTCCGCGGTTCAAGCGGGGCTGATTCATGACGGAGCCGAACCGGCTCGCGGCGCGCCTGGCGCAGGAGGAAACCCTGCTGCGCCAGGCATACCCCGGAGCTCGCATCGATAGGGAGTCGCTCGTCGTCGTGCTGGCTGGCCACCGGCTTCCAGCCGGTTGGTCGCACGAAGAAACCGACGTGCTGTTCGCAATCCCGCCGAACTACCCGGCAGGGCAGCCGGACAACATTTGCGCCCGGCCCGACCTGACCCTCGCGAACGGCGGCACGCCGGGCAATAGCCAGGGCGTGCAGGTGCACGCGGGCAAGCCGTGGCTGCAGTTCTCGTACCACGTCGAGCCCGGCGACTGGAGGCCGACCGCCGACCCGGCTTCCGGCAGCAACCTCGCCGAGTACCTCGCCGGTGCCCTCAGCCGATTCCAAGAAGCGGATTGACGACCATGAGCACCCTCAAGTTCACCGTGCCGGGCCATTGGGCCCGCATCGAACAGCACCTCAGGAACGCCTCAGGCGAACGTTTCGCCTTCGCCCTGACCGACATCTTGCGCAACGACCCGAACGACCCGGTTCTCGAGGTCGTGGACGTCGTCCTCATCGACGACCGAGAAGTCCACCAGAGCGCCCACGGCTGGTCCATCAAGGACGACGCACTCGACCGGGTGCACAACCGAGCCATCACATCCGGCCGGGGCCTGGTCGAGTTCCACAATCACTACATTGGGCCCCCGCAGTTCTCACGCATTGACGAGACGAACCTCGAACCCATGGCGGGGTACGTGCTGGATCTCCTGGACGGTACCCCTTACGGCGCGGCCGTCTGGGCCGAGGGCTCCGTGTGGGCCGAGTGGTGGCGACCAGCTGCGGCCGGAGGTCTGGAACGCCGTCCGTTCGACACGGTGGTTTCCATCGGCTCTTGCTTGCGTGTCCTCAACGCCCGGGCGGTGGAAGACGAGCGGTTCGCCCGCCAGCTTCCGCTCCTCGGGGCCGAAGCCCAGGCACCGATCGGCAGCTTGCGGGTCGCCCTTGTCGGCGCCGGCGGAACCGGGTCGCACGTTGCCGCCGCGCTGGCTTACCTCGGCTTCCGCAATGTGCTGATCTTCGACGATGACCTGGTCGAAACCACCAACCTCAACCGGATGGTGACCGCTGACCACGCCGATATCGGCAGCCCGAAGCAGCTCGTCGCCCGTCGCCGGATGCGCGCGATCGATCCGCTCATCAACGTTGGGCAGCGGCCGGGGATCACCGTTGCCGAACCGCATCCGGAACTTCATGACGTCGACCTGATCATCGGGTGCGTCGACCACGACGGTCCCCGTCACCGGCTCAACCAGATCGCGGTCGACTCGCGGGTGCCCTACCTCGACATCGCCACCGGGGCCGACCACACCGCCGAGCCCGCGGCTCTCGGTGGCCGTGTCGTGTTTGTCCTGCCGGACGGTCCTTGCCTGTCTTGCCTGGACGAGTTGGATCCGGCCGAGGTCGCACGCTGGGCGAAGTCCACCGACCAGCAGGCCCTCGATCGGCAGCACGGCTACGGAGCCGGCTCGGCCAACCCGTCCGTGGTCTACGTCAACGGGCTCACCGTCCATGCCGCGCTGGTTGAACTGGCAGCTTGGCTCTCAGGTTCGAGGCCGCCGGCGACATGGCTCGACGTGGACCTGGTTGGCAGCACACGCCAGCCCGGCACCCAAGTTGGCCCTCGACAGGTCGTCGGCCCTCGCGAAGGCTGTATCGATTGCGGTGGAGTTCGGCGAACCCGGTCGGCTTGACCGTGGTCGAGCCCGGGATGGCGAGATCGCCAGCGTACCGGCCGTCGAGACTATGCGGCGTCTCGACCAGCCAGCGGCCTGGCGCCTTGACGTCATCGCGTCGCGGATTTGGCTCTCAGCTCGCCCGCTGGTCGACCCTCTGGTACCGGTAGCGATCGCGGATGTTCGCCCAGATGAACTTGCCGTGGCTCGGTGCCCGGAGAAGTCCGTCGGACACGTCCTCGGGGACGTCGAAGTACTGGTAGATCGCCTGTTCGCGGAACTCGATCTCGAGAGTCCGGCTCCCCGGGTCGTACCCGATCGAGACGACGTTGGACGACGTGACGGGCTGGCGCTGCATTTCGACTCCTTGGTCTCTTGACCTGCGGTGATGCGTTCGGTACGAAAAATGTCGGTGGTGTGCGCTAGAACTGTGGGGGACGGATCGGGAGGGCTGATGAGCAGCGACCGCAATGCCCCGGAGCGTTCGCCGAACGGGTGCCGCTGGTGCGGTATCGCGAGGCCGCAGCACGGTGGCCAATGGGCGCCCGATGTCGGATGGCACACCTGGACGGCCCCCAGCGATGAGCAACGCAAGGAGCGGATGCAACGGAGGCGGGAAGGTGGATTGTCGTCCGGCGCTCGCGACTACTGCTCTGCCAGCGTCCGGGCCTCCTCGAACACGTCGCGGAGCTCCTGAGGGACCTCGTTCGCGTCCCGGAGGGCCAGGGCCAGGTCGGCCATCATCACCGGTTTGCCCTTCGGGCCGTTCGGGCTGGCGGCCTGGAGCATCTCCTGGACGCCGCTGCTGAACTTGCCGCCGCGGTGGGCCCGGAAGTCTTCCGCGAGCCACGGCGTGTCGCGTGCCCAGCGTTCGTTGGCCACGCGAGCCCACAGCTCGTCCGGGAAGAGCTCTTCGAGTTCGTTGTAGTGCTGCGACTCGCCGACGAAGCGGGTGATTTCGTCATATCGTGCGCCGAACGCTCGCTGCAGGTTCGGCACCTGGAACATCTTGTTGTTCCGGCTGTCGGCGTCCACGACGAGTTTGATCTCGCGGCCGTGCTCCGCCAGGTACTTTGCCAGGTGCAGCGCGCCCTCGTTGTTGTCGCAAGCCCAGAGCGCGATGCCGGCGGCCTGGAGGGACAGTCCCTCGCTCAGTCGGAACAGGAGCGGGAATGCCTGCAGCTCCGTGGCGCCTTCCACGGCCATGAACAGCCGTTCGTGCAGGAGGACGGAGTTGCGGAGCCCGACGCTGGCGGCGATCTTGCCGAGGAACCGGTCGATCTCTTCGTGCGTCTCCGTGCCGAGGCGTTCGACTTCGGTTTGGCCGTCGACCTGCTTGAGGTGCACGACGTCGGCGATGTCGACGCCGTCGATGAGGTTCATCGAGTGCGTGGCGACGATGACGTTGACGCTCGGGAGGTCACTCTGCTCGCGGATGAGCTTCATGAGCTTGCGCTGGTGGGCGTAGTCGAGGTGGGTGTCCGGCTCGTCGTAGAGGACGATCGTCTGGACCGGCGACGGCGCCGGCTCTCCATGCTGGTCAGGGTCGGGCTCGGTGGCGTCTTGCTGGGCGAGCAGGTCGCTGGTCCACTCCCAGATCGCCAGCGCGACACGCCGGTTGCTGCCCTTCCCTGATCGGGCCAAGCCCACCGGGCCGGTCGAGCTGCGTGCGATCTGGAGGTTGGTGCCGCGGAGCCGATGGGTGAACGAGACGTCGGGTTCCACGGTGACCGACTCGAGGTCAGGACACCGACGTTGGATGTGGTCGCACAGCGATTTGGACTCGTTCCGGATCCGTTCTTCGACCTCGTTCTCGAGGTCGGCCAGGCGCCCCTGGAACTCCGGGTCCTCGACGTGGGCTCGGTACCGGGCTTCCAGGGTGCTCTTGACAGTCTGGTCCGGGTCCGCGATGTTCCCGTCGAACATGAGCGGGCGGGGGAGCCGGATCTTCAACTCGCGAGGTGCGGAGAGCCAATCCTCGCCGTCGGAGTGTTCGGCGGCGTAGGCCTGCAACGCGGCGCGGGTGTCGGCTTGGCGGGTCGACTTCGGCTTCAGGCCGAATTCGCGGGTGAGGGTGACGAGGGCGGCAGCCTTGGTGGTGGCGAGGCTGCGAAGCCGCTCGTCCGTCGGCACCGGGGCCCAATACTCCCACCGAGTGCCCTCGTCGTCGGCGACCCGGCGGACGCGGGCCTCTTCGGCGAGGTGGAACGTTTCCTGTTCCCAGGCGTCGAGGATGAGCCGTCCTTCGACGGTGGTCGTGGCGCACCGCGTGCCGTCCGATCCGGGCAGGTACGACCGATCGGCTTCGTCGAATTCGTAGTCGTCCAGGAGGAATCGCAGGGCATCTAGCAGAGCGGTCTTTCCGCCGTCGTTGTGACCGGCGATGATCGTCGGAGCGCCGATGGGGATGTTTTCGATCTTCAAGAGCGAACGAAACCCGTTCACGGAGTAGTTCTTCAGGTGCACCTTGCGGACAGCTCCATTCGGCAGGCTGTGACGTTCCCCAGGTCACGTCGTTGGCGGGGCTGAACCGGATCGCGCAGACCGATTCCGCCGATTGGTGAGTCATCGTACGGATATTCGGCCCAACGTGTGGTGCCTGCCCCGGCGTGTCGGCGATGCGAGGTGGTGGTAAACGATTTCTGAAACTGGACAAAATGCCGCAAGAAATGGTCAATTAGTGGACACTTGATTCCTGTGACGAAGTTTTTGTGCTTGCTGCCGGTTGTGCCATCTGTTTCGTCGGAGATCGCGTGGTCTGGGCCAGGGATCATTGGAGCCGAGAGGTGAGGGGGCGGTACTTCCCGAATGCCGGTCGGCACGCACAGGTGGCCCAATCTGCCCGCCTCCCAGTCGGGGCGCTCGGGGCTTCGGCGCCGCTCAGCAGTCGATCTCCATGGCGGTCGGGGCGTGACCGGGGACGCCGACCCCGTCGATGTAGGTGATGGTGGTTTGCCCGGACGCATATTCGGCGGGGGTGGCCTCGTCGAGGCTGAAGGCGATGGCGCCACCTGGGCCGTCGACGACGACGCCGTTGGTGCCTTGCCCGAAGTCGAGGTCGAGGTATTCGTGGATCTGGTGGCCGCGGAACGCGGTGCGCAGCTGAGCGAGCGTGGACCCTGCGTGGATGCTGCCGATCTCGGTGGAGAGCTTCGTTCCGGAAACGCCGGCTCTGATGGCGAGCACACGCCCGTTCGGGTCGACGCTGTACGTGAGCGGCTGGCCGGGCTTCTGGTAGCTGACGCATGCCGGGTTGGTGGTCTCGTAGAGGTTGCCGTGGTCGGTGTAGCCGCGGGCACGCAGGCCCGCTGCCGTGCTGGCGAGGCTCAGGTCGCCGATCCCGTCAAAGCGGACCGCGCCGCCGCTGCCGCGCTGGACGGTCGCCTGGGGTTTCTGCTGCTTGATCCCGCCGATCTGCTCGGCGATGGTGCCGGCCAGCGGGTAGAGGATGCTTTCCACGGTCTCGGGGAGGACCTTGACGGTGCCGAGGAGCTCGACCAGGGCGCCGTGCAGGTTGAGTTGCTTGAGCAGGTCGCTGCGGCAGGCATGGACGACGTCCGCGGTCGCCCGGACGCCGGTCGCGGTGAACAACTCGGTCGGTGGGGTGGTGTGGGCTTGTTTGACCACGCAGTCGATCAGGCTGAACGCCTGGCCGACCCAGGCCGAGGGTTTCCCGGCCTCGCCCTTGGTGACGGTTCCCTTGACCGCCGCCTCGGCCGCCGACTTGATCGCGGGCTTGAGGGTGGCTTGTTCGGGGGCGATGACCATGAGGAACGCCAGCGCCGTGTCGAAGCCGACCGCGTCGCTGTCGATATCCATCGTCGCGGTCGCCGTCTTCTTGAGCTCGGGGGTGGCGGTCACCGTTCCGAGGGCAGCACCACCGAGCACGGCGCGGTTCTGCAATGCCCAGTAGGCATTGCGGACGAGGTTGACGAGGTCTTCGCCGTTGTTCCAGACGTCGCTGAGCCGCAGGGTGAGGCCGGCGGGCAGTTTGTCCAGGCGCAACGGGAAGGCGTAGCCGTTGCGCAGTCTCACCGTCGTGTCGCGGTCGCTTCCGGTCTGGGCGCAGGCGGTCAGCCGGTTGAGCAGGCTTTTCGCGGTGACGGTGACGTCGGTGGCGGCCGGTTTGCAGGCGAGGTCGGGTGCGATGCCGAAGAGGTCCTTCACGAGCGTGCGGGTGAGCTCCGCGAGTAGCTGAGTGACCCACTTCGCGAAGGTGACGCTGCTGTCGATGACCGTGTGGATGGCCTTACCGGCCACGTTGACCAGGGCCTTCGCCGGGTTGAGGACGACCGCGCTGAAGGGCGAGAAGTGCGGGGCGACGCCGCTGACGGTGTGCCGGATCGGGTCGGCCTTCGCACTGAGGATCGGGATCCAGCTGTCGAGTTGGCGGTCGAAGACGGCGAGGCCGACCTGGTCGGCGGTGAGGCCGGCTGGGATCAGGGCCGGGTCGTAGGTGAGGGTCACGGTAGACCGGCCTGGGGCGAGGGATCCGTTCGTGACCCGGAGGTCCACCGGGGTGCCCGCGGCCGTGGCTCCGCGCAGGGTGGCGTTCAGTCCCGGTGTCTCGATCGGAGCCGGGATGAAGTCGACAGTCGTTCCCGGGGTCATCGCCCCCGCCGGGACGTCGATCGAGGACGTTCCGTCCGCCGACGTGAACGCCGGTGCTTGCGCGGCCGGTGTCAACGCTGCCGTGGCTGCGCCGTCACCGGTGAGCGCGCGGATCCCGAACCACGCGCCCACGGCGAGTGCGCTCACCGTGAGGAGCACGGTTCGCTTCGCCGGACGCCACATGGGAAACCTTCCGTGCCGACCTGGTGTGTGTCGTGTGCCGAGTCGGCAGGGGACACCGTTGCGTTACGACGTCACCCGGATCCCCGTGGCGTCGTAACGCCCGAGGACGCCGAGGAGACAGTGGGGGAGATCGGACGGTCACCCGTAGTCCGCTCAGGACACCGGAAGAGGCAGGAGGACCCTGTGGTGGCACCACCGAAGACCACGCGACGGCGTCGCCTTGTGGTGGTGTTGGTGCTGGTCATAGCGCTGGTGGCCGGGGGAGTGACAGCCTGGCTGCTCAGTGGCGGCTCGCTGGCGGGCAGTTCTCCCGCGACCGCGAGCGAGGCGTTCCGTGACCTCGGCAGCGGCGTGAGTGTCGACGACGGCGCGCCGGCAACGCTGACAGCGGTCTCCGACGACCACATCGCGAAGCCGCCGTTCGCGGAAACCGAATCGCTGAGCGGGGTCGTGCACATCACGCCGGACGGGGATCTTCCCCAGCCGGTCACGCTGCGGTTCGCGCTGAATCGGCCGGCCGAGGCCGCAGACGTGGTCATCGCAGTCAACCGGACGGGCGCGGCCGACGGCTGGGAGCTCGTCAAACCGTCCAAAGTGGAAGGTGGCTACGCCTTCGTCACGACGAACCACCTGTCGTGGTGGGATCCCCTGTTCCGCAGCTTCGGCAACCTTGTGGATGCGACCAAGGCCGAGCTGAAGAAGAGCTTCGACTCGTTGACCGGCGACGCCTTCGCCGATGCCGAGAAACCGAAGTGCCCCGGCGAGCAGGACGCTCGCAACCAGGGCTACTCGATCGGCTCGAAGGGCAGCGACCCGCTGTACTGGTGCCTCGGAATCGAGGGCGGTAAGCCGACGGTTCGAATTGTCGACAAACGCCGGTACCCGATTCTTGTGAACCACGCGGGGATCACTGTCGCGCAGCGGCCGAAGGAACGGTTCGGTCTGCAATGGGTGGCCCAGCAGTCGTTTAGCGACAAGCGCACCGTGCTGATGCCGTTCGACCAGGCGGCGCTGAGCTACCAGCTCGCCAAGGACCAGAGCGTCAGCTTCACGACGGAGTTCGACGGGTTTGCCGAGTCGTTGTACCAGCTCGAATTCGGGGTCACCACGCTGATCAACATCCTGACCCGGTTCGGAGCGGGAGCGGGCACCGTTAGCAACGGCGCGATCAAGATCAGTCAGTACGACCGGATCGCCGAAGCCACCGGGAAGTTCCTCCAGGTGGAAGGATGCGCTGAAGCGCTGAATCAGAGCACTCCTGACATCGGTGCCATCCTCGGCGGCTGCTTCGACCCGGCCACCCTGGGGGAGGTGTTCGGTTGGAAGGGGGTGCTGCTGGGCGCGGTGCTGGTGGTCGGGCCGGCGGCGGAGTTCTTCCGCAGCCAGTTCGAGACGCTGGGCGACCTGCTCCAAGGTCGGGACCAGGAGTCGGTGACCGTGACCTACCAGCCCAAACCGTCCATCCCTTTCGTCGGGCACTGGGTCGTGCACGGGCTCACCATGGACATTAAGAAGGACGGCACGGGCAGCATCCAGTGGAACGCCGGCCCGTGCGACTCCGCGACCTCGAGCATGAGCCGGATGTGCAGCGGCAACGCAACGGTCAAGTTCAAATCGACCGGCAGGGAGCAGCTGACCGGCACCTACGCCAAGGTCTGGTACACCGACAGCGGCGGCAACACGGTCACGAACTACGCCTACGCCAGCTCGGACTTCCAGGCTGGCCAGAGCTTCACGCTCAAGCACAACGACGAGCACACCCTCATTGCCTCCGGTGGCTCAGCTGACGACCCCGACGGCCCAGGCAACCCGTACCTCTGCGACGCCTACGCCATACAGCACAACGTGGGTGGAGAACCGTACGATATTTGTGGGGCTTAGTGGTTGGTTTTGGAAGTTCTTCGGGGGTCAAGCAGCCAACGGGATGTCAACCTTGTCTTCCCGTTCGTGGTGATCGATCCTGACGAGCAG
>NZ_JBEZYB010000144.1:0-12287 GCF_040638285.1 Amycolatopsis sp. NPDC026612
CCCGGCTGACGTAGCCGGCCTCGACCAGGGACGCGATGATCCGCGACATGGTCGCCGCGGCCACCCCCTCCTTCGCCGCGAGGGCGCCTGCGCGTTGCCCGCGACGCCGTAGCGGCCCGCACCGCCGTCGAGCTGTTCCTTCAACGCCAGCACGGTGCTCACCCGCCCCGCCGAGGAGTCGGCGTTGTCCACAGTGGACAGGATGGACGTCGCCGAGGTGTCCGCCCGGACCACGCCCAGCGCGCCGGTGCCGTCCGCGGAACCGGCGTCCCCCGCGAGGACCGTGCCCGCGCCGCTGCGGTCGAGCTGCGTCGTGAACCGCGCGATCGTCGCCGCGCGGTCACCCGCGCCGTCACCGCTCGCCGGGGCCCCGGTGAGCACGACCGCCAGCTGCGCGGGCTTGACGTCCTGGCCCGCCTTGACGAATCCGCCGTCGGTGAGCCCGCTCAGCGCGGCCGCCAGTTCTTCGCCCGAGGACTGCGGTTTCGCCGTGGTCTTGTCCAGCAGCAGCACCGAACCGAGCAGCGCGCCGGCGAGCGTGCCGGAGTCACCCGCCGTCGGGAACTTCGAGCCGGCCGGCTGCAACCGCGTGACAACGTCCCGGAGCTGGTCGGCCTTCTCCGGGTCGGCGAACGCCGACGTCAGCTGCACCTCACCGGTCACCGAGGCCCCGGCCTGCCCGATCAGCTGCTTGAGCGCGTCCCGGTCGGCCGGGCGCGCGTCTCCGGTCGTCACGAGCACCACCGACCGCTTGTCCAGGACGCCGGCGACGACCTTCGGGCCCATCGAGCCGGCGAAGGCGTCGGCGTCGGCCAGCCGGGCGTTGAGCGCGTTGCGCTGCGCCTCCAGGTCGGCGACCTGGCTGCCGAGGTCCTTCTTCTCCCCCGCGAGCCCGGACAGCAACGAGCCGTTCAACGCCGTCGAGCCCAGCACGACCCCGACGGCCAGTGCGAGGAAGCAGGCGGCGATGGAAACGACGTGGTACCGCAGCGAAATCACGTGAAGAGCCCCTTGACCCAGGCGGTGAGCGAATTCCAGGTGTGCCGGAGCCAGTCGAGGTAGACCGAGCCCACATCGGACACCAGCAGGGCCGCGGCGACCACCACGACCGCGGCGAGCACGAGCAGGACGACGGCGCCGACCGACACCCGGCTGTGGTGCAGCGTCGCGACCGCCTTCCCGTCGACGAGCTTCGTGCCGAGCTTCAGCCGCGTCAGGAACGTCGACGGGTTCGAACCGGACCGGCCGTGGTCCAGGAACTCGCGCAGGGTGGCCTGGAAGCCGACCGTGACGACCAGGCTCGCGCCGTGCGCGTCGGCCAGCAGCAGCGCGAGGTCTTCGGCGTTGCCCGACGCCGGGAACGTCACCGCGCCGATGCCGAGGTCCTGGATCCGCTCGACACCGGGAGCGTGACCGTCGGGCTGAGCGGGCACCACGACCTCCGCGCCGCCGCGCAGCGTGGCGGTGCCGATGCCGGTCGGGTCACCGACGATGACGTCCGGCTTGTAGCCCTGCACGCGCAGGGTGTCGGCACCGGCGTCGACGCCGATGAGCACGGGCCGGTGCTCGGCGATGTACTTCTTGAGCTTCTTGAGGTCCTCGACGTGCCCGTTGCCGCCCGCGACGACCAGCACGTGCCGGTCGCGCAGCGGCACCTTCAGCTCGGGCACGCCGACGCCGTCGAGGATCAGCGTGCGCTCGCGGCGCAGGAACTCGATGGTGTTCGCGGAGAACGCCTCCAGCTGCGTCGACATCCCGGCCTTGGCCTCGATCATCTGGTCGGCGACGCTCTCGGTCGTCTGCTCGATGCCGGAGGCGACCTGCCGCTCGCCGACGTACACGACGCCGTCGTGCAGCCGCAGCTTCGTGCCGTCCTTGACCGAGCGCAGCAGCTCACTGCCGACCGAGTCGACGAGCGGGATGCCGGCGGCGACGAGGATCTCGGGTCCCATGTTGGGGAACCGGCCGGAAATCGACGGCGACGCGTTGACCACGCCCGCGACGTCCGCCTCGACCAGGGCGTCGGCCGTCGCGCGGTCGAGGTCCAGCTGGTCGAGCACGACGATGTCGCCGGGACTGATCCGGCGCAGCAGCTCCCGGGTGCGGCGGTCGACCCGGGCGACCCCGATGATCCCCGGGAGGGGTTCTTGGTTCCGCGTGAGCAACCCGGTGAGCTTCATGTGGCCGATGGTGACAAATTTGCTCGTGGGACGTAGTACGCCACGCCGAAGCCGTAGTGACTCGTTGTGGTGAGGACAGTCGCGGCTCAGGCTTCCGATTCCTCCGAAAGCGAGCCGAAATCGAGGTTCAGCCAGGGGCTCGCCGGGTCCTGAAGGAGCTGGTGGTGGACGCGCACGGCCGCGGGGTACCACTCGCCGAACTCCTCGTCGCCCGCGTCCAGCAACCGGCCCATGACGTAGCCCGCCGACAGGTCGGCCCATGACTGGTGGTAGCGGCGCGCGAGGGCGCCTGCTTCGAGCACCATCAGCTCGGCGGTCAGCGCGTCGCAGTACCCGGCCGCCAGCCCGCCGCGGGCGATGGTGACCGCGCGGCCGACGTCCCAGGACAGCGTCGTCGTGACGCACCCGTCCGCGTCGACCAGGCCGTCGGCGCGGAACCGCCGCTCGTACCGGGACACCCGGCGGACGGTTTCCCGCAGCTCGGCGGCCTGGTCCGCGGCGTCGTTTTCCGCGCACCACCGGTCCACCAGCTGCGCCCAGGTCAGCGGATCGAACTCGGCGCCCGGCAGCCCGTACTCGGCGGCGAACCGCAGGCGCAGCATGAGAACCAGGTTCCCGGGCGTCAGCGCGTAGCCGTCGCCGATCAGGCCGGTCATGGTCGCGCGCCAGCCGGGCGGGTCGGGCACGCCCCACCAGTCCCGCAGGCCGCGCACCTCGGCGACGTAGTCGTGGAAGCGGCCGTCGAGGAGGTTCCAGGGCGCCGCGTTGAGCACGGCCAGGTGCGCGCCGCAGGCGAGTGCGTGCGCGATGGGTCCTTCGAGGTGCCCGTACGGCGCGGTGATCAGCCGCTCCACCTGGTCCTCCAGCGGGGTGACCTCGTCGACGTGCGCGTCGAGCCACGGCTGCAGCGTCGCCCCCGCCAGCCGCCACTCGCCGCGGGTGCCGCGGTTGAACACGACGCGCTCGTGCCGCCCGACGCCGTCGACCGCCCAGTCGAGCGCGCCGCTCATGGCGACGACGTCGGAGCCGAAGTCCGGCAGCGCGCCGCGGGTGAAGACCTGCAGGAACTCGTCGCCGCCGGTCTCGAAGTAGACGTTCGGGAAGGTCTCCGCCCGCTCGTCGAGGATGCTGCGGGCATCCACCCGCCGGATCGGCACGAACAGCTCCTCGCCGGCGAGGAGACCGAGGTAGCGGTCGAGGTCGCCGTCCCGCCGCGCGGCGGAGAGCTGGGCTTCGACGTCGGCGGGCGGCGGCAGGATCACGGGGCGGCTCCCTCCGCTCGGCCGGTCAGCACGACGAGCTTGCCCGCCGTCCGGTTGTGCTCCAGGTCGTCGTGCGCCTGCCGGATCTCCGCCATCGAGTACACCTTGGCCGGGCCGAGGCTCGCTTCGCCGTCGGCGATCCGGTCGAGGTGGCGCTGGAGGACGGAGGCGGGCAGGTCGTCCGCCTCACCACCATAAGCGGTCAACCGGACCCCAGCCGGAAGGTAGCCGATCGGATAGAAGTTCGAGATCGTCCATTGGTTGGACAACATGCCCGTGAAGCAGACGGTGCCGTGCACGCGGGTGGCTTTCAGGGTGTCCGGCAGGGTCGGGGTGCCGACCAGTTCGAGGGCCGCGTCGACGCCGTCCGGGACGATCTTCCGGACCTGCGCCTGGACGTCGCCGTCGTCGAGGAGCGGGTGGTCGACGCCGTGCTCGGCCAGGGTGGCCAAGCGGTCCTTCTGCCGGGTGGTGGCGAAAACGGTGGCGCCGAGGTCGCGGGCCAGGGTGGCCGTGGCGAAGCCGAGCGCGGACGTGCCGCCGCGGATCAGCAGCGTCTGGCCGGGCTTGAGGTCGAGGCCGGTGGTGAGCGAGCCGTACGCGGTCTGCAGCGTCTCGGGGACCTGGCCGATGACCTCCCACGGGAGGTCGCTGCGGAAGGGGATGACCTGGTCCTCCGGCACCAGGGTGTATTCGGCGTAGCCGCCGTCGAACGTGCGGCCCATGCCGCCCATCATGGTGGCAACCTGCTGGCCGGGCTCGAAAGTGCCGCCGGCATCGACGATTCCGACCGCCTCGATGCCGGGCACGCGCGGGAACGTGACGCCTTCGGCCAGCCCGAGCCGGGTGTGCAGCTCGGACCGGTTGAGGCCGAACGCCTTGACGGCGATCCGGACCCAGCCGGGTTTCACCTCGGGCAGCGGGAGATCGGTGAGTTCCAGGTTTTCGACGGGTCCGGGTTCCCTGAGTACCACTGCGCGCATCCTGGGTCCTTCCTTCGCAAGCGAACAGTTCGCACAACAACTGTTCGCTTGGGTACTATTCCCCCCGTGAGCCTGACCCGAGCGCACGACGCGGCGTGGCGAGGATTCCTGCGGTCATCGGCGCTGCTGCTGAGGGTGCTCGACGCGGAACTGCGGGCCGAGCACGGGATGACGCACCGCACGTACGACGCGCTGGTGCAGCTGTCGGAGGCCCCGGAGCGCCGCCTGCGCATGAAGGACCTGGCGGCGGCGCTGGTGCACAGCGCGAGCGGGTTGACCAGGATCGTGGACGGCCTGGAGTCTTCGGGTTACGCGCGTCGCGAGCCGGACCCGGCGAACCGCCGGTCCACGCTCGTGGTCCTGACCGACGAGGGGCTGGCGGCGCTTGAGCGGGCGTGGCCGACGCACGTGCGCGGGGTGCAGCGCCACTTCGCCGACCGGATGACCGGTGAGCAGGCGCGCGTGCTGGCGGAGGTGTTCCGCGGCATCAACACCGCCCTCGGGGACTGACGCGCTACTTCTTCTTCGCCGCGCGCTTCTTCTTCGGCTCGAACTCCGTCTTGTCCTTCTCCGCCGTGGCCAGCAGTTCCTCCGCGTGGGCGCGGCCGGTCTCGTTGTCCATGCCGGCGAGCATCCGAGCCAGCTCACTCACCCGCTCGGCCTGCTTCAGGTTCTTCACGCCGCTGCGCGTGACCCCGCCGGTGTGGCCCTTGTCCACCACCAGGTGCTGGTCCGCGAACGCCGCGACCTGCGGCAGGTGCGTCACCACCAGGACCTGGTGGGTCCGGGCCAGGCGCGCCAGCCGCCGGCCGATCTCGACCGCCGCGCGACCGCCGACACCGGCGTCGACTTCGTCGAACACCAGCGTCTGGACCGTGTCCGCGTGGGCCAGGACCACCTCGATCGCCAGCATCACCCGCGACAGTTCACCACCCGAGGCGGCCTTGTGGACCGGCAGCGGTGGCGCGCCGTCGTGCGCGCGCAGCAACAGCTCGACGTCGTCGACGCCGTCCGCACCCGCGTGCACCGCGCGGCCGTCGATGGTCAGCGCGTGCGTGTCGCCGTGCTCGGCGGGACGCTGCTCCACCGTCACCTCGATGGCGGCCTGGCCCATCGCCAGCCCGGACAGCTCGCGGGTGATCTCCGCGGCCAGCTCGGCCGCCGCCTTCTCCCGGGCGCCCGACACCTCGGCCGCGTGCGCCGCGAGCTGCACCGCGAGCTGATCGCGCCGCATGGCCAGCTCGGCGAGCGCCTCTTCCGAGGTGTCCATGGTCTCCAGCCGGCGCCGGGCGTCGTCGGCCCAGGCGAGCACGCCGTCGACGTCCGCGGCGTACTTGCGGGTCAGCCGCTTGAGGTCGGCCTGGCGGGCCAGCACCTGCTCCAGCAGCGCCGGGTCGGCGTCCAGCGTCTCGACGTAGTTGCCCAGTTCGGCGCCGACGTCGGCGAGCAGCACCGACGCCTCCTCCAGCCGCGGCGCCAGCTCGCGCAGCACCGCGTCCTCCGACGTCGAGAGCCGCCGCAGCGCCTCGGAAACCAGGCCGGCCGCGCCCGGTGCCTCCGGTTCGCCGTCCGGAGAGCCGGACACGGCTACGTGCGCCTCGGTCGCGGCCGCCCGCAGCTCGTCGGCCGCCGCGAGCCGCTTGATCTGCGCGGTGAGCTCGACGTCCTCGCCCGGCTCGGGCGCGACGGCGTCGATTTCGGTCAGCCCGTGCTTGAGCAGGTCGGCCTGCTGGGCCATCTCCCGCGAGCGCGTCGACCGCTCGGTCAGCTCGGCGATCACCGCCAGCCATTCGGACCGGATCTCCTGGTAGGCGCCCAGTGGCTTTGCCACCGCATCACCGGCGAACCGGTCGATCACCGCGCGCTGCTCGGCCGGCCGCAGCAGCCGCAGCTGGTCGTTTTGGCCGTGGACCGCGATCAGCTGCTCGGACAGCTCCGCGAGCACGCCGACCGGCACGGACCGGCCGCCGAGGTGGGCGCGGGACCGCCCGTCGACGGCGACCGCGCGCAGCGCGATCACGCTGCCGTCCTCGTCCACGTCCGCGCCCGACTCGGCCACGATCCGTTCGGCGCCTTCGACGCCGGAGTAGGTGAACCGCCCTTCCACGAACGCCTTGAGCATCCCCGTCCGGACCTTGGACACCTCGGCGCGGCCCCCGGACAGCAGGTGCAGCCCGGTGACGACCATGGTCTTCCCCGCACCGGTCTCACCGGTCACGACGGTGAAGCCCGCGTGCAATTCCAGCAGGGCGTCCTCGATGACTCCGAGGCCCTGGATGCGCATCTCGGCCAGCACGCCGCCTACCGTAGCGGCCACCACCGACACTCTGCGCACCCGCTACCCCGGCGAGTCGCCGATATGTTCGAATTCCGCGGCGGAGAGACTATTCGACGGGCCGCGCGTGCCGTTCGCGCCAGCTCTTCACCGGCAGCGAAAACTTCTGGACCAGCCGATCGGTGAACGGGCCGTCCCACAACCGCACCAAGCGCACCGGTACGGTGCCGCAGGTCACGCGCACCCGTGCTCCGGGCGGGAGGTCGATCGGACGGGTTCCGTCGCAGGTCAGGACCGCGGACGAGCCGTCAGGGTCGATCCCGACGGTGATCACCGAGTCCCGGGAGACGACCAGCGGCCGCGCGAACATCGCGTGCGCGTTGCTCGGCACCACCAGCAGCGCCTGGACGTCCGGCCAGATGATCGGGCCCCCCGCCGAGAAGGCGTACGCGGTCGAGCCGGTCGGTGTGGCGCACAGCACACCGTCGCAGCCGAAAGCGGACACCGGACGGCCGTCGACCTCGATCAGCGCGTCCAGGACCCGCTCGCGGGTGCTCTTCTCCACGCTGGCTTCGTTGAGCGCCCACGTGCGGGCGAGCTCGGTGCCGCCGTGGGTGACCGTGACGTCGATGGTCATCCGCTCTTCGACCTGGTAGTCGCCGTCGACGACGCGCTGAACGGTGTCGGCCAGCGCGTCCGAGTCAGCTTCGGCCAGGAAGCCGACGCGCCCGAGGTTCACGCCGAGCACCGGCACCCCGGCGGGGCGGGCCACCTCGGCCGCGCGCAGCAGCGTGCCGTCACCACCGAGGACGAAGACCAGCTCGACGCCGTCGGCGGGGTCGTCCTCCGCGGCGACGACGGTGCACCTCGACCCGACGCCGTGCTCGTCCGGGTTGATCAGCGCGCAGACGTCTTCCTCGATCACCCGGATCCGGATGCCGGCCTTGGCGAAGCGCGCCGAAACCTCGCGCGCGGCTTCGGCCGTCGCGTCACGATCGGGATGCACCATGAGGAGCACTTCACGTTCGGTGGTCATGCGGGCCCTTCCTCGACGGCGGCCCGGACGAGCCGCTCGGCCTCAGACCTGTCTACCGCGTCCATTGTGGACTCGGCCACGTGTTCTTTCTTGAGCCACACGAAGTACTCGACGTTCCCGGACGGCCCGGGCAGCGGGCTGGCGGTGACGCCGCCCAGCGCGAGGCCGAGCTTCGCGGCCTCGTCGATGACGGCGAGCACCGACTCGGCGCGCAGTTCCGGGTCGCGGACGACACCGCCGGTGCCGAGGCGGTCCTTGCCCACCTCGAACTGCGGTTTCACCATCGGCACCAGGTCGGCGCCGTCGCGCGCGCAGGCGGCGAGCGCGGGCAGCACGAGCTTGAGCGAAATGAACGAAAGGTCGCCGACGACGAGGTCGACCTGCCCGCCGAGGTCCTCGGGAGTCAGATTGCGAACATTGGTGCGGTCCATGACCACTACACGTTCGTCGGTGCGGATCCGCCAGTCGAGCAGACCACGGCCGACATCGGCGGCGAGCACGGTCGCCGCGCCCTCCCGCAGGAGCACGTCGGTGAAGCCGCCGGTGGACGCGCCGGCGTCGAGGCAGCGTTTGCCCTCGACGGACAGCCCCAGCGGGGTGAAGGCCTCGAGCGCGCCGAGCAGCTTGTGCGCGCCGCGCGAGGCCCAGCCGGGGTCGTCCTCGTCCTTGACGACGATCGGCGCACCCGATTCCACGCCGGTGGCGGGTTTGGTCGCGACCATGCCGCGAACGGTGACCTTGCCGCCGGTGATCAGGGCCGAAGCCTGCTCGCGCGACCGGGCGAGGCCGCGCCGGACGAGTTCCGCGTCGAGGCGGGCCCGTTTGGGCACGCCGATCAGACCTTGTCGATGCTGGACAGGGCGACCGTCAGCTCGGTGTGCACGGCGTCGAAGCGCTCGACGTGCTCCGCGAGCGGCAGCGCGTCCAGGTCGGCCAGCCCGGCGACGGCGTCGTCGATGCCGGCGCGCGGGTCGGTCTGCTCCGAGAACGAACCGGGCGGTGGGCCCGGGACGGGATAAGGATGGTCTTGCACGGAACAAACGGTATCAGGGGCATTGGGGTGGTCCAGGGGGGCTTGGCCCCGGCTGGGGTCTGGGGCTCGGCCTCAGAAGGCTCAGTCAGGACAGACCGAGCCGTGTCTTGGCGTCCCCGCCTACTTCGGTGACCCCGGTTTCCCAGGCCGTGTGGCAGAGCGCGCGGAGCAGATCCAGGTCGCCGCCGTCGCCGGTCGCGGTGAGGACGCCGTCCTGTGCGGTGACGGACCAGCCAGGGCGCGGCCCGATCCGCAGATCGTCGGCGTTGTCGGTGAGCGCGGTCAGATCCGCCGCGAGGTAGGTGCCGCGCTCGGCGGGAATCGCCTCGATCAGCTGCTTCGGCGTCGCGACACCCGACAGCACGACCAGCGAGTCGAGGCCCGCGGCGACCGCGCCGGCGATGTCGGTGTCGAGCCGGTCGCCGACGACCAGGGGCCGCCGCGCGTCCGCCGACCGCGCCGCGGTCTCGAACAGCAGCGGCTGCGGCTTCCCCGCGACCAGGGGTTCGACGTCGGTGGCGGTGCGCAGCGCGGCGACCATCGAGCCGTTGCCGGGCAGCAGGCCACGCTCACTGGGCAGCGTGGCGTCGACGTTGCAGGCCACCCACAGCGCGCCGGCGCGGATGGCCAGGCAGGCCTCGGCCAGCGCGGCCCACGTGTTGTCGGGCGAGTGCCCCTGCACGACCGCCCGGACGCCGTCGCTGTTCTCCCGCACCGGCTTCAGCCCGGCACCGGCCACCTCGGCGGCGAGCGACTCCGTCCCGACGACGAGGACTTCCGCACCGGGCTCGAGCCGCTCCTGCAGCAGCACGGCCGCGGCCTGGGCGCTGGTGTGCACCTCGTCGGGCTCGGCGGGCATGCCGAGCCCGGTGAGGTGCGCGATGACCTCGTCCGGCGCCTTGGAGGCGTTGTTCGTGACGAACCGGACGGGCGTGCCGTGCTCCCGCGCGGCCCGGACCGTCTCCGGGGCACCCGGGATCACCTGGGTGCCGTGGTAGACGGTCCCGTCGAGGTCGAAGAGGACCGCGTCGTAGGCCGCGAGGAGGGCGTCACTCATCAGTCGCTTCGGTGTCCTTTTCCTTTTTGGCGACGTTCTCGTTCGACAGGTCCGCGGCGCGCTCGGCGGCGTCGGTCTCGTCCTCCGCGTCGGCCTCGGCCGCGTTGAGGAACCAGCGGACGGCGTCGTCCTTGCGCCCGGCGGCCGCGAGGTTGTCGGCGTAGGCGTAGAAGAGCCGCGCGCTCCACGGGTCGCGCTTCTCGGCCTTGAGGTCGTCGCTCTGCAGCGAAACGACCGCGGCATCGAGCTGCCCGAGGTCCCGGCGCGCCCCGGCCGCGACGATGGCGAGCTCGATCTGGGTGGCCTTCGCGAGCTTCGCCGTGTCGACCTCCTTCGCGAGGTCGAGGGCCCGCTCGGGGCGGCCGAGCGCGCGCTCGGCGTCGGCGATGATCGCGATGTGGTCGTCGGTGCGGGTCATCCGGCGGACGGCCCGCAGTTCCGACAGCGCTTCTGACCAGTTGCCGGCTTGGTAGGCGACCAGGCCCAGTGCTTCGCGCACGATCGGGACGCGGGAGGCCTTGGCCTTGGCGTACTTGGCGTGCTCGAGGGCGGCGTCGGGATCGCTGTCCATCAGGCTGCCGGCCGCGACGAGGTGCTTCCCGACGGTCTCGGCCAGCCCCTTCGGCAGCGTCCGCAGCTCGCGGCGGGCGTCCTCGTCGAGGTCCGAGAACTCGATTTCCTCGGGCAGCTCAGGGGCTTCGAGGAGTTCCCTGGCGAGCGCCTCGTCGTCGAGCGGGGTCCCGACCCGGGGCTGCGGGTCCCGGCGCGGCCGGTCGTCCCGCCGCTCCTTGCGGTCGCCCTGGTTGCGGTCCCCCTGGTTGCGGTCCCCTTGGTCCCGGGAGCCGGGGCGGCTGTCGTCCCGGCGCGGGGTGCTGCTGTCGCGGTCGTAGCGCTTGCCCGCGTCGCGGGCACCACTGCCGGTGCGCTCGCCGCGGTCTTCCCGGTTGTCGCGGGTGTTGCTGTCGCGGGTGTCGCTGCGCGAGTCGTCGCGACGGTCGCTGCCGCCGCGGGGGCGGTCGTCCGAACGGAAACCACCCGTGCGGGAGCCACGGTCATCGTCGCGCCGCGGGGAGCTGCTGCCGCGAGAGTCGTCGCGGCGCTGGTAGCTGCCACGGTCGCTGCGCGAGTCGTCGCGACGGTCGCTGCCGCCACGGGGGCGGTCGTCCGAACGGAAACCACCCGTGCGGGAGCCACGGTCATCGTCGCGCCGCGGCGAGCTGCCACGGTCGTCGCGCCCCTGGTAACCACCACGGTCGCCACGCGAGTCGTCACGACGCTGGTAGCCGCCACGGTCACTCCCGCCACGGGGTCGGTCGTCGGACCGGAACCCACCGGTCCGAGGACCACGGTCGTCATCGCGCCGCGGGGAGCTGCTGCCCCGGGAGTCGTCGCGGCGCTGGTAACCGCCACGGTCGCCACGCGAGTCGTCACGACGGTCGCTGCCACCACGGGGACGGTCGTCCGAACGGAACCCACCGGTCCGGGGACCACGGTCGTCGTCGCGCCGCGGGGAGCTGCTGCCACGGCCGCGGTCGTCCGAACGGAAACCACCCGTGCGGGAGCCACGGTCGTCGCGCCCCTGGTAACCACCACGGTCACCGCGCGAGTCATCACGACGGTCGCTGCTGCCACGGCCCCGGTCGTCCGAACGGAAGCCGCCTGGCCGGGTGCTGCGGTCGTCGTCGCGGCGGCCGGAACCACCGCGGTCTTCCCAGCGCGGCTTGCGGTCGCCGTACGACGACTTGCCCTGCGGCCGGCTGCCCCGGTCGTCGAAGCTGCGGCCCGGGTTTTCGTTGCGCGTGCCGGAGCGGCTGTTGCCCCGGTCCTCGTAACGGCCACCCGACCGGCCGGCGGTACCCCGGTCTTCGTAGCGGCCACCGCCCGAGCGGCTGGGACCGTCGGAGCGGCTGGGGCCACCGGAGAACCGGCTACCACCCGGCCGGCCACCGGAGTCGCGGCTGCCGGGCGCGCCCTTGCGGTCGTCGCGGTCGTTGAAGTTGCGGCCGCCCGTGCGGCTCTGACCTGCGTAACCTCCGCGCTGGTCGCGGTCGCGGGGACCGTCGCCGCCGCGGAAGGGCTTGCCACCGCCGCGGACGCCCTGGTCGTCACGGCGCGGTCGCCCCTGGTGCGTGCTGTCGCGGCCGCCGCGGTCCTGCCGCGCGCCGCGCCGGTCTCCCCCAGGTCCGTCCGACCGGCCGCGGGAGCTTTCGTCCCGGCGTGCCGACCGGCCGGACCCATCATCCGCTGAGTCTCGTCGACCGAACTCGGACACCTGGCCTCCTGCCATGGAAAAAATCTTGTTCTGGACATACGCGTACGGCCCGCTAGGGCAGCCAACTGGCTATCCTAACGGGCCGTACGGAAGGTAAGTTCGGCGGTGTCCTACTCTCCCACAACCCTTCGGTTGCAGTACCATCGGCGCTATCAGGCTTAGCTTCCGGGTTCGGAATGGGACCGGGCG
>NZ_JBEZYB010000145.1:0-12019 GCF_040638285.1 Amycolatopsis sp. NPDC026612
CCGGCGTCGCGCGCCGCCTTCTCGACGGCGGCCGAGCCGGCCAGCACGATCAGGTCGGTCGGTCAGTTGCCCTGAGCGGTCCCGCCGTCGGCGATCTCGCCGGCGGCGCAGTTGTCCGGGTTGTCACCCTCGGCCTCGTGCTCGCCGGGGGAGAGCACCGGCACGCCGATGCCGTTGGCCGTGTCGTGGACCGGCACCTGGACGCCGAGCACGTTGACGTCGTTCTCGCAGACGCCGCCGACCAGGTTCAGGTTGTGCACCGCGTCGAGGTTCTGCACGTTGCCGACGAGGCCGAACTGATCGGTGGTGTCGACCGGGTGGCCCGCGACGCTGACACTGGTCGCGGACGCGGATCCGCCGAGCACCGCCATCCCGGCGGCGAGGGCGGTGGCGACGAAGCCGAGCTGCTTGATCACGGAACAAATACTCCTTCTGAGAACCCGCCGGACGGTCCGGCGGGGGAACGGGGGAGGGAACGGGCCCGGCATCGGTTCGCCGAGCCCGGGAAAGTCGGTTATGGTGCGGTCAAGCCGGGTGGGACCGGCACGCTTCTCCAGTGTCGTGTCCGGTCCCACCCGGGTCGGCGCCGTCCGGCGTCGCGACGTGCCCGGAACGCGGAGCCGGAGTGTGCAGCTCGCTCCGTGTTCCGGGCACGCGGTGCGACGTCGGCGCAACCGCCGGATTCCCGTGCCGCGGCCGGCTTCCGCACACCGCGGGCGGCCGGGCACGGAAACTCAGTGGCCCTGGCTCGTGCCGCCGTCGGACACCGCGCCCGCGGCGCAGTTGTACGGCGACTCGCCACTGGCCTCGTGGCCGCCCGGCGAAAGGATCGGCACGCCGATGCCGTTGAGCGAGTCGTGGATCGGCACCTGGACGCCGAGGACGTTGACGTCGTTGCCGCAGATGCCCGGCGTCACGTTGACGTTGTGCAGGACGTCGGTGTTGTTCAGGTTCACCAGGCCGACCTGACCGGTGTAGTCGTAGCCGCCGTAGTGGTGACCGTAGTGGTGCCCGTGGTGGCCGTGACCGTCCGGGGTGTCGGCCGCGGCGATGCCGCCGGCCAGGAACGCACCGGCCGCCGCGGTGGCCGCGACGAACCCGATCTTCTTCAGCATGGATTGCTCCTCGGTGAGCGATTGCGGAGGGCAGGACGGCAGTGAAGGTGTGTTCTCCGTCCCGTGTGAGGGAAAGGTACTGATGCCCGGTGGGCGTTTCCACTTCGTGCCACCATCGTGTGGGTAGCGCAAGCCGCTGACCGCGCCGGCAGTGGTCCGATCGGGTTACCCAGCTTCCGTTTCACCCCAAGGTCTTCCTGGTCACCTTCCTCCTGGATCGCCTGTGCGGCAAGAAATAATCCGGGCACGCCGAAGAGCCCTGCGCCACCGCGGTGGCGGCGCAGAGCTCTTCGTGGCGACTTCTTATTCGGGCCAGGCCTCGGCTTCGGCCGTGAGTGCGGTGGTCACGTCGATCTCGCCCGACCGCACCCGCCACGCGAGCGAGTCCGGCCGGGGCTGCAGAAGGTGCCACCCGGCGACGTCTTTGTCGTCGTAGCAAGGGTTTTCGTCGTCACCGATGCCCAGCGCGGCGAAGTACTGGCGGGCGGGCCAGGTTTCGGGAACCCAGGCGCGGGCCCAGCGCACGACGATCCTGGCGAGGTCGTTGCGGCCGTCCGCCGGGTGGATCAGGCGGTCGCCCGTGGTGCAGATCAGGCGTGGTGTGAACGTCGCGCCGAGCGGCGCGACGACGAGTTCAGTGTTCATTCCTCCCCCGGTCCACGGTGGTGGACGGTGTTTCCCGGCTCGGATGCGCAACTGTGCGGCGAAAAGGGGAAGGGCGCCGGTGGCGGACGTGCGCACGCGGCGCGTCCTTCCACGGCTCTGGTTTGAACCGGCAGCCATCTTACAAAGCGCGGTAGCGCGGTGGAAACGGGGGTCCGGCACCGAAATCTTCGCCCGTTCCCGTGACCGCGGGAGTGAATACCGGCGACCGGGGTACGCCGGAGAGGACCGACCGTCCGACCGGAAGGAAGAACCGGGATGAAGCACACCGCACGGAAACTGTGCTGCGCCGGAGTTGCGGCCGCCGCTCTCGCGCTGACCGGGGCGATGCCCGCCTCGGCAGCACCGGGCTTCGCGGCACCCGCGTGGCACCGGCAGACCGACGACGGCACCCACCACGACAACACCCAGGACGACAACGACGACAACGGCCTGTGGGGCCTGCTCGGCCTGGCCGGCCTGCTGGGGCTGGCCGGGCTGGTGCGACGCAGCCCCAAACCCGGTGCGATGGCGGGGTATCCGGTCGCCGGGGCGACACCGCCGCCGGCCAACGCGTACCCGCCCGCCGAGCCACGGCGGAACCCGCCGGGCGCCTGAGCGTCACCGCTGCCGCGCACCCGGTTTCCGCCGGGTGCGCGGGTGACCTCGGTGCCCCGCACCACGGATCCCCTCTCCTGTTCGCACAGAACGTCCCGGCGCCATGGGCGTCGGGACGTTCTGCGTTTCCTGCTCTCCGAATGGTGCCTTCGTGTCAGGTCTCGGCACCGAGGAGGCCACGGACGCGACCGGAAAACCGGCCCCGCGGCCGCTGCCCAGATTAGCGAAACGCTCGCCGCGCATGAAGTGGTTTTTGCCAGTACCCTACTTAAGAGTGCCTTTCCGGCCGTGCGACAAATGCCCATGATTACCCATTCTTTCTTCTCATAAACGTCTCGAACGGGTGAATGTCCGACGTCACCCGAAACTGGCCCCTCCGGCACCTTCGGTAGATAAAACCGGGTCGATTCAGCCTCCTGTCGTAACGACCGAACACGGACGAGTGGCGACATCACACAACGTAGTTGACGGACAAAACAGTTCCGGATGTGCTTCACGCGAACTTGATGTTTGTTGCGGCGAACCCGGCGGGCCGCACACCGTGTGAAATCAACCGACTCCGCCGGCGCCCGGACAACCGCTCGCGCTATCGCCGATCGGCGCTCACCATGATCACGGTCGACATCGCACAATCCGGAGGAGTACGACATGAAAAGTGCACTGACCCGAGCGCTCACGGTGTTCGTCACCACGGCCGCGGTGACCTTGGCGGGGGTGGGCGTGGCGACGGCGGGCGGGCCCGGTGGCAACGGATCGTCGAGCACCACCAGCGCGGCGGCGGAGGTCCAGGGCCTGCGCGACCAGCTGAAGTCCCGTGCGGACAACGGGGACGTGCCCGGCACCCAGGCCACCATCGCGCGGCTGGACCCGTTGCTCACGGACCTGGCCCAGGGCAAGCGGTACACGATCCAGGCCGCGGCCAAGGACAGCGCGGCCACGGCGCAGAAGGACAACACGGAAGCCAGGAAGGGCGTCGACGAACTCGCCGCCCAGCTGTCGTCCCGCCAGTCCCTGCCGCCGGTGTCGGCCCTGCTCAACGCGTTGCTGCAGCGGGTGCTGATCAGTCTTTCCGCGCTGGTGAACGACCTTCTCGGCGGGCTGGCCGTCCCGGTCGGCTAGGCGCTGCCCGGCGAGTCCGCGCGATGACCCGCGCTCGACTTGCAGGACAGGGCCCAGGCCGGCCGGTACCCCGGACGGACAAGCCGACGAAAGCCCGGCGCGGTTCCCCTCCCGCGCCGGGCTTTCGCCGTCCGCGGCGGGCGAGCCCCCACGGGCACGAAGAAGCCCGGTGCGGCGAGCCGCACCGGGCTTCTCGCGGGCCGGTGGCTATTCGTAGACGACGTAGGCGGGTGCCGGGCTCAGCGCCAGAACTTCCGCCGGGCTCATCAGGGCCGCGCCGCGGCGGGTGTCCTCCTCGAAGAACAGTTTGAACCCCGGCCGCACGTGGGCGGGCATGGTCGTCATCAGCGTCTTCCACGTCGCCTTCTTCGCGGCGGCCGACCCGATGCCGTCGACGACCTTGACGACCGAAACGCCGTGGTGCGGCCGCAGGAGCGCTTCGTCGCGCACCACGGACGCGGCGACCTGGTGGTAGATCATCACCTTGGCGGGCAGGCGGTGCGCGTCGGCCAGGCCGCCGAGGTAGCGGGCGACCTCGTCGAGCTCGGCGCCGCTCGTGCGGCCGAACTTCTTCCCCGGAACGACACCCGGTTCCACGGCCCACTCGGGGTCGAGCGCGACGCCGACGTCGGGCTCGGTCAGCCAGCGTTCGTACGCCTGCACCTCGGGCAGGAAGTCGGCGCGGCCGGGCTGGATGTTCAGCAGCAGCAGGCCGTTCAGCGCCCGGGCGGCGTCGAGGTAGTCGCGCACGGTCGTGTCCTCGCAGCGGCTGCGGAACATGCCGTCCGCGCCGGGCGAGCGGTGCACGGTGGTGGCGATCAGCTCGACGACCGGGGTGACCGGACGTCCCGGCGGGAACGCCTCGATCCGCTGGCGGAGCGCGCGGCCCGCCTCCGTGAGGTCACCCGTCATGCGGCCGAGCGCCTTCGCGCCCGGAGCTCCGCAGAAGCCGACGAGCAGGCTCGTCTCCAGCGGGTTCGGGGGCGGTGGCGGTGGCGGGGCCGCGGAGGACGCCACGACCGGTACGGCGAGCGCACTTCCCCGTTGCAGCGCACCACACGCGCTCGTGGCCAAGCCTCCGAGAGCGGCGGTGAGGACCAGGCGTCGATCGAAGGTTCGTTCGGCGGTGACCGCCTTTTTCGGGACCATCGCGGGGAAATACCCGATGGTGATCTTCGGCAAACGCGTTTTCCGGCGATCACCGCATCGTGCCGGAGCCGTTCGCGACCCCATGCCCCCGGCCTGCGGAAACGCGTTTTTCGGGGCGGTGGCACACAAGTGCGACCTCACCCGACCCGGTGGCCCGGCCCGCGCCCGGCGCGGGCCGGACGCACACTTCCGGCATGCGTTGCCTTTTCCGGTTCGGTGCCGGGTTCACCGCGCTCCTCGCCCTGGCGGCCTGTGGCAGCCCCGCGCCGGTCGCCCCGGCGTCCGCGCCGCCGCGGCCGGCACCCACCGCCGCGCCGGTGCGCGTCACGGCCGCCACCGCACGGCAGGTGGGCGCCGACGAGCTCGGCCGGGTGCCGGTCCTCATGTACCACCGCCTCGCCGCGCAGCCGCGTTCGGTCTACGAGCGCACGCCCGCCGACTTCACCGCGGAGCTCGAACGGCTCGCGGCGGAGGACTACGTCCCGGTCACCACCGCGGAGCTGGTCGGCCGCCGGCTCGACCTGCCGGCCGGCGCGCACCCCGTGGTCCTGACCTTCGACGACGGCGACCCGAGCGCGTTCAGCCTCACGCCGCAGGGACAACCGGCGCCGGGGACGGCGGTCCGGATCCTGCTGGACGTCGCGGCGGCGCACCCGCGGTTCCGGCCGGTCGCCAGCCTGTACGTCAACGAGCACCCGTTCGGCGGCGACACCGACGGGCGGGCGCTGCGCTGGCTGGCCGAGCACCACTTCGAGATCGGCAACCACACCCGCCGCCACACGAATCTCCGCACGGCCACCGAAAGCGCGGCGGCCGCGGCCATCGCCGAGGAGGACGCGGTGATCCGCCAGGCGGTCCCGGGTTACCGGCCGGCGACGCTGGCGTTGCCGTACGGGAGCCACCCGCACCGGGACGGGCTGGCGCTGCAGGGCCCCGGCTATTCCTACGGCGGCGCGCTGCTGGTGGGCGCCGGCCCCGCGCCGTCCCCGTGCTCGACCGAGTTCGCCCCCGGGTCGATCCCCCGGATCCGCTCCCAGTCGGCGGGCGCGGAGGCGGAGTACGGCTCGGCCCACTGGCTCGACGAGCTCGGGTCGCCATCCGGCCACCGCTACACCTCCGACGGCGACCCGGCAACGGTGTCGTATCCGCGATCCGAGGGCGCGGTGGCGCCGGCATGTGCGAGCGTGGGCCTTGCCTACTGACCGGCACCCCCTGGCCCGCGTCGACTGGCTCCCCCAGCCGCGACGCCGCCCTGCGCCGCGCGGCGCGCAGCCCCCGGCACCGACGGCGCCCCGCATCCCGGCGCCGGCGCCGGTCCTGCCCGCACCGGCGCCTGCTGCTCGCACCGCACAGCCGGAACAGCCGGCGCCCGAGCCATCGGTCTCGCCGACGTCGGCCCGCGCCGCGTTCTTGGCTCCACCCAACCCGCAAGCACCGGCTCCGGCCGCACCCGCCCCGGCCGCACCGCTTCGGGCGGCACCGGCACCGGCCGTAGCCACTCCGGCCCGCGCGGCGCTCTTGGCTCCGACCCACCCCGCAACACCTGCGCCAGAACCATCCACCCCGGCCACAACAGCAACTCCGGCCGCACCGACCCACGCGCCGGAACCGGCCCCGGCGCCCGCACCACCCACCCCGCAGACCCCCGCACTCTCCATCGCCCCCGCGCTCTCCGTCGGCCCACCGGCCCCCCGGGTGCCGCGAACGCCCGCCGCGCCCGAACCGTTGCCCCTGCCCGCGCCGGAGCCCGTGCCCGAGCCCGTTCCGGCTGCGTGGTGGCCGCCCGCGGTGCTCGTCTTCGCCGTCGCGCTCGCCGTCGGTCTGCTGCTCACTCCGGAAGCCGCCCAGCCGCGGCGGATCTCCGGTGTCGCCGCGGCCCGGCCCACCACGGGAACATCGGCTCCGCGCCCCACCGCCGCCGCCCCCGCCCCCGAATCCGCCGCGCTGCCCGATGGCGGGCCGGTCACCGAGGCCGGGGCCGGTACCTGGCACGTCGTCCCGGGGCCCGGCGCCGATGTCGGTACCGGCGAGAAAGTCCTCACCTACACCGTCGAAGTCGAAGACGGTGTGGACGTTCCCTCGTTCGCCCCGCAGGTCGACGCCATCCTCGCCGACCCGCGCGGCTGGACCGGGCTCGGCGACGTGACCTTCCGCCGGCTCGGCGAACCGGACGCCGAGCCCGCGGTCCGGATCAGCCTGACCAGTCCCGGCACCGCGCGGCGCCCCGACCTCTGCGGCTTCGCCATCCCCTACGACTCGTCGTGCCGGCTGACGCGCGGCCACCGGATCGTCGTCAACCTCGCCCGCTGGCTGCGCGGCGCCCACTCCTACGACGGCGACCTGGCCGGCTACCGCACCTACGCGATCAACCACGAGATGGGCCACGCCCTCGGCTTCGGCCACGTCGGCTGCCCCGCCGCGGGGGCGCCGGCGCCGGTGATGATGCAGCAGACCTTCGGGCTCTCCAACACCTACCTCGCGAACCTCAACCGGGCCGAACCCGGCGCCGCGACGCGGGTCCGTCCCGACGGCGCCGTCTGCCGGCCCAATCCGTGGGTCACCGCGCCGCACTGACCGCACTGGTTTGGACCGCCACCCACCGGGTATCCGCCGCAGGCTTTTTCCTGCGTGAGGTCCGGGAGGGGTGCCATGGTGCGAAAACTTCTGGCCGGTGCGGGCGCGGTCCTGCTGCTCGCCGGGTGCGGCGGGGTCGGCGGCGGCGACAGCGGCGCCACGGCCACCCTGACGACCATGGGGTTCGGCCTCGGCGACGAGATCGCCACCACCCGGGCCGACCTCGCGGGCAAGGCGATCGCGCCGGCCACCGTGAAGATCGGCGGCAGCGCGTTCGACGCCCAGCAGTTCCTGGCCGCCGTCGCCTCGCACACGCCACCGGACCTCGTCTACCTCGATCGCCAACTGCTCGGCACCTACGCCGCGCGCGGCACCCTGGAACCGCTGACCGACTGCATCGCCCAGCAGCGCATCGACGTCGGCCAATACCGGCCCGCCGCGCTGAAGGAGGTCACCCTCGACGGCAAGGTCTACGGCCTGCCCGAGTTCTACGACAACCGGGTCGTCCTGGTGAACGACGCCGCCGTCGAGGGAGCCGGGCTCACACCGCAGGACGTCTCCCCCGCCGACCGGGCGAAGCTGACCACGGCCGCGCAGAAACTGACCGGCCGCACGAACGGCGGGCCGGCGCGGATCGGGTTCGACCCGAAGATCCCGGAGTTCCTCCCGCTGTGGGCGAAGGCCAACGGAGTGCAGATGCTCAGCGACGACGGCCGCACCGCGCACCTCGACGACCCGCGGCTGGCCGGGGCCCTGGAGTACGCCAAATCGCTGATCGACGTCCAGGGCGGCTGGAGCGCGGTGAAGGCGTTCCGTGATTCGTTCGACTTCTTCGGCGAGAAGAACCCGTTCAAGCAGGGACAGCTCGCGGCCACGCTGATGGACGACTGGTACCTCAACGTCCTCGCGAACTACTCGCCGGACGTGCGGGTGTCGGCGGCGCCGTTCACCGACACCGCCGGCGCGCCGATCGACTGGGTCACCGGCAGCGCGTGGGTGATCCCCGCCGGGAGCACCCACAAGGAGCAGGCCTGCGCCTGGATCAAGACGATGACCGACGCCCCCACCTGGATCGCCGCCGCCAGGGCGCGCGCGGAGAAGCGCAAAGCCGCCGGCAAGGCGTTCACCGGCGTCTACACCGGCAACCGCGTCGCCGACCAGGAGATCTTCGGCAGCCTGGTGCAGCTCGGGGACCGGCCGGTGTTCGACGCCGCCGTGCGGACGGTCCTGCGCGCGCAGGACAGCGCCTTCACCATGCCCGCGTCCCCGGCCGGCTCGGAGTTCAAGACGGCCTGGCAGAACGCCGTCAACCGGGTGCTGTCGGGCGAGCAGCAGCCCGCCGACGCCCTGCGCCAGGCCCAGCAGGAGGCGCAGCGCGCGCTGGACGCCGCGGGGGCGCACCGGTGAACCGGCGCCGCCGCGAAACCCTTGCCGCGTATGCGTTCCTGTCGCCGTGGATGATCGGTTTCGTGATCTTCATGGCGCTTCCGATGGTCGCCAGCCTGGTGCTCTCCTTCACCGACTACGACGCGCTCCGGTCACCGGACGCCGTGGGCTGGGCCAACTACCAGCGGCTGTTCGAGGATCCGGCCGTGCGCAGGAGCCTGGTCAACACGCTGGTGTACACCGTGCTCTCGGTGCCGGCCACGATGGCCGTCTCGCTGGCACTTGCCTCCCTGCTCACGCGGGCGGGACGCCGGTCGGCCGGCTTCTTCCGGACGGTGTTCTACCTGCCCGAGATCACCCCGAAGGTCGCCGTCGGCGTGCTGTTCCTCATCCTGTTCAACGGCCAGGCCGGCCTGGTCAACGCCGCGCTGGGGCTGGTCGGCATCGACGGTCCGCAGTGGAGCACCGACGGGCCGTGGGTGAAGCCGGGCCTGGTGCTCATGCACCTGTGGTCGGTGGGCAGCACGGTGGTGATCTACCTGGCCGCGCTGCGCGGCGTGCCGCGGGAGCTGTACGAGGCCGCCGAGCTCGACGGCGCGTCGGCGTGGCAGCGGTTCCGGCGGATCACGGTCCCGATGATCAGCGGGGCGCTGTTCTTCACCCTCATCGTCCAGACGATCGCGGGGCTGCAGTCGTTCGACGAGGCCTACACCGCGTTCTACGGATCCGCGGCGTCGGCGACCTACAGCAACGACGCCGCGCTGTTCTACCTGATCTACCTGTTCCAGCAGGCGTTCGAGTTCCTGCACCTGGGTTACGCGTCGGCGATGGCGTGGCTGCTGTTCGTCGTGATCATGGCGATCACGCTCGTGCAGGTGCGGCTGAGCCGCCGGTTCGTCTACTACGAAGGCGGTGACCGGTGACGCCGCGACGCGCGGTCCGGTGGACCGGGCTGGCCGCGGCGACCGTGCTGTTCCTCTACCCGTTCGTCTGGCTGCTGAGCGCGTCGGTGAAACCCCGCGCGCAGGTCTTCGACAACCTGCTGATCCCCCGCACCTGGGCGTGGGACAACTACGTGGAGATCTGGCGGGCCGCGCCGGTCGCGGCCTGGCTGCTCAACAGCGTGGTGGTGTCGCTCGCGGCGGCCGCGGCGGTGACGCTGACCAGTTCGCTGGTGGCGTTCGGCTTCGCGTACTTCCGCTTTCCGGGCCGCAACGCGCTCTTCGGCCTGGTGCTGGCCACGATGATGCTGCCCGGCGCGGTGACGATGATCCCGGTGTACCTGATCTGGAACAGCGTCGGGCTGGCGCACACGCAGGTGCCGCTGTGGGCGGGGAACCTGTTCGGCAGCGCGTTCTACATCTTCCTGCTGCGCCAGTTCTTCCTCGGCCTGCCGCGCGAGGTGTTCGAGGCCGCGCGCGTCGACGGCGCGAACCACTGGACGCTGTTCTGGCGCATCGCCGTGCCGCTGTGCCGCCCGGCGCTGATCGTCAGCTTCGTGTTCGAGCTCAAGGCCAGCTGGTCGGACCTGCTCAAGCCGCTGATCTACCTGCGCGACCCGGTGCTGTACACGCTGCCCCGCGGGCTCAAGGCGCTGTCCGACCAGTTCGGCCAGGCGGGCGAGCAGCGGTGGGAGGTCGTGCTGGCCGGGAGCGTCATCACGACCGTGCCGCTGCTGATCGTGTTCTTCGTGGCGCAGCGCCACTTCCTCGCCGGGATCACGACGGAGGGTCCCCCGCGCGATCGGTGAGCGCGGTCCGCGGTGCCCGTGACGACAGCCGCGTTCCGCTGTCCTTCCGACGGACCTGCCGTCGTGGGACGCCGAACACCGGGTTCACCGGGGCGCCCGCCCCGGTCCGGCCGCGGTGCTGGCAGGATCGCGGCATGGAACGCGTGCTCGGAATCGGCGGGTACTTCATCCGCGCGGCGGACCCGGCGGCCCTCGGTGCCTGGTACCGCGACTGCCTCGGCCTGGACACCGACGAAAACGGGGTCTGGCAGCAGGAGCCGGGTCCCACCGTCTTCGCGCCGTTCGAGGCCGGGACCGGCTACTTCGGTTCGCCCACCCAGCAGACCATGCTCAACTTCCGGGTCCGCGATCTCGACGCCATGCTCGCGCAGCTGCGCGAACGCGGCGCCGACGTGGCCGACGACGTCCAGGACATGGCCGGGGTCGGCCGCTTCGGCTGGGTCACCGACCCCGAGGGCCACCGCATCGAGCTCTGGCAGCCTGCCTAAAGCACGAACCCCGTCGGGAACGGGTCCGCCGGATCGAGCAGGTAGGTCGCGGTGCCGGTGATCCACGCCCGGCCGGAGAACTCCGGGACGACCGCCGGCACGTCGGCGACCGTGGTCTCGGCGACCAGCTCGCCCGTGAACGTCGTGCCGATGAACGACGAGTTCTCGAACGGCGTGTGCAGCGGCAGTTCGCCGCGGGCGTGCAGCTGGGCCATCCGGGCGGACGTGCCGGTGCCGCACGGCGAGCGGTCGAACCAGCCCGGGTGGATCGCCATCGCGTTCCGCGACGCCCGCGCGTCCGAGCCCGGCGCGAGGAACTGGACGTGCTTGCAGCCGCCGATCAGCGGGTCGGCCGGGTGCTTCGGCGGCCGCTGCTCGTTGATCGCGCCCATGATCGCCAGCCCGGCCGTGAGGATCCGGTCCTTCTCCGCCCGGTCGAACGGGATGTCCGCTTGCGACAGCTCGAGGATCGCGTAGAAGTTCCCGCCGTAGGCGAGGTCGTAGCGGACGTCGCCAAGGCCGGGCACGGAGACCACGGCGTCGCGCTCGGCGAGGAATGACGCCACGTTGCGCAGCTTGACCCGCTCGGCACGCCCGTCGCGGACCGAAACCTCGGCGTGCACCAGGCCGGCCGGGGTGTCCAGGCGCACCACCGTCGTCGGCTCGGTCACCTCGACCATGCCGGTCTCCACCAGCACCGTGGCCACGCCGATCGTGCCGTGGCCGCACATCGGCAGGCAGCCGGACACCTCGATGTACAGCACCCCCCAGTCGGCGTCCTCCCGGCACGGCGGCTGCAGGATCGCGCCGCTCATCGCGGAGTGGCCGCGCGGCTCGTGCATCAGGAACTGCCGGAGGTGGTCCAGGTGCGCCATGAAGTACCGGCGGCGTTCGGCCATGGTGGTACCGGGAATCGGGGCGACGCCGCCGGTCACCACCCGGGTCGGCATGCCCTCGGTGTGCGAGTCGACCGCCGTGATCGCGCGCGAAGACCGCATCTACGCCACCCCCAGCGCGGCGAGCGCGCGGCCCATGTCGGCCCGGACCTGCTCGCGGTGGACGTCCGAGAGCGGGCCCCGCGGCGGGCGGCACGGCCCGCCGCGGCGGCCCCCCAATTCCATACCCAGCAGGGTTGCCGGGGCGGAATAGGTGCGGGGGTGCCCGCGGAACGCCGCCCC
>NZ_JBEZYB010000146.1:0-10746 GCF_040638285.1 Amycolatopsis sp. NPDC026612
GGCGTCGGAAAGCCGCTCCAGCACGAGCACACCGACCCCCTCGGACCAGCCCGTGCCATCAGCGCCGTCCGCGTACGCCTTGCACCGGCCGTCCGGAGCGAGACCGCCCTGGCGGGTGAACTTGACGAACCCGTTGGCCGAGGCCATCACGGTCACGCCGCCCGCCAACGCCAGCGAACACTCCCCCGCCCGCAGCGCCTGCCCGGCCCAGTGCAACGCAACCAGCGACGACGAACACGCCGTGTCGACGCTCACCGCCGGACCTTCCAGGCCCAGCAGGTACGACACCCGCCCGGACAGCACGCTGGCCGAAACCCCGGTCATGGAGTGGCCGGCGAGGTCTTCCTCGGCGCCCTCGACCACCGAGCCGTAACTCTGGCCGTTGGTGCCGACGAACACGCCGGTGGCGCTGCCGCGCAAGCCGGCCGGGTCGATCCCGGCCCGTTCCAGCGCTTCCCACGACACCTCGAGCAGCTGGCGCTGCTGCGGATCCATGGCCAGCGCCTCGCGGGGCGAGACGCCGAAGAAGGCGTTGTCGAAACCGGCCGCGTCGGCCAGGAACCCGCCGTACTGCGTGTCGCTGCGGCCGGGGCCGTCGCCGGCCAGCGCGGCCAGGTCCCAGCCACGGTCCGCCGGGAACGGCCGGACGGCGTCCTCGCCGCCGATCACCAGCCGCCACAGGTCCTCTGGGGAGGCCACCCCGGCCGGGAACCGGCAGGCCATCCCGACGATCGCGATCGGGTCGCCGGACACGTCCCGCGTCTCCACCACGGGTGCCTCCGGGCGGCTCTCGCCCAGCAGCTTGGTCAGCAGGAACCCGGCCAGCACCTCGGGGGTCGGGTAGTCGTAGACGAGCGACACCGGCAGCGCCAGCCCGGTGATCGTGCCCAGCCGGTTGCGTTGCTCCACCGACATCAACGAGTCGAAGCCCAGCTCGCGGAACTCCCGCCCGGCCGGCACCTCCGCGGCCGACGAGTGGCCGAGCACCTCGGCGGCGACCGCGCGGACGGCGGCCAGCACCCGGTTCCGGGCCTGGGCGCGGGTCAGCTCGGCGAGCTCGGCGGCGAAGCCCCCGGCGGCCGGCTGGAGCGCGTGGGCGGCGGCGCGGCGAACCGGGACCAGCTCGTGCCACAGCGGGGCCAGCCCGGTGCGGGCCCGCAACGCGGTGTGGTCCGGACGCAGCGCCAGCAGCAGCGCGTCCGGCGCGGACACCGCCGCGTCGAAGAGAGCCAGGCCGTCCTCCAGGCTGAGCGGCGGCAGGCCGTCGCGGCGCATCCGGGTGAGGTCGGCCGGGCGCAGCCGGGAGGCCATCCCGACCTCGGGTGACCAGGCGCCCCAGGCGACCGACACCGCGGGCAGCCTCCGGCCGTGGCGGAACAGGGCCAGGCCGTCGAGGAAGGTATTGGCGGCGGCGTAGTTGCCCTGCCCGGCGGATCCCAGGGTGCCCGCGACGGAGGAGAACAGCACGAACCCGGCCAGGTTGTGGTCCAGGGTGGCGTGGTGCAGGTTCCACGCGGCGTCGGCCTTGGCTCGCAGCACGTCGTGAATCCGTTGCGGAGTCAGGGAATCAACTACACCGTCGTCCAGGACTCCGGCCGCGTTCACGACTGCCGTCAGCGGCGGCTCGATCTGTCCGACCAGCTCCCGCGCGGCTTCGGCGTCGGCCACATCGCAGGCCCGGACCTCGGCCCGGCAGCCCAGCCCGGCCAGCTCCGCGACCAGCTCGTCGACGCCGTCCGCAGCCGGCCCCGACCGGCTGACCAGCGCTAGGTGCCCGAAGCCCTGCCCCGCCAGGTGCCGGGCCAGGACCCGGCCGAGCCCGCCGGTGCCGCCGGTGATCAAGACCGTGCCGTCCCGGTCCCAGCCGGACTCCGCCCGCGGCAAGCGAACCGGCCGCAACCGGGCGGCTCGCACCTCACCCGCACCGACCCGCAGCTGTGGCTCGGCCGAGGCCAGCGCGGCGGCCAGGTCGGCCGGACCGGCGGTGCGGTCCAGGTCGATCAGGCGGATGCGGCCGGGGTTCTCCGACTGCGCCGAGCGCACCAGGCCCCACACCGTGGCCGCGGCCAGGTCCGTGCCGGACCAGACGCCCCGGGTCAGCACGACCAGCTCCACGCCGCCGCAGCGAGGTTCGGCCAGCCACTCCTGGACCAGCGCCAGCGCGCGGACCGCGGCCTGGTGGGCAGAGCCCTCGCCGGCCAGCGCGGCCAGCACCCGCTGTTCGTCCCCGGCCAGGCCGGCCGGGGTCTCGATCGAGCCGAGGCCCTCGGCCAGGCCGAACGGGTCGGTGCCCAGCAGCACGGTCCGGCCGGCGGGTCCCGCGGTGGCCGTGGCGGGCAGCCACTCCACCCGGTACAAGGTCTCGGCGGTTACGTCGCTCCCGGCCGGCTCACCGAAGCGGATCCGCTCGGCGGTCAGCACCGGCTCGCCGGCCGGGTCGACCGCGGTGAGCGACGCGGTGTCCCCGGCGACGACGAGCCGGACGCGCAGCACGGTGGCACCGGCCGCCCGCAGGCTCACCCCGGTCCAGGAGCGCGGTACCCCGGTGACGCCGGCCTCGGCCAGCACCGCCGGCGACAGCACGGCCTCCAGCAGTGCCGGGTGCAGGCCGTACCCGCCGGGCTCGGCGACCTCGGCCGCCAGGAACAGATCCGCGCCCCGCCGCCAGGCTCCGGTCAGGCCGGGCACATCCAGCACTTCGGCTTCTTCCGGCGGCCACGCCATCGCGACCGTAGGGGCGCGCCCATCCGCCTCGAGGAATCCGGTGGCGTGCTCGGTCCACGGCACGTCCGGCGCGGCGGCCGGACGCGAGTGCACGGTGACGAAGCGGCGGCCGTCGTCGTCCGCGCCCACCCGGACCTGCACCGCGAGCGCGTCGCGGCCGGGCAGTACCAGCGGCGCGCGGAGGTCCAGCTCGGCCAGCCGTCCGCAGCCGACCTCGTCCCCGGCTCGGATCACCAGGTCGAGCAGCGCCGCGCCGGGCACCACCCCGTCCGGCGGCCACGGGTGGGTGCGCGCGGACAACCGGCCGGTGAGCAGCACGCCGGACTTCGACGGCAACACCACCGCGGCCGCGACCAGCGGGTGTCCGATCGCCTGCTGGCCCAGGCCCGAGGCATCGCCGGTACCGGTGACCGGCTCCGGCCAGAACCGCCGGTGCCGGAACGGGTAGGTGGGCAGGTCGACGACCTTCGGCTTCAGCGGCGCGTAGAACGCGGTCCAGTCGACCGGCACGCCCTGCACGTGCAGCGCGGCCAGCGCGTGCACCAGGCACTCCTCCTCGCCGCGATCGCGGCGCAGCGCCGGTATCGCGGCCACGCCGTCGCGCGCGGCCAGGTGTGTGGTGAGCGTGGCGTCCGGCCCGAGTTCGAGGACCGTGCCGACGCCGCTTTCGTGCAACGCGTCCACGGTGTCGGCGAACCGGACGGTCTCCCGGACGTGCCGCACCCAGTAGCCGATGTCGGCCAAGTCGTCCCCGGCCGGGCGGCCGGCGAGGCCGGTCACGACCGGGATGTTCAGCGGCTGGAAGGCGATGCCGTCCAGGGCGTGCGCGAACTGGGCGAGCATGGGTTCCATCAGCGGCGAGTGGAAGGCGTGGGAGACGGCCAGCCGGGTTCGGCGGTGGCCCTCGGCCTGCCGTTCGATCGCGGCGATGGCGTCCTCGGCGCCGGCCAGGACCACCGCGGCGGGGCCGTTGACCGCGGCCAGCGACGCCCGGTCCTCGTGGCCGGCGAGCCACCGGCGGGCCTGCTCCTCGGTGGCCTGCACGGCGAGCATCGCGCCCCCGGCAGGCAACGTCTGCATCAGCCGGCCGCGCGCAGCGACCAGGGCGCAGGCGTCCGGCAGGGAGAACAGCCCGGCCACGAACGCGGCGGTGATCTCGCCGATGCTGTGCCCGGCCACGAAATCGGGGTGGACGCCCCACGACTCGACCAGCCGGAACAACGCGACCTCGACGGCGAACAGGGCCGGCTGGGTGTAGCGGGTCTGCTCCAGGTTCGTGCCGGACCACATCACTTCGCGCAGGTCCGTCAGGCCCTGTTCGGCCAGCTCGGCCAGCACTTCGTCGAGAGCGCGCGCGAACACCGGGAAGCGGGCGTGCAGTTCCCGGCCCATCCCGGCGCGCTGCGCGCCCTGGCCGGAGAACACGATGGCCAGCCGGCCGTCGTGCCGCTCACCCTGCGCCAGCGGGCGGCCCGCCAGCAGCGACTCGTGGTCGGCGTAGGCGGCCCGGTGGTCGAAGTCGGCCCGGGCGGTCAGCAGGGACCAGGTCACGTCCACCGGGTCGGCCCCGGTCGCGAACCCGGCCAGTGCGGCGCCCTGGGCCTGCAGCGCCTCGGGCGACTTGGCCGACAGCACCCAGGGCAGCACGACGCCGGGCCGGGACACCGGCGTCGCGGCCACGGGTTCCGGCTGCTCGAGGATGACGTGGGCGTTGGTGCCGCTGATCCCGAAGGAGGAGACGCCCGCCCGGCGCGGGCGGCCGCCTTCGGGCCAGCCGACGTTCTCGGTGAGCACGCTGACCGCGCCCGAGGTCCAGTCGACGTGGCCGGAGGGCCGGCCGACGTGCAGCGTCTTCGGCAGGACGCCGTGGCGCATGGCCAGCACCATCTTCATCACCCCGGCCACGCCGGCCGCGGCCTGCGTGTGCCCGATGTTGGACTTGACGGAGCCGAGCCACAGCGGGGTTTCCCGGTCCTGGCCGTACGTGGCCAGCAGGGCGTGGGCCTCGATCGGGTCGCCCAGCTTCGTGCCGGTGCCGTGCCCTTCCACGGCGTCCACATCGGACGGAGCCAGGCGCGCGGCGGCCAGTGCCTGCCGGATCACCCGCTGCTGGGCGGGACCGCTGGGCGCGGTCAGGCCGTTGGACGCGCCGTCGGAGTTGACCGCGCTGCCGCGCAGCAGGGCCAGGACCTGGTGCCCGTGGCGGCGGGCGTCCGACAACCGCTCCACGACCAGCACGCCGACCCCTTCGGCCCAGCCGGTGCCGTCCGCGCCTTCGGCGTAGGCCTTGCACCGGCCGTCCTCGGCCAGGCCGCCCTGCTTGGAGAACTCCACGAACAGCGTCGGGCCGGACATGACGGTCGCGCCACCGGCCAACGCCAGCGAACATTCCCCGTTGCGCAGCGCCTGCGCCGCCAGGTGCAGAGCCACCAGCGAGGACGAACAGGCCGTGTCGACCGTGACCGCCGGGCCCTCCACGCCGAGTGTGTAAGCCACGCGGCCGGACAACACGCTGGGGATGGTGCCGGTCATCCGCAGCCCCCGGGTGTCCGGGTGGCCGGTCAGCATGCCCGGGTAGTCGCTGCTGGACGCGCCGAAGAAGACCCCGGCCCGACCGCCGCGCAGGCCGGCGGGGTTGATCCCGGAGCGCTCCAGCGCCTCCCAGGAGGTTTCCAGCACCAGCCGCTGCTTCGGGTCCATCGCCAGCGCCTCGCGCGGGGCGATGCCGAAGAACTCGGCGTCGAACCCGCCGGCGTCGCGCAGGAAGCTGCCGAACCGGGTGGCGCTGCGGCCGGGGGCGTCCGGGTCGTCGGCGCCCAGGGCGTCCAGGTCCCAGCCGCGGTCCTCGGGGAACGGCGTGATGGTGTCCCGGCCGCCGGCCACGACCTCCCACAGCCGCTCCGGCGTGTCGATCCCGTCCGGGAATCGGCAGGCCATCCCGACGATCGCGATCGGGTCGTCGTCCGGGACAGCGGAAGCCACCGCCGCCGGGGCGGCGAGGGCGGCCGTGGCCGGCTCGACTCGCTCGAGCAGGTGCCCGGCCAGCTGCTCCGGCGTGGGGTGGTCGAACACGAGGGTAGCGGACAGCCGCAGGCCGGTGGCCTGACCGAGCCGGTTGCGCAGCTCGACCGCGGTCAGCGAATCGAAGCCCAGTTCGCGGAACTCCCGGTCGGGGCGGATGACTCCGGCGTCCGCGTGCCCGAGCACCAGGGCGGCCTGGGCCCGGACCAGGGCCTGGGCGTCCTGCCGGCGCTGGGTGTCGCTCCGGCCGGCCAGTTCGGCGGCCCAGCCGCCCGGCTCGGCCGCGGTGGCGTCGCCCGGGCCGGCCCGGCGCAGCGCCACGCGCTTCGGGCCGGCCAGCCCGCGCAGCAGGCACGGCAGGGCGTCGCGGGCGGCCAGCTGCCGGGGATCGACGTCGACGGCGACCACGAGCGGTTCGACCGCCTGGACGGCCCGGTCGAACAGGGCGAGGCCGTCTTCGGCCCGCAGCGGCGGCAGGCCCTTGCGGCGCATCCGGCTCATGTCCTGTTCGGACAGTGTCGCGGTCATCCCGCCCGCCGGTTCCCAGGCGCCCCAGGCGATCGACACGCCGGGCAGGCCCAGCGACCGGCGGTAGGCCAGCAGGCCGTCCAGGAAGGTGTTGCCGGCGGCGTAGTTGCCCTGCCCTGCGGACCCGAAGATCCCGGCGACGGAGGAGAACGCCACGAACCCGCCGACCCGCCGGTGGCGGGTGGCCTCGTGCAGGTACCAGGCGCTGTCGGCCTTGGCCGCCAGCACCCGGCCGAGCCGGTCGGCGGTGAGCGATTCGACCAGCCCGTCGTCCAGCACCCCGGCCGCGTGCACGATGCCGGCCAGCGCCGGGTATGCGGTGACCAGGCCGGTGGTCGCGACCGGATCGGTCAGGTCGCAGGTCCGCAGGTCCACCCGGACGCCCGCGGCGGCCAGGTCGGTCACCAGCTCGTCGATGCCCTCGGCACGGGGGCCGCGGCGCGAGCTGAGCACCAGGTGCCGGAAGCCCTGCCCGGCCAGGTGCCGGGCCAGGAGCCGGCCGAGGCCGCCGGTGCCGCCGGTGATCAGCACCGGCAGGTCGCGGTCCCAGGCCCGCGGCAGGGTCAGCACGAGCTTGCCGACGTGCTTGGCCTGGCTCATCATCCGCATCGCGTCGCCGGCCCGGCGCACGTCGAACGCGCGGACCGGCAGGGCGCGGAGGGTGCCGTCGGCGACCAGCTCGGTGAGCCGGCGCAGCAGTTCGCGGGTCCGGTCCGGCCCGGCTTCGGCGATGTCGAAGGCGCGGTAGCCCGGGATGTCGGTGCGCGGGTCGGTCTTGCCCATTTCGGCGAACCGGCCGCCCTCGGCCAGCAGCCGCACCGAGGCGTCCAGGAACTCGCCCGCGAGCGAGTTCAGCACCACGTCCATGCCGTGGCCGCCGGACACCGCGCGGAAGTTCTCCTCGAAGTCCAGGGCACGGGAGGACGCGATGTGGTCGGCGGCCACGCCGAGCTCGCGCAGCACCGGCCACTTCGGCTCGCTGGCCGTGGCGAACACCTCCGCCCCCAGCCACTGCGCGACCTGGATCGCGGCCATGCCGACACCGCCGGCGCCGGCGTGGATCAGCACCCGGTCGCCGGGCCGGACAGCGGCCACGTCGATCAGGCCGTACAGCGCGGTGAGGAACGCGACCGGCGCGCCGGCGGCCTCCTCGTCCGACCACCGTTGCGGCACGACGGTCAGGAACCGCTCGTCCACGACAGCGGCCGGGCCGAAGCCGCCGGTGACCCGGCCCATCACCCGGTCACCGACCCGCAGGTCGGTGGCTTCGGGCCCGGTCGCGGTGACCACGCCCATCGCCTCGGCGCCGAGCAGCGGCACCTCGCCCGGGTACATGCCCAGCGTGTTGAGCACGTCCCGGAAGTTCAGGCCGGCCGCGTGGACCTCGATCCGCACCTCGCGCCCGCGCGGTTCGGGCAGCTCGCACGGCACCAGGCCCAGGCCCTCCAGGCTGCCCTGCTCGACCAGGCCCAGCCGCCAGGTTCCGGTGCCTTCCGGCACGGCGAGGCCGGTGTCGGCGGCGACGAGGGCGCCGGTCAGCACCCGGCCGTCGCGGACGAGCACCTCGGGCTCGCCGCCGGCCAGCGCTCCGGCCAGCACGGCCCCGTCGGCCCCGTCGGCCTCGGCGGCCGGATCCAGGTCCAGCAGCGCGAAGCGGTCCGGGTTTTCGGTGAGCGCGGCCCGCACGAGGCCCCACACCGGGGCGGCGACCACCCCGTTCACCCCGGACGGCGACTGGGCTCCCCGGGTCACGAAGACCAGCCGGGAACGGGTGAACGCGTCGTCGGCCAGCCACTGCTGGATCAGCCCGAGCACGACGGTGGTGACCGCGTGGGTCGCGGCGGGTACGCCGACGACGTCGTCCGGCACGCTCAGCGGGGCCAGCACCAGGCCGGGCGCGGGGACGGCGGCACCGTCCCGTGTGGTCAGGTCCGGCAGCTCGATGACCTGCCGGACCGGCACGCCGACGCGGTCGAGGGCGTCCCGCACGCCGAAGGAGTCCGCGCCGACCAGAGCGACGTCGGGCAGCGGGGCGTCGGTCGAGCCGGCCGGGGTCCAGCGGATCGTGTGCAGCGCGCCGCGGTGCCGGGCCGGCGGGGCGCTGCCGACCACGCGATCGCGCAGGGAGTCGATGGTGATGACCGGGCGGCCCGTGCCGTCCACGGCGGTGATGGCCATGGCGTCGCCACCGAGGTCAGCCAGCCGGACCCGCAGCCGGGTGGCGCCGGCCGCGTGCACGGTCACGCCCTGCCAGGCGAACGGCAGGCGCTGCTCGTCCCCGACCGGGCGAGCCACCAGCAGGGTGTGCAGCACGGCGTCCAGCAGGGCCGGGTGCAGGTCGAACCGGGCCGCGGTGGCCACGGCCTGCTCCGGCAGCTCGACCTCGGTGAAGTACTCACCGCCGCGTCGCCACACCGCGGTCAGGCCCTGGAACACCGGGCCGTAGCCGTAGCCGGAGGCGGCGAAGCCGCGGTAGCAGCCGGTCACGTCGATCGGCTCCGCGCCCGGTGGCGGCCAGGCTTCGAACCCGCCGACCGGCTCGGCGGGGGGCGCGGTGGTGAGCTCGCCGGTGGCGTGCCGGGTCCAGTCGCCGCCCTCGAGGCGGGCGTGGACGGCCAGCGCGCCATCGCCGTCCACCCGGACCTGGATCTGCACGGCCTCCCGCTCGGGGATGACCAGCGGGACCAGCAGGGTCAGCTCTTCGATCCGGCCCAGGCCCGTCTCGACCCCGGCGCGGGTGGCCAGTTCGACGAAGCCGGTGCCGGGGAACAGCACCTGCCCGCCGACGGCGTGGTCGGCCAGCCAGGGGTGGGTGCGCAGCGACAGCCGCCCGGTGAGGACGAGGCCGGTGTCGTCGGCCATCGGCACCAGCGCGCTGATCAGGGGGTGGCCGGTGGCCTCCAAGCCGTGCCCGGCGGCGTCGCCCGTGGCGCGCGGCGTGGGCCAGTACTGCTCGTGCTGGAAGGCGTAGGGGGGCAGGTCGACCCGCCGCGGTTCGAGGGGGGCGAAGAAGGCGTCCCAATCGACGGTGACGCCCTGCACGTACGCCGCACCCAACGCCCGGAGCAGGCACTCGTCCTCGGGCTTGTCCCTGCGCAGCGCGGGAATCCCGGTCACGCCGGTCAGCGCGGCCACGTGCGTGGTCAGCGTGGCGTCCGGGCCGAGCTCCAGGAACGTCCGGACGCCCTCGCCGTGGAGGGTGTTCAGCCCATCGGCGAAGCGGACCGTGTCCCGGACGTGCCGCACCCAGTAGTCGACGCTGCCCGGATCGGTGCACCCACCGGTCACATTGGACACCACGGGGATCGTGGGTCCGTTGAACGTGATGCCGTCCAGAGCTCGGGCGAATTCCGCCAGCATGGGGTCCATCAGGCCGGAGTGGAACGCGTGGCTGACCGGCAACCGCTTCGCCCGCTCGGCCTCGATGGCGTCGATCGACTCCGCCGGCCCCGACAACACCACGGCGTCCGGACCGTTGACCGCAGCAATCGACACATCCGTGCCCTCGATCCACGCCAGAGCCTCGGCTTCGGTGGCCTGCACCGCCAGCATCGCCCCACCAGGCGGCAACGCCTGCATCAACCGGCCCCGCGCCTCGACAAGCGCACACGCGTCCACCAGCGACAACACACCAGCCACATGCGCCGCGGTGATCTCACCAACACTGTGCCCAGCCACGAAGTCCGGCCGGACACCCCACGACTCGACCAGCCGGAACAACGCCGTTTCGACCGCGAACAACGCCGGCTGCGTGAACCGGGTCTCGTTCAGACCATCCCCGGACCACATCACCTCCCGCAGACCCTCGATCCCCAGCTGTTCCAGCACCTCGTCCAGCGCCGCGGCGAACACCGGATACCGGGCGTACAGCTCCCGGCCCATCCCCGCCCGCTGCGCACCCTGGCCGGAGAACAACACCGCGAACTTGCCGTGCGTTCGTTCCCCCACTTCGCCCAGCCGGCGCAAGGCGGCGACACCGGACTCCCGGTCCGCGGCCAGGACCACCGCCCGGTGGTCGAACGCCGTCCGGGTGGTGGCCAGCGACCAGCCGACATCGACTGCGTCGCTTTCGGACAGTTCTTCGGCCAGCCGGCGGGCCTGTGCCCGCACCGCTTCGGCCGACTTGGCCGAGAGCACCCACGGCACCAGCACGTCCCGCTCGGCCACCTCGACCGGTGCGACCGGTTCGGGGGCCTCGATGATGGTGTGCGCGTTGGTGCCGCTGATCCCGAAGGAGGACACCGCGAACCGACGCGGCCGATCAGTCTCCGGCCACGGCGTGGCCTCGGTCAGCACCCGCACCGCACCAGCGGACCAATCGACCTGTGTCGACGGCTCATCCACGTGCAAGCTCGGCGGCAGCACACCGTGCCGCATCGCCTGCACCATCTTGATGATCCCCGCAACACCGGCCGCCGCCTGGGTGTGGCCGATGTTCGACTTCACCGAACCCAACCACAACGGCGTCTCCCG
>NZ_JBEZYB010000147.1:0-10493 GCF_040638285.1 Amycolatopsis sp. NPDC026612
GTTTTGGTGGGACACCCACTCAATCGCGATCCGCGAGAGCTTGGTTCGTGTCCCGGTGGCCACCCGGTTTCCCTGGCGACTTGGAGAACTTTACATGCCCCGAAACCACCCGAAACAGGGGGGTCGGTTAACAAGATCAGCGCAGGTCAGACCCCATGACGGAGCCCGCCCACGGCCCAGTCTGCCCCGAACCGGCCGGGAGCGCCACCGAAAGCCGCCAGGTCCGCCGCTGAAAGCGCCCAGGTCCGCCACAGAAAGCCGGCCGGGCGCCATGGAAGCCGGCCGTAGACGCCACCAAGGAACATTGCTCCGACTACATTGCGCCGTATTGCTCCGAGGCAAAGCTCCGCTTAGCGTCGATCGCATGAACCTCGCGTACGACGACCTAGGCCCCCGGGACGGACAGCCCGTGCTGCTCGTCCACGGCCACCCCTTCGACCGCTCGATGTGGCGGCCCCAGGCCAAGCGTCTGGCCGAAGCCGGCTACCGCGTCGTCACGCCCGACCTCCGCGGGTACGGCGAGTCGAAGAGCCGGGACACCAAGACCGGCCTCGACGTCTTCGCGAACGACCTCGTCGAGCTGGCCGACGACCTGCGGCTGGGGCGCTTCGTCCTCGGCGGCCTGTCCATGGGCGGCCAGATCGTCATGCAGCTCGTCGCGGACCACCCGGACCGCGTGACCGCGCTCGTCCTGGCCGACACCTTCGCCGGCCTCGACACGCCGCAGGCGAAGCAGGCCCGCTACGACACCGCGGACCGGGTCGCCGCCGAAGGGATGGAGCGCTACGCCGAGGAGCTCCTCCCCAAGATGATCTCGAAGCAGACCCGCGCGACCAGGCCGGACGTCGAAGCGCACGTCCGCACCATGATGCGCAACGCCCCGAAGGACGGCGCCGCGGCCGCGCTCAGGGGCCGCGCCGAGCGTCCCGACTACACGAACGGCCTCGAAACCATCGGAGTCCCCACGCTGGTGGTCGTCGGCAGCGAGGACGAGTTCACCCCGGTCGCCGACGCCGAGCTGATCCACCGGAAGACGAAGGCTTCCACCCTGGTGGTGATCGAGGGTGCCGGCCACCTGCCTAACCTGGAGCGCGAGACCGAGTTCGACGAGGCACTCAGCACCTTCCTGACGAACAGCACGCACAGCAAGAACAAGCGGAGCCACCCATGACCCACCAGCAGACCGTGTTCGTGACCGGCGCGAGCGCCGGCTTCGGTGACGCCATCGCGCGCCGGTTCGTCGCCGAGGGTGCCCGCGTGATCGCGGTCGCCCGCAGGGCGGACAAGCTCGAGAAGCTGGCCGGTGAGCTCGGCGACGCCGTCCTCCCGGTCCAGCTCGACGTCAGCGACCCCGAAGCGGTCAAGGACGCGGCGGACAACCTGCCCGAGGGCTGGCAGCAGGTAGACGTCCTGGTCAACAACGCCGGCCTGGCCAAGGGCCTCGAGCCCGCCCAACGCGCCGAGCTCGACGACTGGGACCAGATGATCGCGACCAACGTCCGCGGCCTCGTACATGTCACGCGCGCGCTGCTGCCCGGCATGGTCCAGCGCGGCCGCGGGCACGTCATCAACATCGGCTCGATCGCCGGCACCTACCCCTACCCCGGCGGCAACGTCTACGGCGCGACCAAGGCGTTCGTCCACCAGTTCAGCCTCAACCTGCGCAGCGACCTGCACGGAACGGGCGTTCGGGTGACGAACGTCGAGCCCGGCATGGTCGGCGGCACGGACTTCTCGAAGGTCCGCTTCGACGGCGACCAGGACAAGGCCGACAAGGTCTACGAGGGCACGACGCCGTTGACCGCGGAGGACGTCGCCGAGTCCGTCCACTGGGCCGCGAGCCGGCCGGAGCACGTGAACATCAACGTCATCGAGCTGATGCCGGTGGTCCAGAGCTTCTCGGCGCTGCAGATCTACCGGGAGTCCTGAAACAGGGAGAACAGCGCCTGCTGACCGGGGTCCAGCTCGGTCAGCAGGCGTTTCGCCCGCGGCCGGCCGCCGGTGGACGGGTAGCGCAGCACCAGTTCGCCGATGCCGGCGAGCCGGTCCAGCAGTTCGCGGACCGACAGGTTCATCCCCGCCCGGTCGGCCTCGCGCCGCATCAGGTGCGTCACGGTCGCGGCGAGCACCGAGACCAGGCCGTGCGCGGCGATGCGCTGCGGCGTCCACTCCCAGCGCGGGGTCGGGCCGGTGACGGCGGGGCCGGTGAGCCACCGGAACGTCGATTCGAGGTGGGTGCGGGCCCGGTAGGCCGTGACCACGTCCCCGATGGGCCAGTCCCGGTCCGTGACCAGCACCTGCTTGCCGAAGAACTCCTCGTCCAGCCGGGCCAGCGCGGCAGCGTCGATCCGCCGTTCCACCCGGATCTCGCCGGGCCGGTTCCCGCTCAGGACGGCGGTGAGCACGCGCTCGATGCGCCGGCCGCGGGTCACGCGGCCGATTTCGGCGTGGACCTGGGCGCGGTCGCCGCCGTGGGTCCCCGCCGCCAGTGCCTCGGCCAGGCCGTCGAGTTCCCGGGTCGCGGTGGCCAGCTCGTCGGCGAACGCGCGGGACTGCGCCGCGTGCAGCGTCGCCGAGTGGGTGAGGATCACGCGGCGCCGGACGCCGTCGACGACCGCGTGCGTGTCGAGCGCCGTGAGACCGGCGAACCGATCGGGGTCGACGCGCTTGCGCGCGGACGCGGGCTGGGTCAGCAGCTCGGGGTGGTCGGGCAGCGGCAGTGACCCGACGAAGCCGCTGCGCGAGCCCAGGTCCAGCTGGGCCGCCTGACCCGCGTGGAAGACCAGCGTGGCCGGGCCCAGCCCCTCCATCACCGAAGCGAACGTCGGCGCGGTGCCGTCGTCACGGCGGTACAGCCGCGACGCAAGCGGGATGGCGCCGTCGCGGGTCACCCGCAGGCCCACGCCGGCGAGCACGCTCCGGCACGCCGAAGGCAGCGTGCAGTCGGCCGCGGCGAACGCGGCGAACTGCGGGACGTCGACGGCGAGCGCCGCGTGGTCGTCCAGCGTGGCCAGGACGGCGTCGGCGACGGTTTCCTCGATGCCCGCGACGCGTTCCGGCGTGAGGCGTTCCAGGGCGCGCCACACTCCCTCCACTGTGGACAACCGGGGGCGCACGAGGTCGGCGGCCGCCGCCGCGGCCCACCACTCGCCGATCGGCGTCCCGGGGGCGGTCGCGCGGTGCAGCACCGCGACGGCGAGGGTCAGCCCGAGCGGAGGTTTCGATCGCACGACGTCGTCGACCCGGCGGACGAAGTCCAGCCGGGAAAGCGTCGCCCACACCGCGGCGACGTCGCCGTACGTCCGGTGCGACGCCGACGCGGGTTCGCCGCCCGGGACGGCGCGGGCGATCTCGTCGGCCGTGCCGAGGTAACGCTGGGTCACCACCCGTGGCTTGCCGTCCACCCGGGCGGACTCCGCGAGGTAGTAGTAGGTCCGTCCGCCGATCTTCTTCCCGACCACCGATGCCACCCTTTAGGTAATACACGTCCGGAGGCTGATCGACAACCACGCGAACCCGCTGACCTGCGGCGACGAGCACCCGCACTACGCAGCCGAGAGAGGTGCGGAACACACACTGGCTGGTCTCGTGAGGACGGTCCTAGCGTGGGCGGAATGGGACCCGAACCCGACGCCACCGCCCCGACCGCCTCCGCGATGCGCCGTGCGCTCGCCCGGGCGCGTGACGGGAAGACACTGGACGTAGCCGAAGCGAGCGTCCTGCTGCACGCCCGCGGGGAAAACCTCACCCAGCTTTCCGAGTACGCCTCCCGCATCCGCGACGCGGGCCTGGCCGAGGCCGGGCGCGCGGGCATCATCACCTACAGCCGCAAGGTGTTCATCCCGCTGACCCGGCTGTGCCGCGACCGCTGCGGCTACTGCACGTTCGTCACCGTGCCCGGCCGGCTCGAATCGCCGTTCCTTTCCCCCGACGAGGTCCTCGACATCGCCCGCAAGGGTGCCGAGATGGGCTGCAAGGAAGCCCTGTTCACGCTGGGCGACCGGCCGGAGGACCGCTGGAAGGCCGCCCGCGACTGGCTGGACGCGCACGGCTACGACGACACGCTGTCCTACGTCCGGGCGATGGCGATCCGGGTCCTGGAGGAGACCGGCCTGCTGCCGCACCTCAACCCCGGCGTGCTGACCTGGCAGGACTTCCAGCGGCTCAAGCCGGTCGCGCCGTCGATGGGCATGATGCTGGAGACCACGGCGACCCGGCTGTGGAGCGAGAAGGGCGGCCCGCACTACGGCTCGCCGGACAAGGACCCCGCCGTCCGGCTGCGGGTGCTGGAGGACGCCGGGCGCAGCAGCGTCCCGTTCACCACCGGGGTGCTGATCGGCATCGGCGAGACGCACGAGGAGCGCGCGGACGCGCTGTTCGAGATCCGCAAGGTCGCCAAGACCTACGGCGGCATCCAGGAAGTCATCGTGCAGAACTTCCGGGCCAAACCGGACACGAAGATGCGCGCGACGCCCGACGCCGACCTCGAAGAGCTCGCGGCGAACATCGCGGTGGCACGGCTGGTGCTCGGCCCGAAGATGCGCATCCAGGCGCCGCCGAACCTGATCGGCAACCAGTACGACCTGATGATCCGCGCGGGTATCGACGACTGGGGCGGCGTCTCGCCGCTGACCCCGGACCACGTCAACCCCGAACGCGCGTGGCCGCAGATCGACGAGCTCGCCCGGCGCACCGAGAAGGCCGGGTTCGAGCTCAAGGAGCGGCTCACCATCTACCCGGAGTACGTCAAGGCGGGCGAGCCGTGGCTGGACCCGCGCATCACCCGGCACGTCGCCGCGCTCGTCGACTACGACACCGGGATGGCCCGCGAAGGGGCGATGCCGGTCGGCATCCCGTGGCAGGAGCCGGACGGCGGCTGGCAGCAGTCCGGCCGCACCGACCTGCACACCGAGATCGACACCAGCGGCCGCACCGAGGACCGCCGCAGCGACTTCGATTCGGTCTACGGGGACTGGAAGGAGATCGGCGACCGGATCAAGACCGGGCCGCAGAAGTTCGACTCCACGGTCCTCGAAGCCTTGCGCAGCGCGGAAAAGGACCCCGCGGGGCTGTCCGACGACGCCGCGCTGGCCCTGCTGTCCGCCGAGGGCAAGGAGCTGGACGCCTTCACGAAGCTGGCCGACGACCTGCGGCGCGAGACGGTCGGCGACGACGTCACGTTCGTCGTCACGCGGAACATCAACTTCACCAACGTCTGCTACACGGGTTGCCGCTTCTGCGCCTTCGCCCAGCGTCGCACCGACGCCGACGCGTACACGCTCTCGCTGGAGCAGGTCGGCGACCGCGTCGACGAGGCGTGGGCCGCGGGCGCGACCGAGATCTGCATGCAGGGCGGCATCCACCCGGACCTGCCGGGCACCGCGTACTTCGACCTCGCGGCCGAGGTCAAGCGCCGTCAGCCGGAGATCCACCTGCACTCCTACAGCCCGATGGAGGTCGTGAACGGCGCTTCGCGGACCAACCTCTCGCTGAAGGACTGGCTGATCAAGGCGAAGGAAGCCGGCGTCGACTCGCTGCCGGGCACCGCGGCGGAGATCCTCGACGACGACGTCCGCTGGGTGCTCACCAAGGGCAAGCTGCCGACGTCGGAGTGGATCAAGGTCGTCACCACCGCGCACGAGGTCGGGCTGCCGACGACGTCCACGATGATGTACGGCCACGTCGACACGCCCGCCCACTGGGTCGCTCACCTGAAGCTGCTCGCACGGCTTCAGCGCGAAGGCCTCGAGAAACACGGGCGGCGCGGGTTCAGCGAGTTCGTGCTGCTGCCGTTCATCCACCAGAGCTCGCCGATCTACCTCGCCGGCCTGGCCCGCCCGGGAGCGACCCAGAACGAGAACCGGGCGGTCCACGCGCTGGCCCGGCTCCTGCTGCACGGGATGATCGACAACATCCAGAGCTCCTGGGTGAAGCTCGGCACCGAGGGCAGCCGCGCGGTGCTGCAGGGCGGCGTCAACGACATCGGCGGCACGCTGATGGAGGAGACGATCAGCCGGATGGCGGGCGCGTCGAACGGGTCGTACAAGACGATCAGCGACATGCGCGCGATGGTCGAGCCGCTGGGCCGCCCGCTGGTCCAGCGCACGACCGGCTACGGGCGGCCGTCGGCCGAGCGGATCGCCGCGGCCGAGGCGTCGGACGGTGTCGCGACCGCCGTGCGCAAGCCGCTCCTGCCGCTGCTGACTCCTTGAGCGGTAGCGGGCGCCCGGCTCCGGGGCGCCCGCTACTCTTCCCCTGCATGGGGGTTTTCCGCATCGCGCCGCTGCTCGTTCTCGTCCTGCTCGCGGGCTGCGAGAGCCCGCCACCGCCGGTGCCCACGACGACACCGAGCCCGACGTACGCGCCACCGCCGCCGGCCGGGCTGTCCCTTTCGGTCGGCCCGGTCGAAGCGGGACTCGGCCACCGCGCCAGCGTCCTCACCCTGACCAACCTGGACACCGTCCCGCGCAAGGTCACCGGCTACCCCGACCTGAAGCTCCTCGCGGGCGACGGCGCCCCGCTCGACGTCCACGTCGAGCACGGCACGTCCTACTTCGCCCGCGACCTCGGGCCGCAGAACCTCACCGTGCAGCCGGGCGGGAAGGTGGTGGCCGTGCTGGCGTGGTCGGCCACCGTGACGACCGGCGACAAGCGCACCGGCGCCGCGATTTCCGTGGTCCCCGCCCCGGGCGAGCCCGCGCAGAACCAGCTCCTCGACACCGATCTGGGCACCACAGACACCGTCACGGTCAGCTCGTGGGCCACCGAAGTCGGGGCATAACGACCTTGTGTCACCGCTCACAAACCGACGGTTGATCAGCGGGCTTCTGTGCTAACTCTGTTCCTTCACCCGCCGGAAGGGACCTCGATGATGAGCACCTCCGTAGCGCCACTGGAGATGGTCGACACCGACCGCTACCCGCTCACCGAGCCGGACAGCCCTGCCTGGCGGGAGACCGTCGGCCGCACCCGGGCCGAACTCGCCGACGTCGGCTGCAGCGTGCTCGCCGACTTCGTCCGGCCCGAGCTGCACGAGGTGCTGCGCGCCGAATGCGCCGCGCTCGAGCCGCACGCCTACACGAAGATCGAGAAGGTCAACGCCTACAACACCGCACTCGGCACGCCGCTGCCCGATGACCACCCCGGCCGGACGATCATGGAGCGCGGCAACGCCTTCGTCGCGCGCGACCACATCCCCGCGTCGGCGATCATCAGCCGCCTCTACACCAGCCCGTTGTTCCAGCGGTTCGTCCGGGACTGCTTCGCCCTGCCGGAGCTGCACGAGCTCGCCGACCCGCTGTCCGGGCTGACGCTCAACGTGATCGCGCCCGGCCGCGCGCACCCGTGGCACTTCGACACGAACACCCACACCGTCAGCATGCTGACCCAGGCGGCCGAAGCGGGCGGGATCTTCGAGTACTGCCCGGGCATCCGGTCCGCGGCGGACGAGAACTTCGCCGCGGTGCGGTCGGTGCTCGCGGGCGACGGTACCCACCCGGTCCGGCGGCTCGCCCTCCGCCCGGGCGATCTTCAGCTCTTCCAAGGACGCTTCGCCCTGCACCGGGTCAGTACGGTGGAGGGGGCGATCGCGCGGCATTCCGCGATCTTCGCCTACAGCGAGCGCCCCGGGGTGATCGGCAGCGCCGAGCGGACCAGGCAGCTGTTCGGCCGGGTGCTGCCCGCCCACCTCGCGGAGCGCACCGCCCGCGGCGACGAGCTGCTCGACTAGTCCGTCCATCCCCCCACCGCCGCCCTCGACGGACAGCGGAGCCGCGACTGGACCACTCGACCAGATCAGGAGCCTGGCCTGTGCCTTTCGACTCGACCGGCAAGATCTCGTTCGACCACATCTACACCGCGCCCGACCCGCGGCCGTTCTTCGGCACGCTGCGGCGCGTCGGCTACGAAATCCCCCAGCTGGCCAAGCCGTACTTCGCCAAGCTGATCGGCGAGCACCCCGCCGAGCGGCCGACCGTCCTCGACGTCGGCTGCTCGTACGGCGTCAACGCGGCCCTGCAGCGGTGCGACGCGACGATGGACGACCTCTACGCCCACTACACCGATCCGGCCGTGCGCGCGCTGGACCACGCGGCACTGGTCGAAGCGGACCGGAAGCGCACCCGCCCCGGCGACGTCCGGTTCTACGGCCTGGACAGCTCGGCGCCGGCCCTCGAGTACGCGCTTTCCGCCGGGTACCTCGACGAGGCGATCCACGCCGACTTCGAACGCGACGACCCGGACGGCACCCAGCAGAAGCTCCTGGACGACGTGGACCTGGTGATCTCCACCGGCTGCGTCGGGTACGTCACCGAGAAGACCCTCACCCGGGTCGCGCGCGGCGCGCGGCCGTGGATGGCGCACTTCGTGCTGCGGATGTTCTCCTACGAACCGATCGCCGAGAGCCTGGCCGAACTGGGGTACGAGACCGCGAGCGTCGACGGCGTGTTCCGGCAGCGGCAGTTCGCCTCCGGCGAAGAGCAGGCACAGATCCTGGACACGCTGAGCGCGGCCGGCGTCGACCCCACCGGGCTGGAGTCCGACGGGTGGCTCTACGCCCGGCTGTACGTTTCGCGCCCCGGGGGCGCAACCGCAAGGAAATCCCCGACTTCCGAACGAGAAGGATGACCGTGAGCAGTCCGGACTGGTCCACCCGCACCTTCGGCAACGAGGAGCGGCTCCCCCGCGTCCCCGTCCCCACCCTGGAAGCGAGCTGCCACCGCTTCCTCGAGTGGTGCGGGCCGCTGCTGACGCCGGACGAGCTGGCGGAGACCGAGGCGGCGGTGGCGGAGTTCCTGGCACCGGACAGCCCCGCGCACGGGCTGCAGGCGGCGCTGGAGGAGTACGACCGCTCGCCCGGCGTGCGGAGCTGGCTCGACACGTTCTGGCCGTACCGCTACCTCGGCCGCCGCGACCGGATCGCGCTCAACGCCAACTTCTTCTTCCTGTTCCGGGAATCCCCGCTGGGCCAGGTCGAGCACGCGGCCGAGCTGACCGCGGCCGCCGTGGACTACAAACTGCGGCTCGACGACGAGCTCGTGCCGCCGGTGCTCCTGCGCGGCACGCCGCAGTCGATGGTGCAGCACAAGTTCCTGTTCTCGGCGACGCGGATCCCCGGTGACGTCCTCGACAGCGCGCGCACGCAGTTCCCGTCGCCCGAGCGGCACATCGTGGTGTTCCACCGCAACACGCCGTTCCGCATGGACGTCATCGCCGAGGACGGCCGCGCGTACTCAACCGCGCAGCTCGCCGACGGCCTGCACGCGATCCTCAAGACCGGCCGCTTCACCGACGAGCCGGACACCGCCGCCGGGCACTTCACCACGAAGGCCCGCGCCGAGTGGGCGGCTTCGCGGGCCGCGTTGCTCGAAGCCGGCAACGCCGACGCGCTCGAGACCATCGAAACCGCGCTGTTCTGCCTGTGCCTGGACGACTTCACGCCGTCGAGCACGCTCGAAGCCGGTGACCGGCTGCTGTACGGCGACAACCGCTGGTACGACAAGGCCGTGTCGCTCATCGTGTTCGAGGACGGCACCGCGGGGATCAACGTCGAGCACTGCGAACTCGACGGCACCACGATCCTCGGCTTCACCGACGCGCTCCTGAGCGGCTCGCGGGACCCACGGGAGGCGGCCGGCGGCGTGCCGGGCTTCGAGGCGGTCGAGTTCACGCTGACCGGCGAACTCCGCGAAGACGCGCGCGCCGCCGGAGCGGCCTTCAAGGCCTACGCGGACGCCACCGCGACGCAGACGGTGTCCTTCGACTTCGGCGCCAACCGGGCGAAGGAACTGGGCGTGTCCCCGGACGCGTTCGCGCAGATGTCCTACCAGCTGGCCCACCGCCGGGCGAAGGGCCTGACCGGCGCGACGTACGAGTCGATCGCCACCCGGCAGTTCCAGAACGGCCGGACCGAAGCCATGCGGGTCGTCACGCCCGAGGTCGTGCGCTTCGCCGACGTCATGACCTCCGACGCCTCCGCGGAAGAAAAGCGCGAAGCCTTCCGTACCGCGGCGGCGAAGCACGTGGCCCGCGCGAAGGAGTGCCAGGCCGGGGACGCGCCGGAGCAGCACCTGTGGGAGCTGCAGCTGATCGGGAAACGGCGTGGCGACACCGAAACCCCGGCCCTGTACTCCTCGCCGGGCTGGCTGAAGATGCGCGACGACTACCTGAGCACCAGCTCGGCGCCGTCGGTCAACATCCGGTACTTCGGGTTCGGCTCGACGAGCCCGCAGTGCATCGGCATCGCCTACGTGCTGCTGCCGGACCGCTGGAACATCTACCTGAGCACGCCGAAGCACGTCTCGGCGGAGATGTACCGCTTCGCCGACGAACTCGCTCGCGCGGTGCGCGAACTGCAGGACCTCCTGGCTTAGTGGTTGCCGTCGGAAGTCCTTCGGGGGTATTCGGCGGATCCAGGTTTCCGCTGGGCGTGCGACCGCGAGGTCCTCGTACCGGGTTGTACTCGGACCTTGCGGCCGTGCGTCCAGCGGGAAGCT
>NZ_JBEZYB010000148.1:0-10314 GCF_040638285.1 Amycolatopsis sp. NPDC026612
CCTCGCCGGCGAAGGCGCGGGCGACGTCCACGAGCACTGGCTCGAGATCGCCGCGAGCCGGTTCTGCCCCACCGGCGACGACCTCATCCCGGCCGACGTCACCGCTCCCGCCACCGGCCGCGCGAAGTCGCCGACGAGGTCGAACGACGGCCCGAGGCCGTCCACCACGGCCTCGATCGACGCGCGGACCGCCTCCGGCAGTGGTTCCAGCCCGGCGATGATCTCCCGCAGCACCGCGCGCACCCGGGTGTGGTCTTCGCCGTCGCGCAGGAGCAGGCTGGGGGAGCCACCGCCGGGATCCGAGGTCAGCTCGGCGGACCGCAGGGCCCGCGCGCCCGCGTCGCGGCCGGAGACCACTCCGATGCCGTGCCGTTCGAACTCGTCCATCGCTTCGACACGGTAGGGCAGGATGGGGCCGTGCCGCCCGCAGATGTCCCGGATGACGTCCTGACCACGCCGTTCACGGACTACCTGCTCCGCAACGCGGGCGAAGACCGCCCCGCGTTCACCTGCCGCACCTTCCCGGGACCGGCCGACCACACCCTGACTTGGCCGGAGGTGGTCGCGCGGGTCCGCGGCGTGGCCCGCGAGCTGCGACACCGCACCCGGCCGGGTGATCGGGTGGCGATCGTGGCCCGCCAGGACCTCGGGTACGTCGTCGCCTTCCTCGGGGTGCTGTACGCGGGCCGCGTCGCGGTGCCGCTGCCGGTCCCGATCGGCCGCACCGGCCGCGCCCGGGTCGAGTCGGCCTTCGCGGACGCCACGCCGTCGGTGTGTCTGACCTCGAAGGACCTCCTGGACAAGGTCCCGCCGGCCGTCGTACTGGCCGTCGAGGACATCGAGCCCGACGACGCCGAGCCGCCCGCCGCCGTGGCGATGACCGATCCGGCGTACCTCCAGTACACGTCCGGCTCGACCCGCCGCCCGGCCGGCGCGGTGATCTCGCACCGCGCGCTGGTGGCCGGCTGCTGGCAGACCACGCAGTGCTACGGCGCCGACGCGTCGACCCCCCTGGTGGGCTGGGTGCCGTTCTTCCACGACATGGGGCTGGTCCTGCTCGTCGGCACGCCCGTCTTCCTCGGCTCGCGGTCGGTCTTCTGCACACCCGTGGAGTTCGTGCGCGACCCGCTGCGCTGGATCCGGCTGCTGGCCGAGCACCCGGGGGCCGTCACCGCCGCCCCGAACTTCGCCTTCGACCTGGCCGCCGAGGCGGCAGGGGAGCTGGAAGACCTCGATCTCTCCCGCGTCAACTCCCTGCTCAACGGCAGCGAGCCGGTGCGCGCGGGCACCGTCGAGAACTTCGAGCGGGCCTTCGCGCCCTTCGGTCTGCCGCGGGCCGCGCACAAGCCGTGTTACGGGCTCGCCGAGGCGACGGTGTTCGTCACGAGCGCCGGTGCCGAGGGCCCCACCGTGCGGGTGTTCGAGGACGGCGAGCCGCGGGTGTCGGTCGGACGGCCGTACGGCCAGCGGATCCGCATCGTCGGCAACGAGATCCAGGTGGCCGGCCCGAACCTCGCCGACGGCTACTGGGGCCGCGACGACGTGATCGCGCCCGACGGCTGGCTGGCCACCGGCGACCTCGGCTTCGTCCACGACGGACAGCTGTACGTCACCGGCCGCCTGAAGGACCTGATCATCGTCGACGGCCGCAACCACCACCCGCAGGACATCGAAGCCACCGTCGAGGCCGCGCACCCGGCCATCCGGCGCGCCGCCGCGTTCGGCGTGCGGGACGGCCGCGGCGAAGGCGTCGCGGTCGTGGCCGGGTGCACCGCGCCGGGCGAAGCCGCCGAGACGGCCGTGCGGCGGGCTGTCTCGGCGGCGCACGACCTGCCGCTGCGCGCCCTGTGGCTCGTGCGGCCGGGTGAGGTGCCGCGGACCTCCAGCGGCAAGGTGTCCCGCGCCGCGGCCCGCGAACGCTGGTGGGGCGAGAATGAGCGGCATGGCTGATCCGGGCACCTACGTCGACGAGATCCGGCGGGTCATCTGCTTCGCGCTGGAAATCCCGCCCGAGCGGCTCACCGACACCACGCCGTTCGACGACATCGGCATGACGTCCCGGCAGCGGATCCAGCTGCTTTCGCGGGTCGAGGTGGCCTACGGCGTCTCGGTCGACCTCGACGAGCTCGACCGGCTGGTGGACATCCGCGGCGTCGCCGAGGTGATCTCCGAAGCGGTCGCCGCGCAGCGCGCCGGCGGGTGAGTCCCGGGCGGGTGCAGTTCGCGGAAGCCCAGGTCCGCCGCTCGGCCGGACGCTAGACTCTGTGTGCATCTGCGACGGCACCGAACGGTGCCCGGGCGCGTCACAGTCTTGAAACCCGAGCCAGGGACTGTGGAGTTCGAAGGGGGCAGCGACCATGCCAGACGGGTATGCAGCGAGTTCGGAGGCGATGACGCGGGCGCAGACGCGCCTGGCGGACGTCGCCGACGACCCGGCTGCCGAAGCGAAGAAGGTCGCGCCGACCGAGATCGTCGCAGCGGACTTCGGCCGGGTCCACCAGGAGAACTTCGGCAAGTACAAGGCCGGGATCGACGAAATCGGCGCGGGCATGAACGGGCTGTCGAACGCCCTGATGAACCTGGGCAGCGGAATCGGGACGGCCGGCTCCAAGTACACCGCCCAGGAAGCCGACGCCGGTGCCCGCGCGAACCAGGCCGGGGGTAACCGCTGATGGCCGAATGGGCCGAAATCAAGAAGGTCCTCGACGACCCGAACGTGTCCATGGCCGCCAAGTCCAAGCTCATGGACGAATACGGCGAGGACACCTTCAACTTCAACGCGGAGGAAGAGGAGTACGCGAAGAAGTACATCGAGGACTACGCCGGCTGGAACCCCACCAACGACTGGCTGCCGGGATCGTCTTCCGACGTCGACGAAGCGCTGAAGGAAGCCCAGCAGGAGGCGGCGGGCAAGCAGCAGGAACACCAGCGCGACACCGACCTCCGGGACCGGGCGAAGAAGAACCTCGACGGAATCGCCACGCCGACGCTGGGGGCCGGCGCGAAGAGTTCCGACGAACTGCTGAAGCAGGGCGACGTCGCGGTCGATCTGCTCGCGAAGTGGACCGACGAGGTCTGGAACCAGATCAAGGGCGGCGAGGGCAACAAGAAGGATTCCCAGAAGGACCTCAAGGACAAGTTCCACGAGGACGACGGGATCCAGTTCCAGAAGTTCCTCTCCGACGCCGACGACCTCGGCAAGGCGCACAAGGTCGTCGAGGACACGCTCGCCAAGAGCGACACCGAGCTCCGGACCCTCTTCGGGGACTGGAAGGGCAAGGGCGCCGACGCGGCGGAGATCAAGTACGACGAGACGATCAAGCCGCACGCCAAGGAGCTGTCGCAGCAGATCGACGGGGCGGCGACGCTGATCCCGCAGACGGTGAAGCACGTCTTCGACGCCGTCAAGAAGAAGGTCGACGAGGTCCTGCAACTGCACCGCCCGGTGATCGCCGAGGCCGACATCCCGATGGCCAAGGACGTCCTCAAGATCGCCAACGGCGACACCCGGGAATTCGACGACTTCATGAAGGTCGCCGGCTGGATCGACGCGGTCAACGCGAAGAACAACAACCCGTCGAACCTCGCCGAGCGCCTGCAGAACGACGACTGCGGCTTCAACGACGAAAACATCACCTACGGCCAGAACGTCTGCCGCTATTGGCGCGACGGGGCGTTCCGGAAGGAATACCTGAGCCTGATCGACGCGTTCGACGGTTCCTGCAAGACCGCCAAGGACACGATCGACCAGCAGTTCGGCGCGCTGTCGCGGTACATGGACGGCTATCGCAACCAGCTGACCGAGACCAAGAACGAAGGCGGCGGCGACAAGACCGGCAACAGCGGGAACACGGGCAACACCGGAAATACCGGGAACACGGGCAACGGCAACACCGGCTCGGGCAACACGGGAACCGGTGGTGGCAGCACCACGCCGTCGGGGGCCGAGACACCGAAGGCCGAGACGCCCAAAGCCGACGAGACGCCGAAGCCGGACGAAGGCAAGAACCCGATCACCGGAAAGCCCCTGGAGGTCGACCCGGCGACCGGCCAGCCGTACCCGATCGACCCGAAGACCGGCGAAGCCATCAAGGACACCGACGACACCGACACGGTGTCGGTCAAGAAGGGCGACAACACGATCGCGATGTCCGAGCCCGACAAGGAGGGCAAGCAGGACATCTCCGTGGACGACGGCCACGGCCACAAGAAGGACTACCACCTCGACTGGGGTGACGACGACAAGGCCAAGGGCGCGGACGGCAAGGACGCCGCCGCCGGTGCGGACAAGGCGTCCTTCGGCCCGCAGGGCAGCCAGCAGGCGGTCAAGGACGGCCAGCCCGCCGCCGACGGCTCCTACAAGCCGGGGGCGGACGGCAAGATCCACATTCAGGACGGCAACCTCAAGATCACCGCGGAGCGGCCGGAGGGCCCGGACGGCCCGACGATCGTGACCGTCGACGACGGCAAGGGCGAGCCGACCGCCTACACCCTGGACGAGAAGGACGACCCCAAGGCCGGCGACCTCAAGGCGGACGCCAAGCCGGGTGCCGACGGCACCACCGGCACGTCCGGCGCCGGCTCGGACACCCGGCACGACCCGAAGGCCGAAGTCCCGCTGACGAACGACCCGGCGCCGGCCCACCCGGACCCGGGCTTCACGCGGAGCGAAGCGACCTCGGGCGGCAGCGGGTTCACCGCGCCCGGCGGCTTCGAAGGCGACCTCGGCGGCGGCGCAAGCGCGGCTGATCCCGCGGTGGCGACGGCCGACGCGGGTGCGGGCGTCGCAGCCGGTGCCGGTGCCGTCTCTGGTGACGCGACGACGACGGCCGGCGCAAGCGACTTCGGCTCCGCCGTCACCGGCGGCGCGACGCCGGACTTCGCCGGCGCCGTGGCACTCGACCCGGGGGCCCAGACGGGCAGCGACACTTCGCTGCCGATGTCCGACGGCGGTGGCGGCGGCCTCGGCGCCACTCCGGTCGACCCCGGCCTGCACCAGGCCGCCGCCGCGAGCTCGCCGGGCATGAGCGGCATGTCCGGGATGATGGGCGGCATGGGCGGCGCGCCCGGTGGCGGGGGCGGTGGCGGCGACCAGCAGCGCGGACCCAGCCAGTACCGCGTCGAAGGCGGCGTGTTCGAAACGAGTGGCGCGAAGGGCCGGATCAGCGGTTCGCTGGACGACGAGGGTGACCGTTCGATCCGGTACGACCGGTGACGAGGGCCGAGGAGGGCCGATGAGCAGCGCCGAAGACCGGTATCGCGCGGCGATCTCGACGATGGAGGCCGCGGCGCGGGAGCAGGACGAGCAGCGGGGGCTGCGCGAACGCCGGGTCGCGGAGGCCCAGGCGGAGGCCCGCGCGGGCATGCAGCAGGAGCTGGCCGCCGCGCAGAAGTACGCCGAGCACATGGACGAGCTCAACAAGCGCAAGCAGAGCGCGGGCGGCTGGGCGACGGAGAAGACGCTGGCCGACAAGTCCCGTGAGGCGCTGATGGAGTTCGGCGTCCACGAGGAAGAGGCGGACACCGGCTACACGAACTACCCGACGCCGAGCTACGGGACTCCCGCCGCGGCGGTGCCGCCGCGCCCGGAACCGGCGCCCGAACCGCCACCGGCGGCCCCCGAGCCGCCGCGGCGTGGACGGCACGCGCGTCCGCTCGACGACGAGGACGACTTCTCCAGCACCAGCTGGCTGGTCTGACCCGGGCCCGGCTCCGGCCGGGCCCGTTCCGGTCAGTGGGCGGGCTCTTCTTCCCGCTCGATGGGGGCGCGCTTGACGTCCGCCTCGAGCAGGGGCCGGTACTTGTCGGTGCCGGTGAGGTGGGTCAGGAAGAACGCCGTGAACAGCGCGCGCGTGAGCTGCTGCGTCTTGCGGTGCGGCTTGCCCTGCAGGAACACCTGCGACCAGTGCCTGCCCTCGGTGACGCCCAGGTGGGACGCCTTGCCGAGGAAGCGCAGCTGGACGTCGTCGCCACCCCAGGCACCGGCGATCGCTTCGGCGTGCGCGACAGCGGGGGCGACCAGGTCTCCCTCCGCGGCGAGGTGCAGGCCGGGAACGGTGATCGCCTTCGCCGACTCCGTCGCGGGCGGGAGCGTCTGGGCCGCCGTGATCGTGGCGACGGCCTTGATCCGCGGCTTCTCGCCCCGTGCGTCCTGTGCCGCGGCGAGGACGGCGGACCCGCCACCGGTCGAGTGCCCGGCGAGGCCGAGCTTGGCCGGGTCGACGCTGATGCCGTCCGGGCCGAGCCGGACGGTCGTGACGACGTCGAGGGTGGTCAGCAGGTCGGCGGCGAGCAGCCGGTGCGAGGGCAGCGGCCCGCGCTGCGTCGCCGGCGCGGCGGCGACGATGCCCCAGCTCGCGAGGTGCCGCAGCAGCTGCCGGTACCGATCCGGCGGTTGCAGCCAGCCGTGCCCGAAGGCCACCGCCGGCAGTCCGAGTCCGGCGCGCGGCGTGAACACCACGCCGGGCAGCCCGACCAGGGCGAGATTGCCCCGCAGGACCTCGTGGGGACCCGGGTGCGTCAACTCCGCGAGCAGCTGCTTGGGCTTGCTGGCCATGGCCGGAACCCTACTGTGCGCACCCGCGCCCGGCTCGTCCGCCGCCCCGGCGTGCCGCCGAACCCGGTGTGCCGCTCAACCCGGCCACCTCGGGCCTCCAGTGCCCGGCGGTGGCGTCCGGTCGCCCGCCGGGGGCGCCCCCGGTTTCCACTTTACCGGCGGACACCGACAGTTTCGGCCGTCCCCGCGCGGGGACGGCCGTCCGGGTGCGGGCGCGGGAATGATCGCGGCGCCCGCCGGCCGGACCGTATTGGTTTGAACCACCGAACCGGTGTCTTTGCAGGTCGGAGGCGGTTCGCGGACCCGGTCAACCGGCTGAATATCCCTCGTTAGGCTGGTGCGCGTGTGTGGAATCGTGGGATATGTCGGGCACCGCCCGGCTCTGGAGGTCGTCCTCGGTGGGCTCCGGCGCATGGAGTACCGCGGTTACGACTCGGCCGGTGTCGCGGTGCTCGACGGCGCCGGTGCGCTGACCGTCGAGCGCAAGGCGGGCCGGCTGGCCAACCTGGAGGCCCGGCTCGACGAGGTCGGCCGGGAGCACTTCGGCGGTACCGCCGGCATGGGGCACACCCGCTGGGCGACCCACGGCGCGCCGATCGACCGCAACTCGCACCCGCACCGGGACGCCTCGCAGCGCGTCGCCGTCGTGCACAACGGCATCATCGAAAACTTCGCCGCCCTCCGTGCCGAGCTGGAAGCCGACGGCGTCGAGATGGCCAGCGACACCGACAGCGAGACCGCCGCGCACCTCATCGCGCGCGCCTACACCGAAGGTGACACCAAGGGCGACTTCACCGCCAGTGTCGCCGCCGTCTGCCGCCGCCTCGAAGGCGCGTTCACGCTGGTCGTGACGCACGCCGACCACCCGGACACGATCGTGGCCGCCCGCCGGTCGTCGCCGCTGGTCGTCGGGGTCGGGGAGGGCGAGCACTTCGTCGCCTCCGACGTTGCCGCGTTCATCGAGCACACCCGCGAGGCCGTCGAGCTCGGCCAGGACCAGCTCGTCGTCATCACCCGCGAGGGCTACGACGTCCTGGACTTCCACGGCGACGCCGCCCAGGCGAAGCCGTTCACCGTGGACTGGGACCTGAGCGCCGCCGAGAAGGGCGGCCACGAGTACTTCATGCTCAAGGAGATCGAGGAGCAGCCCGAAGCGCTGGCCAACACGCTGCGCGGGCACTTCGAGTCCGGCCGGATCATCCTCGACGAGCAGCGCATCTCCGACCAGGACCTCCGCGACGTCGACAAGGTCTTCGTCGTCGCCTGCGGGTCGGCCTACCACTCCGGCCTGGTCGCCAAGTACGCCATCGAGCACTGGACGCGCCTGCCGGTCGAGGTCGAGCTGGCCTCGGAGTTCCGCTACCGCGACCCGGTCCTCGACCGCGACACGCTCGTCGTCGCGGTGAGCCAGTCCGGTGAGACGGCGGACACGCTCGAAGCCGTCCGGCACGCCCGCGAGCAGAAGGCGCGTGTCCTGGCCGTCTGCAACACCAACGGTGCGCAGATCCCGCGCGAGTCGGACGCCGTCCTCTACACCCACGCCGGGCCCGAGATCGGGGTCGCCTCGACCAAGGCGTTCCTCGCCCAGATCGCGGCCAACTACCTGGTCGGCCTGGCGCTGGCGCAGGCCCGCGGCACCAAGTACCCGGATGAGGTCGCGCGCGAGTTCGCCGAGCTCGAGGCCATGCCCGCGGCCGTCCAGAAGGTGCTGTCCACTGTGGACCAGGTGCGGGACCTCGGCCGCCGGATCGCCGACTCGAAGGCGATCCTGTTCCTCGGCCGCCACGTCGGCTTCCCGGTCGCCCTGGAAGGCGCGCTGAAGCTGAAGGAACTCGCGTACATGCACGCCGAGGGCTTCGCCGCCGGCGAGCTCAAGCACGGCCCGATCGCGCTGATCGAAGAGGGCCTGCCGGTCGTCGTCGTGATGCCGTCGCCCAAGGGCCGCGCGGTGCTGCACTCGAAGCTGGTGTCGAACATCAGCGAGATCCAGGCGCGCGGCGCTCGCACGATCGTCATCGCCGAAGAGGGCGACGAAACGGTCCGGCCGTTCGCCGACGAGCTCATCGAGGTCCCCGCGGTGCCGACGCTGCTGCAGCCGCTGGTGTCCACGGTGCCGCTGCAGGTGCTGGCCGCGGAGATCGCCCGCGCCCGCGGCTACGACGTCGACAAGCCGCGTAACCTGGCGAAGTCCGTCACCGTGGAGTAACACCGCGTAAGAGGGAGGCCGCCGCCGTGCAGGGAATCTGGACCACGGAACGGATTCGCGAAGCGGAGGGGCGGCTCTTCGCCGTCACGCCCGAGGGCGAGCTGATGCGGCGAGCGTCGTTCGGCCTGTCGGTGCAGATCGCGGACTTCCTCGGCGACCACACCGGCGGCGTTTCCGGCCGCCGGGTCGTGCTGCTCGTCGGCTCGGGCGACAACGGCGGCGATGCGCTGTGGGCCGGGGCGTTCCTGCGCCGCCGCGGGGTCGCGGTGACGGCGATCCTGCTCAAGCCCGATCGCGCACACCCGGCCGGGCTCAACGCGCTGAAGCGCGCCGGGGGCCGGGTGGTGTCCGCCGCGGACGGTCCACAGTGGATCGCCCGCGCCGACGTCGTGGTCGACGGGATCGTCGGCATCTCCGCCAGTGGCTCGCTCCGGCCGGACGCCGCGCGGCTCGTCGACTTGGTGGAGGCGCCGATCGTCGCGGTCGACCTGCCCAGCGGCGTCGACCCGGACACCGGCGCGGTCGACGGTCCCGCGGTCAAAGCCACCCGCACAGTCACGTTCGGCGCCCTCAAGCCGGTGCACGCACTGGCGCCGTCGTGGTGCGGCGAAGTGGTGCTGGTCGACATCGGCCTCGAGTTGACCGATCCCTCGCTCCATCGGCTCGACATCGTGGACGTCGCGGCGGCCTGGCCGGTCCCCGGCCCGGAGGACGACAAGTACAGCCAGGGGGTCGTCGGCATCGCGGCGGGCTCGGCGACGTACCCCGGGGCGGCGGTGCTCGCCGCGGGCTCGGCGGTCCGCGCGACCTCCGGCCTGGTGCGCTACGCGGGGCACGCGGCCGACGTCGTCCGCTCGCAGTGGCCGGAGATCATCGCGACGGGCACGGTCGCGGACGCCGGGCGCGTCCAGGCGTGGGCGGTCGGCCCGGGCATCGGCACCGGCTCCGACGGGCGGGACGTGCTGCGGTACGTCCTCGGCCAGGGCGTCCCGGTCTGCGCGGACGCCGACGCGACGACGATCATCGCGAAGTCCCCGGACGTCCTCGACGCGCGCGACCCGGACACGCCCCTGGTCCTGACCCCGCACGCGGGCGAGTACGAACGTCTGATGGGCCGCAAGCCGGGGCCGGACCGGGTGGCGGCCGCGCGTGAAGCGGCGAAGAAGTACGACGCCGTGGTGCTGCTCAAGGGGCACTGCACGGTGATCGCGGCCCCGGACGGCCGGGTCGCGGTGAACACCCCGCGCGGTGCGTGGCTGGCGACGGCGGGCTCGGGTGACGTCCTGTCCGGCCTGGTCGGAGCCCTCTTGGCCGCCGGTTTGGACCCCTGGCTGGCGGCGGCCGCCGCGGCCCACGTGCACGCGCTGGCCGGGGCGATCGCGGCCCAGAACGCCCCGACGTCGGCGTCGGGCCTGGTCCACGCGATCCCGGAAGCCATCCGGTCCATCCGCTCGCTAACTTCCTGAACGGCACTTTCACGTGAAAGTGGTCGCGCCCTCGACGAGGTGCTCGAACGCCTTGAGCACGAGGTCGCCGTGGCTCGGGTCCTCCC
>NZ_JBEZYB010000149.1:0-10262 GCF_040638285.1 Amycolatopsis sp. NPDC026612
GTCATGGCGACGCCGAACACGTTCATTCAGTTTTCCCGGCAGCGGGGGCTGTCGGAGGACGGCCGGTGCAAGTCTTACGGTGACGGCGCCGACGGTGTCGGTTGGTCCGAGGGTGCCGGGATGCTGGTGTTGGAGCGCCTCTCCGATGCCCGCCGCAACGGCCACGAAGTCTTGGCGATCATCCGCGGTTCCGCGGTGAACCAGGATGGTGCCTCGAACGGCCTGACCGCACCGAACGGCCCCTCGCAGCAGCGGGTGATCCGCCAGGCACTGGCGTCGGCCGGTCTGTCCACATCGGACATTGATGTGGTCGAGGGCCACGGTACCGGCACGAAGCTGGGTGACCCGATCGAGGCCCAGGCGCTGCTCGCCACCTACGGCCAGGACCGCGAAGCCCCGCTGTGGCTGGGTTCGCTGAAGTCGAACATCGGGCACACCCAGGCCGCGGCCGGGGTGGCCGGCGTGATCAAGATGGTCATGGCCATGCGGCACGGCGTGCTCCCGCGGTCCCTGCACTCGGACGCGCCGTCCTCGCACGTGGACTGGGACGCCGGTGCGGTGAGCCTGCTGACCGAGGCGCGCGACTGGCCCGAGGCCGGTCGTCCGCGCCGGGCCGGGATCTCGTCGTTCGGCATCAGCGGGACGAACGCGCACACGATCATCGAGGCTCCCGAGCCTGCTCCGGCCGCCCCGGAGGTGGTCCGGGACGACGTGCTGGTGCCCTGGGTCCTGTCCGGTCGCACCCCGGAAGCCCTGGACGCCCAGGCCCGGACCCTGGCCCAGACGATCGGCGACCAGGACACCGTGGACGTCGGCTGGTCCCTCGCCGCGACGCGGACGGCCTTCGACCACCGCGCGATGGTGCTGGCTTCCGACACCGAGACGGCGTTGACCTCCCTCCGAAATGGGGATGTCCTGTCCGGGGCCCGGGTGGGGGGCAAGCTGGCGATCTTGTTCTCCGGCCAGGGTGCCCAGCGCGCCGGGATGGGCCGCGAGCTGTACGCCCGGTACCCGGTGTTCGCCGAGGCGCTCGACGAGGTCCTGGCCGAGCTGGAGATCGAGAATCTGCGTGAGGTGATGTGGTCCGGGGACGGTTTGGACCGGACCGAGTACACCCAGCCTGCGTTGTTCGCGGTGGAGACCGCCTTGTTCCGGTTGATGGAGTCCTGGGGCATCAAGCCGGACTTCGTGGCCGGGCACAGCGTCGGCGAGATCACCGCGGCGCACGTGTCGGGCGTGCTGTCGCTGGCCGACGCGTGCGCGCTCGTCGAGGCACGCGGCCGGTTGATGCAGGCCCTGCCCTCGGGTGGGGCGATGCTCGCGGTCCAGGCCACCGAGGAACGAGCACGGCGCTGGCCCGAGGTGTCCATCGCCGCGGTCAACGGCCCGAACGCGGTGGTGCTGTCGGGCGCCGAGGAGGCGATCGACCGGATCGAGGCGGACCGCGCCAAGCGGCTACCGGTCAGCCACGCGTTCCACTCCCGCCTGATGGAGCCCATGCTGGCCGAGTTCGCCCGAGCGCTGGACGGCATCACGTTCCACGAACCCACCATCCCGGTGGTCTCCAACGTCACCGGTGGGTTCAGCGATCAAGGCAGCATCGACTACTGGGTCCGGCACGTCCGCGACACGGTCCGATTCGCCGACGGCCTGACCAGTCTCCACGGCGAAGGCGTCCGCACGTTCCTGGAGCTGGGCCCGGACGCCACCCTGACCACGCACACCGCCGACCTGGCCGAGGCCACCGGAATTCCGGCGCTGCGCAAGGACAAGCCCGAACCCGAAACCCTGCTCCGGGCCCTGGGTGCCCTCCACGTCCAAGGCATCGACGTCGACTGGGACGCCTTCTTCGCCCCGCTCCAGCCGCGCCGGGCCATCCTGCCCACCTACGCCTTCCGACACCGCACCTACTGGCCCGCCACCCGGGCGGTGGCCGGGGACGCGTCCGGCCTCGGCCAGGAAGTCACCGGGCACCCGCTGCTCGGCGCGATCCTCGCCGTGGCCGGCTCCGAAGACGTCCTCCTCACCGGACGCCTGTCGCTGCACTCCCACCCGTGGTTGTCCGACCACGTGGTCGGCGACCGGATCCTGTTCCCGGGCACCGGGTTCGTCGAGCTGGCGGTGCGGGCCGGGGACGAGGTGGGCTGCGGCCGGGTCGACGAGCTGACCCTGCTGGCACCGCTGGTCCTGCCCGCCCAGGGTGCGGTGCAGGTGCAGGTCCGCGTCGGCGAGCCGGACGCCCAGGGCCGCCGCGCGCTCGGCGTGCACTCCCGCGCCGAGGGCGGCGACTGGACCCAGCACGCCACCGGCCTGGTCAGCGGCGACGCGGCCGAGGCCGACCCCGCCGGCTTGACCACCTGGCCGCCGCCGGGCGCGCAGCCCGCCGGTACCGAGGACTTCTACGCCGGCCTGGCCCGGCTCGGCCTGCACTACGGCCCCCGGTTCCAGGGCCTCACCGGCGTCTGGCAGGGCGGCGACGGCGAGTGGTTCGCCGAGGTCGCCCTGGACGACGCGGCCACCGGGTTCGGCCTGCACCCGGCGTTGCTGGACTCGGCGTTGCACGCCATCGGGTTCACCGGCGTCGGAGGCACCGGCCGGGGTCCGGTGCTGCCGTTCGCCTGGCAGGACGTGACTCTGCACGCCACTGGCGCCACCGCGCTGCGGGTGCGCCTGCTGCGCACGGGCGACGACACGGTGACGTTGTCAGCGGTGGACCCGGCGGGTGCGCCGGTGCTCAGCGTCGGCGGGTTGACGCTGCGGGCCGCCGAGCCTTCGGCGGCCTCGGTGGACGGCTTGTTCGAGATGCGGTGGAGCCCGTCGACCGGGACGGCACGGACCGGGTTGTCCCGGGTGGCCGTGCTCGGTGCCGAGGACGTCGCCGCCGCCTTGCGGCACGCCGGACTGGACGTCGTCACGGTGGACGACCTGGCTTCGCTGGCCGACCAGGAGGTTCCGCGGATCGTCCTGGCCCGGGCGCCGGAAGCCGCAGACGTGGTGGCCGGGGCGCACGCGGCGAGCCGCACGGTGCTGGACCTGGTCCAGCAGTGGCTGGCCGAAGACGCGTTCGCCGGTTCGCGGCTGGTCGTGCTGACCCGCGGTGCCGATGTGGTGACCGCGCCGGTGCTCGGCCTGGTCCGCAGCGCGCGTTCGGAGCACCCGGACCGGTTCGGGTTGCTGGACCTAGACCCGGCGGGCGAGCTGGACGGTGCGTTGCTGGTCGATGCGCTGGCCGGCGGCGAGCGCGAGGTGCGGCTGCGTGACGGTGCCGTGCTGACCGGCGGCCTGACCGCCGTGCGGCCGGCCTTGGCGGTGCCGGCGGACAGCGCGAGCTGGCGGCTCGGCATGGTCGCGCAAGGCAGCCTCGACGGCCTCGCGCTGGAACCCTGCGACGCGGCGGAAGCCGAGCTGACGGGCCGTCAAGTCCGGGTCGCGGTGCGCGCGGCCGGGCTCAACTTCCGGGACGTGCTCAACGCTTTGGGCATGTACCCGGGCGACGCCGGCCTGCTCGGCGCCGAGGCGATGGGCGTGGTCACCGAGCTCGGGCCCGAGGCGAGCGACCTACGGGTCGGTGACCGCGTGATGGGCCGGATCGGCGGCAGCTTCGGCCCGTTCGCCGTCGTCGACGAGCGGTTCCTCGCCCCGGTGCCGGCCCGCTGGTCCGATGTGGACGCCGCCGGTGCTCCGGTGGCCTACCTGACCGCCCTGTACGGCCTTCAGGACATCGCCGGCCTCCGCGCCGGCGAGCGCGTGCTGATCCACGCCGGTGCCGGTGGTGTCGGCATGGCGGCGATCCAGGTCGCGCAGTGGCTGGGCGCGGAGGTCTTCGCGACCGCCAGCGAGCCGAAATGGCCGGTGCTACGGGAGTTCGGGATCGCCGACGACCACATCGCGTCGTCGCGGACCCTCGACTTCGAGGAGCAATTCCGCGCGGTGTCCGGCGATCACGGCATGGACGTGGTGCTGAACTCGCTGGCCGGCGAGTTCACTGACGCCTCGCTGCGGCTGCTCGCCGACGGCGGCCGGTTCGCCGAGATGGGCAAGACCGACATCCGCACCGAGGTGCCCGGCTACCGCGCCTTCGACATCGTGGAAGCCGGGCCCGACCGCACGCAGGAGCTGCTGCGCCAGCTCCTGACCCTCGTCGACGACGGGATCGTGCAGGCCCTGCCCGCCCGCACCTTCGACGTCCGGCGGGCGCCGGAGGCGATGCGGTGGATGAGTCAGGCCAAGCACGTGGGCAAGATCGTGCTGACCATCCCGCAGGTGTGGGACCACACCCGCCCGGTGGTGATCACCGGCGGAACAGGTGGCTTGGGCCGGTTGGTGGCCCGGCACCTGGTCGAGCGGGGTTTCGGGCATCTGGTGCTGACCAGCCGTCGTGGTCCGGCCGCCGAAGGCATCGGCGAACTGGTGGCCGAGCTCGAGTCGGGCGGGGCGCGGGTCGAGGTCCGGGCCTGCGACCTCACCGACGCCACCGCGACGACGGCGCTGGTCGACGACCTGGCTCCGCTGTCCGCGGTCGTGCACTCGGCCGGGGTGCTGGACGACGGTCTCGTGGAGTCGATGACCCCCGAACGGCTGGACCGGGTCCTGGCGGCCAAGGTCGACGCCGCCTGGAACCTGCACCGGGCCGTGCCGGACGCCCCGCTGGTGGTGTTCTCCTCCATCGCCGGGGTACTCGGCACGGCGGGCCAAGCCAACTACGCCGCCGGCAACACCTTCCTGGACGCGCTGATGGAGCAACGCCGGACCGAAGGCCGGCCCGGGCTGTCGATCGCCTGGGGAGGCTGGGAGCCCACCGGCGGCATGACCGCTTCCCTGTCCGAACAGGACGTCGCCCGGATGCGACGCACCGGGTTCCCGCCCCTGAGCCACGCCGATGGCCTGGCCCTGTTCGACGCCGCCATCGCCACGGACGCGGCGCACGTCGTGGCCACCGGCTTCGACGCCGCCGCGCTGCGGGCCCGGGCCGAGGTGCCGGCCATGCTGCGGACGTTGGCCGGTCCGGCACGGCCGGTCCGCCGGTCGGCTGCCACTGCGCCCGGCGCGGGCGAGAATGGCTTCGCAGCGGAACTGGCGGTTTTGACGCCGGTGCAGCAGCGGGAACGGGTCTTGGCGTTGGTCGGTGCGCAGGCCGCATTGGTGCTGGGCCACGCCGAGGCGTCGGAGGTCGGTTCCGAACGGGAGTTCCGCGAACTGGGCTTCGACTCGCTGACCGCGGTGGAGTTGCGCAACCGGCTCGGCCAGGCCACCGGCTTGCGGCTGTCTTCGACGCTGGTGTTCGACCACCCGACTCCCGAGCAGCTCGCCACGCACCTGCTGGAGCAACTCGACCCGCAGGTCGAGGCGACCGCGGCGGTGCCGGGCACGATCGTGCACGACGACGACCCGATCGTCATCGTCGGCATGGCCTGCCGCTTCCCCCACGGCGTCCGCTCGCCCGAAGACCTCTGGCAGCTGGTCGCCTCCGGCGGCGACGCCATCGCCGAGTTCCCCGAGGATCGCGGCTGGGACTTGGCCACGCTGACCGGCGGCGGCCCCGGCCACAGCGACACGCACCGCGGCGGCTTCCTCACCGACGTGGCCGGGTTCGACGCCGAGTTCTTCGGCATCGCCCCGCGCGAGGCGCTGGCCATGGATCCCCAGCAGCGCCAGTTGCTGGAGACCGCTTGGGAGGCACTGGAACGGTCCGGGATCGACCCGGCGACGCTGCGCGGCAGCCCCGCCGGTGTCTTCATCGGCGCGTCCTCCAGCGGGTACTCCGCGTTGTCGGCCGGCTCGGCCGAGGCTGAAGGCCTGACGCTGACCGGCAACACGCCGAGTGTGATGTCCGGCCGGCTGGCCTACACACTGGGCCTGGAAGGTCCGGCCGTCACGGTGGACACCGCGTGTTCGTCGTCCCTGGTCGCGCTGCACTGGGCGGCCCAGGCACTGCGCAGCGGCGAGTGCTCGCTCGCGCTCACCGGCGGTGCCACCATCCTGTCCAGCCCTTCGTTGTTCGTGGAGTTCTCCCGGCAGGGCGGTCTGGCCGTCGACGGCCGGTGCAAGGCCTACGCCGACGGGGCCGACGGCACCGGCTGGGCCGAGGGCGTCGGCATGTTGGTCGTGGAACGGCTTTCCGACGCGCGCCGCAACGGCCACGAGGTGCTGGCAGTCGTCCGCGGTTCCGCGGTGAACCAGGATGGTGCCTCGAACGGTTTGACGGCGCCGAATGGTCCGTCGCAGCAGCGGGTGATCCGGCAGGCGTTGGCGTCGGCTGGTCTGTCCACTTCGGACGTCGATGTGGTGGAGGGGCACGGGACGGGTACGAAGCTGGGTGACCCGATCGAGGCTCAGGCGCTGTTGGCGACCTACGGCCAGGAGCGGGAGACGCCGTTGTGGCTGGGTTCGGTGAAGTCGAACATCGGGCACACGCAGGCGGCGGCCGGTGTCGCGGGGATCATCAAGATGGTCATGGCGATGCGGCACGGTGTGCTGCCGCAGACGTTGCACGTGGATGCGCCTTCGTCGCATGTGGACTGGGAGTCGGGTGCGGTCAGCCTGCTGACCGAGCCACGGGACTGGCCGGCACAAGACCGTCCGCGCCGGGCCGCGGTGTCCTCCTTCGGGATCAGCGGCACCAATGCTCACACCATCCTCGAGCAGCCGGCCCAGCCTGCTCCGGTCGTCGAAGCCAGTACGGAAGATGTGCTGGTGCCGTGGGTGCTGTCGGCCAAGTCTCCGGACGCCCTGACGGCGCAGGCCGCGGCCTTGCCGGGGCGGGCCGTCGGTGAGGCGGCGGTGGACGTGGCCTGGTCGCTGGCCCGGACGCGCTCCGCCTTCGAGCACCGGGCGGTGGTGCTGGCTTCCGACACCGAAACCGCGTTGTCTTCCCTGCGGAACGGGGAGGTTCTGTCCGGTACCCGGGTGCGGGGCAAGCTGGCGGTTTTGTTCTCCGGGCAGGGCGCGCAGCGTGCGGGGATGGGCCGGGAGCTTCATGCCCGTTATCCGGTGTTTGCTCAGGCTTTCGACGAAGTGCTGGCCGAGCTGGGGATCGAGAATCTACGCGAGGTGATGTGGTCCGGGGAGGGCCTGGACCGGACGGAATACACCCAGCCGGCGTTGTTCGCGGTCGAGGTGGCGTTGTTCCGGCTGGCCGAGTCCTGGGGCATCAAACCCGATTACGTGGCCGGTCATTCCATCGGCGAGATCACGGCTGCCCACGTGGCGGGTGTGTTGTCCTTGGCGGATGCGTGTTCTCTGGTGGCGGCTCGTGGCCGGTTGATGCAGGCGCTGCCGGCGGGTGGGGCGATGTTGGCGGTGCGGGCCACCGAGGAACAAGCACGGCGCTGGCCCGAGGTGTCCATTGCGGCGGTCAATGGTCCGAACGCGGTGGTGCTGTCCGGCACGGAAGAGGCGATCAGCGGGATCGAGGCGGAGCGGGCCAAGCGGCTGCCGGTGTCCCATGCGTTCCACTCCAGCCTGATGGAGCCCATGCTGGCGGAATTCGCTCGCGCGCTGGATGGGATCACGTTCCATGAGCCCACGATTCCGGTGGTCTCCAACGTCACCGGTAGAATTAGTGATCAGGGCAGCATCGACTACTGGGTCCGGCACGTCCGCGACACGGTCCGATTCGCCGACGGCCTGACCAGTCTCCACGGCGAAGGCGTCCGCACGTTCCTGGAGCTGGGCCCCGACGCCACCCTCACCACCCACGTGGCCGAGCTGGCCGGGGTCACCGGGATTCCGGCCCTGCGCAAGGACAAGCCCGAGGAGGAGTCCCTCGTCCGGGCGTTGTCGCTGCTGTACATCCAGGGTGCCGCCATCGATTGGGACGCTTTCTTCGCGCCGCTCAAGCCGCGGCGGGTCGACCTGCCCACCTACCCCTTCCAGCACCAGGTGTTCTGGCCGAAGGCGCGGGCCAACGCCGGGGACGCGACCGGGTTCGGCCTGGCCGCGACCGGGCACCCGCTGCTGAGTGCCGCGGTCGCCATGGCCGACGCCTCCGGGGTGGTGCTCACCGGCTCCCTGTCCCTGCGCACGCACCCGTGGCTGGCCGAGCACGTCGTCAACGGTCAGGTGTTGTTCCCGGGCACCGGGTTCGTCGAGCTGGCCATCCGGGCCGGCGACGAGGCCGGCTGCGCCCGGCTGGGCGAGCTGACCCTGCTCGCGCCGCTGGTCCTGCCGGCCCGCGAGCCGGTCCAGGTCCAGGTGCGGGTGGCGGCCGAACAGGCCGACGGCACCCGCGGCCTCATGATCTACTCCCGGTCCGGCTCCGGGCACGACTGGGTCCAGCACGCCACCGGCACCCTCCGGCCCGGCGTCGCCGCGACCGGGACCACCGGCCTGGAAACCTGGCCCCCGGCGGCGACCCCGGTCGACATCGACACCTTCTACGCCGAACTCGAAGCGCTGGGCCTGGTCTACGGGCCCCGGTTCCGCGGCGTCGAGTCGGTCTGGAAGGGCACGGGGAACGAGTGGTTCGCCGAGGTCGCGCTGGACGCGGAGGCCGACGGCTTCGGCGTGCACCCGGCCCTGCTGGACGCCGCCCTGCACGGCATCCGCTACCTGCGTTCCGGAGAGCCCGGCGGGGCGGTCGTGCCGTTCGCCTGGCACGACGTCGAGCTGCACGCCACCGGCGCCACCCGGCTGCGGGTCCGGCTGACCCGCTCGGGCGAGGACACCATCGCCCTCGCCGCCACCGACCACGACGGCGTGCCGGTGGTGACCGTGGGCTCGCTGACCCTGCGCTCGGCCGGCACCGCACCGGTCGCCGTGCGCCGGGAGGGCCTGTACGACGTCGGCTGGACACCGGTCACGGCCACCTCCCGGACCGGCCTGTCCCGCATCGCGGTCGTCGGCGCCGAGGACGTCGCCGGCCTCCTGCTCGATGCGGGACTGCCCGTGCAGACCGCGCCCGACCTGGCCGCACTGGCCGGCACCGACGTGCCCCGGGTCGTGTTGGCCGAGGTCGCGCCGCCGGCGGGTGACGTGCCCGCCGGCGTGCACACCCTGACCGCCGAGGTGCTGGACTTGGTCCAGCGCTGGCTGGCCGAGGAGGCCTTCGCCGGTTCGCGGCTCGTACTGCTGACCCGGCAAGCCGGCGTGCGGACCGCGGCCGCCTGGGGCCTGGTCCGCAGCGCGCTCGCCGAGAACCCCGACCGGTTCGCCCTGCTCGACCTGGGCGGCACACCGGGCGCGGAACTCCTCATCGAAGCCCTGACCTGCGGCGAGCCCGAGCTTCGCGTGACCGGCGACGCCGTGCTGGCTCCCCGGCTGCACCGGGCCACCGCGGCCGGCTCCTGGACCTGTGCCGGAACCGTGCTGATCACCGGCGGCACCGGCGGCGTGGGACGCGTGCTGACCAAGCACCTCCTGGAGCTGGGGGCCGAGCGTGTGGTGCTGGCCAGCCGCCGGGGCACCGCGGACTGGCTGTCCGAGCTGGACGAGCGGGTCGAGGCGCGAGCTTGCGATGTCACCGACGCCGGATCGGTGTCGGCGCTGGTCGACGCCGTGGCCGTGGAACACGGTCTCGGCCTGGTGATCCACGCGGCCGGTGTGCTGGCCGACGGGGTGGTCGGCTCGCTGACGCCGGATTCGCTCGACGCCGTGTTCGCCCCGAAGGTGGACGCCGCCTGGCACCTGCACCGGGCTTTGGAGCGGCACCCGGACACCCGGTTGGTGCTGTTTTCCTCGGTGGCCGGCGTGCTCGGCACCGCCGGGCAGGGCAATTACGCTGCGGCGAATTCGTTCCTGGATGCGCTGGCCGAAGTGCGGACGGCCGAGGGGCGTCCGACGTTGTCGGTGGCGTGGGGGCCGTGGGCGCTGGCCGATGGTCTGGTGGGCGAGCTGTCGGAAGCCGATCGGGGCCGGATGGCCCGCGCCGGGGTGCCACCGCTGCCCGCCGACCGGGCGCTGGCCCTGCTGGACGCGGCCCTGACCGTCGACGGCCGGATCGTGGCGACCGGACTGGACGTGGCCGCGCTGCGCGAACGGGCGGTGCTGCCCGGCGTCCTGCGGGACCTCGCCGGCAGCGTCCGTCGCCGGGTCTCCCGCGCCGACGCGCCCGCCGCGGCCGACCTGACCCGGCGGCTGGCCGCGCTGACCCCTGCCGAGCAGGCCGAGGCCGTGGCCGAGATGATCGGCGGCCGGATCGCGGCCGTGCTCGGCCACGCCACGGGCACGGTGTTCGACGCGGACAAGACGTTCCAGGAGCTGGGTTTCGATTCGCTGACGGCGGTGGAGCTGCGCAACGGCCTGGACGCGGCCACGGACTTGCG
>NZ_JBEZYB010000150.1:0-9859 GCF_040638285.1 Amycolatopsis sp. NPDC026612
TTTCACGTGAAAGTGCCGCCCTCAGTCCCCTCCTCGCACAGCCGGAGACGTAGCTTTCACGTGAAAGCTACGTCTTGGGGGCGGAGCTTTCACGTGAAAGTGCCGCCCTCGGCCTGCAGCGCGACCCAGAGTTCCGCGCGGACGCCCGGGGAGTCCAGGTCGCGGCCGAGCAGTTCCCGGGCCTTGGTGATCCGGTTCCGCAGCGTGTGCCGGTGGACGCCGAGGCGCGCGGCCGCCACGTCCCAGTGGCCGTGGTGCTCCAGCCAGCAGCGCAGCGACTCGGCCAGGTCGCCGCGGCCCGTCTCGTCGTGGCGGCGCAGCGGGGCCAGCAAGCCGTGGGCGAACGCCCGCGCCACCACCGGGTCGATGAGCGACAGCAGGCCACGTCCGGTGTGCTCGGCCGCCGAGATGAGGATCTTGCCCTCGGCCTCCGCGGCGCGGGCCGCCAGCTCCGCTTGCTCCAGCCCGGCCGCGAACCCGTCCGCGGACACCGGCCCGGCCACCCCGCCGTGCAGGCCGCCGATCCGCAGCGCCGCCTCGGCCACTGTGTCGACCACCGTGCCGGCGCCGAAGACGGCCACCGCCGAGCCCGAGCGCGCCGCGAACACCTCCCCCTCCAGCGCTTCGAGCAGCTTGCGCCGGGCGGCGGGCGGCCCGAGGAAGACCAGCACCGACCAAGGCGCCCGCGGCGGCTCACCACCCGTGGTCTCCAGCACCCGCAACGCCAGTTCGGCCTGGCCGCCGGACAGCAGCTCCAGCAACCCGGACCGCAGCGCCTGCCGGGCCGCCGCCTGAGCGCGATCCTGTTCGAGCGCCAGGGAAAGCACCGACACCGCGGTGTTGACGATGTGCCGCCCCGCCGTGTCGAGTGGCGCCTCGGTCCCCACCGCGAGCACCCGGCGCGCGCCGGTGTCCAGGGTCTGCAGCACCACCTCGTCCTCGTTCGGCGACACCACCCGGGTGCCGGTGCGAAGCCGCTCCAGCTCCTCACGCAGCGAAGCGCCGTACGCACGCGCGCTCGCCGGAGCGGCTTCGATCACCGTGGCGCGTTCGAACAGCAGCACCCAGCCGTCGACCAGCTTGGCCAGCTTGCGCAGGACCCCCGCCGGACCACCCGTGCCGACCGCCGTGCGGGTCAGTTCCTGCTGGGCCCGGCCGATGCGGACCGTCGTGGCGTACTCGTCCGCCGCCACGGCCCGCGACACCGCACGCGTGATCGCGATGAACGGCGTCTTCCGGGGCACCTCCAGCACCGGCAGCCCGGCCTCGGCGGCCGTCGCGACCAGCGCGCGCGGGACTTCGTCGTGGCTCAGCCCGACGCCGAAGCCGAGACCCGCGACGCCGGCGTCGACCAGCCTTCGCACGTAACCCGGTGACGTCTCGTCGTCCAGCGCCAGCCCCGTGGTGAGCAGCAGCTCGCCGCCTTCGAGGAACGCCTGCGGGTCGGTCAGCTCCGTGGGGTGCACCCAGCCGATCGGCCGGTCCAAGACGGCTTCACCGGTCAGCACCCGCAGCCCGAGCGCACGGTCGGCGGCCAGTGCCCGCAGCGTCAGTGCCATAACGGCCAACTCTACGCGCTGTTCTGGACAGAACGGCCAGCTGACGGGCGACCGTGGCCCCGCTCATCCTGAGGACGTCCACCCGACCGCGTCCGCAGGAGCACGCCGTGACCGCAAGCACCACCGCCGAGGCGCAGGCCCCGGCACCCCGGCAGCGCAGGCTGCACACCGAAATCCCCGGTCCCCTCTCCCGCAAGCTGCAGGAGCGGCGCATCGACGCCGTCGCCGCCGGGGTCAGCTCGGTGCTGCCCGTCTACGTCACCTCCGCCGACGGCGGACTCCTCACCGACGCCGACGGCAACGTGCTGATCGACTTCGGCTCCGGCATCGCGGTGACCAACGTCGGGCATTCCGTGCGCGCTGTGGTGGACGGCGTCCGCAAGCAGGCGGCCCTGTTCACCCACACCTGCTTCATGGTCACGCCGTACGAGGGCTACGTCGAGGTCTGCGAAGCGCTGGCCGAGCTGACGCCGGGCGACCACGCGAAGAAGTCGGTGTTGTTCAACTCGGGCGCCGAAGCGGTCGAGAACGCGGTGAAGATCGCCCGCGTGGCGACCGGGCGCCAGGCCGTCGTCGTGTTCGACCACGCCTACCACGGCCGCACCAACCTCACGATGGGCATGACCGCGAAGTCCGTGCCCTACAAGCACGGTTTCGGGCCGTTCGCGCCGGAGATCTACCGCGTGCCGGGCTCGTACCCGTTCCGCGACGGGCTGTCCGGCCCCGAGGCGGCCGCACTGGCCATCGACCGGATCGAGAAGCAGCTCGGCGGCGACCAGGTGGCCGCGGTGGTGGTGGAGCCGATCCAGGGCGAAGGCGGCTTCATCGAGCCGGCGCGCGGCTTCCTGCCCGCGATCGCGGCCTGGTGCCGCGAAAACGGCGTCGTGTACGTCGCCGACGAGGTCCAGACGGGCTTCTGCCGCACCGGTTCCTGGTTCGCCTCCACCGACGAGGACGTGGTGCCGGACCTGATCGCGACGGCCAAGGGCATCGCGGGCGGCCTGCCGCTGTCCGCCGTCACCGGGCGCGCCGAACTGCTCGACGCCGTCCCGCCGGGCGGCCTCGGCGGCACGTATGGCGGCAACCCGATCGCCTGCGCCGCGGCGCTCGGCTCGATCGAAACCATGAAGGCCGAGAACCTGGTGGAGTCGGCCAAGCGCATCGAGAACGTCGTGCGGCCCCGGCTGCGGGCGCTGGCCGCCGAGACCGGCGTCATCGGCGACATCCGCGGCCGCGGCGCGATGCTGGCCGCGGAGTTCGTCCGCGCCGGGACCACCGAGCCGGACGCCGGCCTCACCAAGCGCGTCGCGGCCGCCTGCCACCGCGCCGGTGTCGTCGTGCTGACCTGCGGCACCTACGGCAACGTCGTCCGGCTGCTGCCCCCGCTGTCTCTGGCCGACGACCTGCTCGACGAGGGTCTGGCCGTTCTCGAGCACGCCGTCCGCACGGAGGCCCGCGCATGACTTTCCCGTTCTGGGTCGCCGGCAAGCCGGTGGCCGGCGGCTCGACGGCGCTCGTCCGTCACCCCTACGACGGTTCCGAGGCCGGATCGCACTTCGTTCCGTCGCCCGCGGACGTCGAGGCCGCGGTGCAGGCCGCGGCCGACGTCGCCGACGAGTTCGCGACGTTGCCCGCGCACGTCCGCGCCGGGGCGCTGGACCACGTGTCCCGGTCCTTGGGTGAACGGTCCGAAGAGATCGCGTCGGTGATCACGGCGGAGTCGGGCAAGCCGCTGAAGTGGGCCCGCGGCGAGGTCGGGCGCGCGGTGTCGACGTTCCGCTGGGCCGCCGAGGAAGCCCGCCGCTTCTCGGGCGAGCTGCAGCGGCTCGACACCGACCCGGGCGGCACCGGCCGGCTGGCGCTGGTCCGGCGCGTGCCGCGGGGACCGGTGCTGGGCATCACGCCGTTCAACTTCCCGCTGAACCTGGTGGCGCACAAGGTGGCGCCGGCGATCGCGGTGGGCGCGCCGATCGTGCTCAAGCCCGCGCCCGCCACCCCGCTGACGGCGTTGCTGCTCGGCGAAATCCTGGCCGGGACGGACCTTCCGGCGGGATCGTGGTCGATCCTGCCGGTGGCCAACGAAACGTCGTCGCGGCTGGTCGAGGACCCGCGGCTGCCGGTGGTGTCGTTCACCGGCTCGGTCCCGGTGGGCTGGGCGATCCGCGACCGCGTGCCGCGCAAGCACGTGGCCCTCGAGCTGGGTGGCAACGGCGCGGTCCTCGTCTGTCCTGATTGGACCGACCTGGACTTCGCGGCGCAGCGGATCGCGACGTTCGCGATGTACCAGGCTGGACAGTCGTGCATCTCGGTGCAGCGGGTGTACGCGCACGATTCCGTTTACGACGCGTTGGCGGAGAAAGTGCTTTCGCAGGTCCACGCGCTGCGGACCGGGGACCCCCGTGAGGAGGGCGTCGACGTCGGCCCGCTGATCAACCTCGACGCCGCTTCCCGGGTTTCCTCGTGGATCTCCGAAGCGGTCGCCGCGGGCGGCCGCGTGCTGACCGGCGGCGGCCGATCGGGCGCGACGGTGGAGCCGACGGTGCTGGCGGACGTCCCGGAGGAGGCGTCGGTGCTGGCCGAGGAGGTCTTCGGGCCGGTGGTCTCGCTGGTCCGGGTGTCCTCGGTGGCGGACGGGGTTTCGCGGATCAACGCGTCCCGCTTCGGGCTGCAGGCGGGCGTGTTCACCCGCGACCTCCCGACGGCGTTCGAGGTGTCGGCGGCGTTGAAGGTGGGCGGCGTGATCGTCGGCGACGTCCCGAGCTTCCGGGCGGACCAGATGCCCTACGGAGGGGTGAAGGATTCCGGCGTGGGCCGCGAGGGCCCGGCAGCGGCGATGGCGGACTTCACCGAGGAGCGGGTGACGGTCTTGACCGGCCTGACACTGTAAGCACGATGAGACCGCTGATCCTGCTCGACGTGGACGGCCCGCTGAGCCCGTGGGCGGCCCCGCGCCACGCGAAGCCCGCCGGCTACGTCGAGCACCCGCTGCGGCTCTCCCGCTGGAGCCGCAAGCGGCTGCGGCTCTGGCTGAACCCGGCCCACGGCCCCACGCTGCTCGCCCTGGCCCGCCCCGCGAACGCCGAACTGACCTGGGCGAGCAGCTGGGAACACCGGGCGAACGTCCAGGTGGGCCCGGCGATCGGGCTGCCGCCGCTGGCGGTGATCGAGTTCCCCGCGCCGGCGGCGTCGTGGAAGTTCGGCCCGGTGGCCCGCTTCGCCGCGGGCCGCCCGCTGGCCTGGTTCGACGACGACTTCGACTTGTTCCCGGCCGCCCGCACCGCGTTCCTCGACCGCCGGCGGGGGTTGCCGACCGAGCTGATCCCGGTCGACGCGCACACCGGGTTGACCCAGGAGCACTTCGACCGCCTCGGAGCGTGGCTGCGCGGCCTGGACGCTCGGGAGTCCGGATGACCCTGTCCCGCAGGGGTTCCCGGCCGATCACGGTCGACGGCACGGACTACCGCTGGACGGTCCGCCCCGCCGAGGTCGCCGACAGCGTCCGTGCCGCGCCGGCGGGCGGCTTCGACTTCACCGCCCGGCCAGCACCTCCGTCAGCGCGGCGTGGGCCTCGACCAGCGACGGGCCGTACCAGGTGAGGTGCCGGCCGGAGACCAGGACGTACCGCGCGTCCGGGAAGTGGTCCGGCCCGTCGTCCTCGGTGAACGCGTACGGCTCGTCCGGCAGCACCAGCAGGTCCGCGTCCGCGCGCAGGTGGGCGCGCAGCTCCTCGACGTCCGGACGCGGGTAGCGCTCGGCGTCCTGGGCGTAGACGTTGGCCACGCCGACGCGGCGCAGGACGTCACCCGCGAACGTGTCGCGGCCCAGGACGACCCAGGGCTTGCGCCACACCGGCACCACCGCGTGGAACCGCACCGGCCGCACCGCTCGCCAGAGCTCTTCGGCCTCGACCAGCCAATCCGGCTCGTCCAGTTCGTATGCCTGCGTCAGGATGCGCCGCAGGGAGCCCAGCGCGGCCGGCACGGACGCGGCCGCGGCCATCACCCAGACGGGGATTCCGTTGGCGCGCAGGTGAGCCACGTCCTCCGGGCGGTTCTCCTCCGAGTTGGCCAGCACCAGATCGGGGGCCAGCTCGACGATCCGGTCGACGTCCGGGTACTTCGACCCGCCGACGCGCTGGACATCCAAAGTGGACGGATGCGTGCAGTAGTCCGTGGCGCCGGCGAGGCGGCCCGGCGCGCTCACCTCGACCGCTTCGGTCAGCGACGGAACCAGCGAGACGACCCGCGAAGCCGGACCACCCAACGGCACCGGCTCCCCGAGGTCGTCGACCAGGTACGTCATGCGCGCTCGAACGACACCTTTCGCTTCTCGACGTCGACCGCGGTCAGCCGGACCCCGATCCGCTCGCCCGCGGTCAGCTTCTCCCCCGCGCACTTCGCCATCACCGTCGGGTCCTCGACCAGGATCTCCGCCTTGTTCTCGTCCGCCCGCAGCACCACCGCGCTGAACTCGCCGCCGACGTGCTCGGCGAGCACCCACGCCTCGACCTGGTCGATGCACGCCCGCTCGACCTTCGCGGCGAGGGTGTCCGACGCGCTCATCCGCTCCGGCACGTCGGCCAGCGCCGCCCGCACCCAGGCCGGCACCTCGCGGCCGGCCGAGACGGCGAGGCAGATCTCCGTGGCGAACCGGTCGACCAGCCGCCGGATCGGCGCCGTGACGTGCGCGTACGCGCCGCCGATGCCCGCGTGCGTCGTCAGTGCGGGCAGTTCGCCGTCGAACGCGGTGTAGCCCGCCCCACGCAGCAGCCGGGTCGTGTCGGCGTAGAGCGCCATCGACGCCGGCTGCCCCGGGTCCAGCTTGGACAGGAACTCCGAAACCGTCGCCTCCGGCGCCCACTCGATGCCGAGCGCCTCGGCCGAGCGGCGCAGCCAGTCGACGGCTTCGGGCTCGGGGTCGGGCAGTGTGCGCAGGACGCCGATCCGCGCGTCGATCATGATCCGCGCCGCGGCCATCCCGGTGAGCAGGGAGATTTCGGCGTTCCAGGCGTCGACGGCCGTGCGCGGGCGGCGGGCGAGCACCCAGCCGCCGTCCGGGTCGCCGGTGATTTCCTGCTCCGGCAGCTGCAGTTCGACCGCGCCGCGCCGGACGGCCAGTTCACGCCGTCGCCGTCCCAGCTCCGGCAACGCGGCCACCGACGGGTGCAGGTGCCCGGCTTCGAGCGCGGCCTGCACGGTCTCGTAGTCGAACTGCTCGGTGGACCGGACCAGCGCGCGGCGCACCCGGGTCGTGGTCGGCTCGCCCGCGTCGTCGGTCTCGATGGTCCAGAGCACCGCGGGCCGGACCTCGCCGGGCAGCAGGCTGGCCGCGCCTTCGGACAGCACCGGCGGGTGCAGCGGGACGTTCCCGTCGGGCAGGTACAGCGTCTGCCCGCGCAGGCGCGACTCGCGGTCGAGCGCGCCGCCGGGCGGGACGAACGCGGCGAGGTCGGCGATCGCGTAGTGCACGCGGAAGCCGTGTGCGGTCTTCTCGACGACCATCGCCTGGTCGAGGTCCTTGGCGCCGGGCGGGTCGATGGTCACCAACGGCAGGTCCGTCGCGTCCTCGCGGGGGCCGGCGCTGGCGAGCGGGTCGAGGACCGCCGCCTCCGCCTCGGCCAGCACCTCGGGCCCGAACGACTCCGGCAGCGAAAACTCGGCGCGCAGGGGGCCGAAGTCCCCGCCCGCGGAGTGTGTCCTGATCACGAGGGGAGGCACCCCCCAACCCTAACCCGCGCCGGGCCCGGCGATCGCCCGATCGGGCGCGGGCCGGTCGGGTGTACGTTGCCGCGGTAATAATGAAAACCGTCTTCATTGCCAGAAGGGAACCGACCGTGAAGATCGCGTTCGTCGGCAAGGGCGGCAGCGGCAAGACCACGCTGTCGTCGCTGTTCGTGGCGTACCTCGCCGACGCCGGCCTGCCCGTGCTCGCCATCGACGCCGACATCAACCAGCACCTCGCGGTGGCGCTCGGCGCGACCGAGGAGGAAGCGCTCGCCTGGCCGACGCTGGGCGACAACATGGCGCTGATCAAGGACTACCTGCGCGGCGACAACCCGCGCATCCCGGACGCGGCGTCGATGATCAAGACGACCCCGCCGGGGCGCGGGTCGAGGCTGGTCCGGCCGTTCGAGGACAACCCGGTCTTCGCGGCGTGCTTCCGGCAGCTGGGCGGCGTGCGGCTCGGCGTCACCGGCCAGTTCGACGAGGACGACCTCGGCGTCAAGTGCTACCACTCGAAGGTCGGAGCGGCGGAGCTGCTGCTGAACCACCTGGTCGACGTCGGCGGCGAATACGTCGTGATGGACATGACGGCGGGAGCGGACGCCTTCGCTTCGGGGCTGTTCACGCGGTTCGACGTGACGTTCCTGGTGTGCGAGCCGACGGTCCGCAGTGTGGGGGTCTACCGCCAGTACGCGGACTACGCCCGCGACTTCGGCGTGCGGCTCGTGGTGGTCGGGAACAAGGTGACGGACGCGGACGACGTCGAGTTCCTGCAGGAGCAGGTCGGCGAAGCACTGCTGGGCTGGATGTCGGCTTCGCGGCACGTACGCGCGGCGGAGCGGGGCTCGGCCCGGCCGATCGCCGAACTCGAGCCGCGCAACCGGGAGACGCTGCAGTCGATGCGGGCAACGGTCGACGCCGAGGACCGCGACTGGGCGCGCTACCAGCGCCAAGCCGTCGAGTTCCACCTGCGAAACGCGCGGGCCTGGGCAGGCGCCGACCTCGTCTCGCAGGTGGACCCGGAGTTCGTGCTGAGCCCGGTGCTGCCGGTCTAGTCGTCGTTCCAGGAGGCATCGGCGGCGTCGGCCTGCCGGGTGCGTTCCCGCGCGATGTCGAGCGCCCGCCGGGCGCTGGCCTCGTCCGGGTACGGGCCGAGCAGGTCGACGCTGCGACTGCGTTCGAGGTGCTCGACCTGGTGGGTGCGGGTGTTGTAGTACCACCCCTGGTCCGGGTTCGGGTCTTTGGACATGGTTCCAGGTTCGCACCCGAAGGCCCGGCTGTCAGCGCTTGTACCGGTACGGGATCTCGGTCGGCTGACCGGTGGGGCCGAAGTCCGGCGGATCTTCGTTCTCGGCCTGCTGTTCGGGAAACTCGTCGAACCAGCCCCGAGGCGTGCCCCGAGGCGGCGTGGCGGGCTCTTGCCGCGGATTTGAGGGTTGCGGCAGTGGCGTGTCGCGGCCGGGGAAGACGGGTCGGGCGTTCGGCGCCGACGGCGGTACCGGGGGCATGGTGCCGGGACCGGGGAAGACGGGCCGAGCGGGGGCGGCGTGGCGGGCGGGGAACGGCTGGGGGGTGGACTCCGGGCCGGGGAAGACGGGTTTGGGGGGTGGGGCGGGCTGGGGGGTGGGGGCCGGCGGACGGCTCGAGGCCGGGGCGAAGCCTTGGGTAGAGCCGGGTGCCGGACTGGAGCTGGGTGCCACGGGCGGGCGGGCCGGTGCGGAGCCAGGCGCCGGGGCTATGCCGGGGGCACCGGCTGAGCCGACGCCTTCTGCCTCGCCGGGCGCCGGGGCGGGGACAGGAGCCACCGGGGAGCTGGGCGAACCTGCGCCCTGTGCGGAGCCAAGCGCTGCGGCGGAGCCAGGAGCGATCGGCGGGCCGGCCGGGCCGGTGCTCTGTGCGGCGCCGGGCCCCACGGGGGAACCGGCCGGGGCAATGCCCTGCGCAGAGCCGGGGATCGGGGCGGAGCCGGCCGCGGGAGCGACACCGGCCGGCCCGCTGCCTGGCGCGGAGCCGGATGCCTGCGCGGCGCCGGTCGCGTCAGCCTCCTTCGCAGGTGCGGCACCCGGCTGAGGGCCGGTGCCGTGCGCGGGCGCCGGGCTGATGCCGTGTGTGGTTCCCGGCACCGGACCCATGGCTTGGACCGGCGCAGGGACCGCACCGGTGCCCGGTACCGGCGCGACGCCTGGGGTCAGGCCTGGGCCGGCGCTTGGAACCGACAGGTCGGCGGTCCCCCAGGGCGGCCTGGGCAGGTGAGACCCGACCACCGGAGGCTGCACCTGCGGAGAGGCAGGTTGGAAAGCATCGCCCGACGCAGCCGGCGGCTGCGACACGGCACCGGGCCCCGCTTGCACTCCCGCGACCGGCTGCGCACCGCCCGACGCGGCGGCCGGCTTCGGAGTTGCACCGGCCTCCGCCGGCGCTTCAGCGGCCAGCTCCGCGCCCGCCGACGGCTGCGAAACGGCGCCAGATGCGCCTTGCACTTCAGCAGCCGGTGCAGCGGGCACCTCAGGACTCGTAGCAGCTCTCGCCGGCGCAGCGGGCTGCGCCGGCAACGACTGCGCGGCCGGCGGCTGCGGC
>NZ_JBEZYB010000151.1:0-9207 GCF_040638285.1 Amycolatopsis sp. NPDC026612
ACCGCCCCGTCGAAGCCCAGGAAGCTCAGGTTGACCAGCCGCAGCTGATCGGGACCGACCGGGCAGCCCTCGTGCCAGCTGTTCCCCAGCCGCTCGGCGGTGACCGGCTTGATGACGGCGACGTAGGCCGGGAGGCTGCTGCCGGCCGGCGCGGCGAGTTCCACGGTCCGGGCCGTGGCGGCCGGCGCCGGCGTCGCACCGGTCAGGGCCACGGAGAGCGCGAACGTGAGGACAGCGAACACTTTCGTTCTCGGTTTCATGGCCGCCCCACGCCCGGCCCCGCTGTTCCGCTGCGTCCAAGTCGGATTGCTCACAGCGCGACAACCCTCGAGCGGCCTGCGGACACCGCGACCGCGCGCGACCCGGCTACCGCGCCGCGTGCGACCCGGTTACGACGCCGCCGAGTACGCGCCCGCCGCGAGGTCCTCGACCAGCGTCGGCCCGGCCGGGGTCCAGCCGAGCAGTTCCTGCGTGGCGGTGCTCGTCGCCACGAGGTCCATGGCGAAGAACGTCCCGATCCAGCCGAAGTGGCCCGGGACGTCGTCCGCCGGGACGGCCGCGACGGGCAGGTCGAACGCGCGGCCGATCGCCTCCGCGATCTCGCGGGTCGGCACGCCCTCCTCGGCGACGGCGTGCAGGCGGGCGCCCGCGGGTGCCTTCTCGAGACCGAGCCGGACCATGCGGGCGGCGTCGGTGACGTGCACGGCAGCCCACCGGTTGGTCCCGTCGCCGGGGTAGCCGGAGACGCCCTTCTGCCGGGCGATCGCGGCGAGGGCCGCGATGAACCCGTGGTCGCGCAAGCCGTGCACGGTCGGCGAGAACCGCAGGCTGACCGGGTGCACGCCGCGGTCGGCGAACTCGAGCGCGAGGTTTTCGGCGCCGCCGCGCGGCGAGTCCGGGCCGTGGTACGGGGACGCGTCGGCTTCGGTCAGCGGCCGCCCCTGCGCGAACCCGGCGATCCCCGACGCCAGCAGGAACGGACGGCCGCTGCCGGACAGGGCCTCGCCGATGGTCTGGACGGCACCCCGCTCGGCCGCGTTCGACACGGCCGGGTTCGCGAAGTCGTGCTTGTTCGCCAGGTGGATGACGGCGTCGGCCTCGTCCGCGCCGGCGCGGATGCCGTCGAGATCGTCGAGGTCGCCGCGGCGGACGCGGACGCCCTTCGCTTCGAGCTTCCCGGCGGACGCGGCCGACCGGGCCAGCCCACTGACCTCGTGGCCGCCGTCGAGCAGCTCGTCGACGACGGCGGAGCCGATCCAGCCGGAGGCTCCAGTGACGAAAACGCGCATGGCGTGAACTCCTTAAACATCTGAGTGATGTCAGTGACCGACGTCAGCCGCTGACCTACGAACCATACGCCTTCACGTCAGCCGCTGTCATCACTAGACTCGGCCGCATGGTGCGCTGGCAACCGGGAGCCCCGGAGCGGCTGCAGAAGGCCGCACTCGAACTGTTCGCCACCCGCGGGTTCGAGCAGACGACCGCGGCGGAGATCGCCGAGGCGGTCGGCCTGACCGAGCGCACCTTCTTCCGCCACTTCAGCGACAAGCGCGAGGTGCTCTTCCAGGGTCAGCAGGTGCTGGTCCAGGCCTTCCTCGACGGCGTGGCCGCGGCGCCGCCGGAGTCGTCGCCGCTGGAGGTCGTCGCCTCCGGCCTGCGGTCGGCGACGAGCTTGTTCGTGGATGAGCGCCGCGCGCACTCCCGCGCGCGCCAGTCCGTGATCGACCGGAACCCGGGGCTGCAGGAACGGGAGCGGCACAAGATGACCACCCTGGCCACGACGGTCGCCGACGCCCTGCGCGCCCGGGGCGTCGACGAACTCGCGGCCACGCTGGCCGCGGAGTCGGGTGTCACCGTGTTCGGCATCGCGTTCACCCAGTGGCTGCGCGACGGCGAGGAACGCTCACTGACCGCCATCGCGAACGGGGTGTTCGGCGAACTGCTCGATTTGGCCGGAAAGGCCGGCGTGAGCCGCGAAAACCCGTGATCGGGGCGGCCCGCGGTTCGGCTCTTCACGGGCGCGCCCCGGCCGGGGCTGCCCCGGGCGTCAGTGCACCTGCGACTGCCAGTCGGCCGGCACCCGGCCCGCCGGGCCGGGCACCGGCTGCGTGATGGGCCGGTGCTCCGGGGGCGCCAGGGCCGGGCCGTCGTAGGCCTCCCCCGTCTCGAAGCTGTAGAACCAGTCCTCGCCCGGCTCGAAACTGCGGATCAGCGGGTGCCCGCTCGCCCGGTAGTGCGCCGTCGCGTGCTGGGCCGGTGACGTGTCGCAGCAGCCGATGTGGCCGCACTGGGCGCAGCGGCGCAGGTGCACCCACCAGCCGTCCGCGGCCAGGCACTCCGCGCAGCCCGTTCCACTCGGCGGCGCGGTGACGTCGATTCCCTCGGTTTCGGCCATGCCGACAGTCTGCCCCGAACGCGGGCCGGACGCACTCAGGGCGCGCCCGCCGGAAAGCTCGGCGCCGGCAGCCCGGCGAGGCGGCGACAGAGGGCGAGGACGGCCTTGGCCCTGGCGAACTCGACCGGGGTGAACGGCAGCAGCGGCCGGGTCACCACCAGGCTCCCGTCGATGTCCACCAGGCGCATCACCGTCTCGTCGATGCCTTCACCGGCCGCTTTCCCGCGACGCCCGGCGGGTTTCCGTTCGACGCCGCATTCGCCGAGCACCGCCAGCAGGAGCTGGACCGGGTCGGGGTCGGACGCGGCCGCCATCGTCAGCACGCGGGTCGGCAGGTCGACGAACTCGTGCACGTCCGCCGGCACGACCCGCACGTCCCGGCCGCCGCCCAGCTCGGTGACCGTGGCGATGCCGGCGGCCGTCGCACCCGCCGGCGCGCGGACGAAGAACTCGTCGACCACGCCGTCCGGGACCGCGAGCACCTGCAACGAGACGATGTCGTAGCGGTGGGCCGCCAGCGCGGCCGTCACCCCCGCCAGGCTCCCCGGCACGTCGCGGACCGTGGCGCGCACCCGCCACGCCACTCCGGTCAGCGGCGGCTGGTCGTGCGTGGCCGGGACCGGCCGCGGCCGGTGGGTCCACCACCGGCGCCACGCGGCGGTGGCGACCAGCAGGCCGCCGAGGCCGAACAGCACGAGCGGCCCGACCCGGTTGTGGGACAACGTGCTGACGAACAGATCGGCGACCCCGGTGGCGATGAACAGCGCCGCGAGCTCGATCAGCTCACGGCTCATCGACGTCCTCGCGCGCCGGGCGGTCTCGGGGCGTCCCTCGGCTTCGGTCATGCCGCCAGCATCGGTGCCTCGGTTTACCCCGCGCTCGTCCACCTGTCACGATTCAGTTAACCGGCGGGCCCCGGTCGGCGCGCCGCGGCAAACCGGTCGTAACGGGATCGCTCCGGCGCGGGCCCGGTTTCAGCCCGTTCCCCGGCCGCGGTTCTTCGCGATGTTCCGGATCTTCCTGGTCGCCCCGGACGCGGCGAGCAGGGCGAGAACCGGCGGCGGTGACGTCGGCCCCGCCGCGAGAAGGCGTTGCATCCAGGGGGTGACCTCCGCCAGTTCGGCCTCCGACGGCACGTGACCATCCTTTATGGACAGCCAGAACAGCCACTCGCGGACGCGCCGGCGGACGAATTCCCGGTTCGCCTCCGTCGCGAACCGGTCCGTCTCGGACAGGATCTCCGCCGACCAGTGGCGGAACCCGGCGGCGCCGGCCGTCTTCGCCGCGATCCGGTCGACGAGGTCGACCACCGCCGCCGTGGCCATCGTTCCGCGGGGATCGCGGACGATCGTGGCCACGAGCGCGCGATCCCCGTCGCGGCGCCCGGAAGCGGCGGCCACCGCGACGATGCACTGGTACGCGGCCCATCGCACGTGCTCGTCCGCGACGGCCGCGTCGACGTCGACCTCGACGAGGCCGGCGTCGGCGAGCAAGCCGGTCAGGTCCGTGCGCAGTGTCATCGCCGCTTCAGCGTACGGACCCCAGCTGCGGACGTCGCGAAACCGGCAGCCGGTGCGGTTCCGGCCGGGCCGGGCCGGCGGCCCGGCCGGTGAGGAAGGAGCGCCGGGCGTCGGCGAAACCGTGGCGGTCGTCGAAGATGTCGTGGCTCATTTCGGCGAGTTCCCGTACCCGGTAGGTTTCCAGGGGCCGGCGTCGCTCGTCGGCTTCCCGGGTGGCCCGTTTGCGGCCGAGCAGGGCTTTCGCGGTTCCGTCGGCGGCCAGTTCGGTGGCGTAGTCCAGCACGGTGTCGGCGAATCCCGCGCGATCGCTCGGGGCGAGCCGGTCGACGATCCCGATCCCGGCCGCTTCGGCGGCGGTGATCGGCTCGCAGCAGGTGGTCAACCGGTTCGCCTGCGCTTCACCGACCCGGTGCGGCAGCACGTAGGTCCAGTACTCCGAACCGTAGAGGCCCATCTTCCGGTAGTGCGGGTTGAGCAGGACGCCGTCCCGGGCGATCACCTTGTCCGCACCCAGGGCCAGCATGACCCCGCCCGCGCCCGCGTCGCCGACGAGCGCGGAAACCACGATCTGCCCGGTGCAGCCGATGATCTCCCGGCAGAGGTCGTCGATCGCGGTGATGTTCCGCCACGCTTCGGCGGCCGGCTCCGGATGGGCGTCGATGACCCCCAGGTGCAGGCCGTTGGAGAACACCTCGCCGCCCGCCAGGACCAGGACGGTGGTGTCCTGCGCGGCCGCGTGGCGCACGGCCGCGGCGAGCCGGCGGCAGTGGGCGGTGGACATCGCGCCGTTGTAGAACGCGAACTGCACCAACCCCACCTTGCCCACCCGCCGGTAGCCGACTTCGCGGAGACTCGGCGGGCCCGCGATCCGCGGTACCTCCGGAACACCCCCGAGAGCCAGCGCGGCGGGGAGCTTGACCGTCGTGCCGGGAGCCTCGGGAGCCAGCCGCCGCGCCTGCCCGATCCACAGCCCGCCGTCGCCGGTGCGGACCAGAACCGCACCGTGCCGGCGGGCCGCGATGGTGCCGGGCTCGCCCGCCGCCGGGTCCCCCGGCTGGGCGTCGAACACCGCGACCGGCACCCCGGCCAGTTCGGTGTGCACGCCGGGACGGCCGTCCGCGGCGCGGATGCGCCGCAGGATGCGGCCGGTCGGATCACCCCAGGAGAAGGACCGGTCGGACTGGCGGACCAGGGGACGGACCGCGCCCACCGCGTCGGGGCGCTGGTCCTGGCGCCGGGGCGTGAACCCGGGATCTTCGGCTTTGGTCACCACCTCGCCGATCAGGCTCATCGCGGCGTCGGACACCTCGGTGTTGTAGAGGGTGCTCTTGCGCGGCGGCTCGGCAGGCATCGCGAACACCCGCGTGCCCCAGATCGGCCCGCCGTCGAGGTCTCCGGTGGCCTGCAGGGCGGTCACGCCCCAGGTGGGTTCGGCGTCCATGATCGCCCAGTCGAGCGCGGACGGGCCGCGGTCGCCTTCCGGGCCGGGATGGATGATGATCGTGCGGTGGCGGCGCCAGACCTCCTCGGGCACCCGCTGGCGCAGGAACGGGCAGAGGATCAGCTCCGGGTTGTCGGCTGCCGCCGCCGCGGCGATTTCCCGGGAATGGCGAACGGTCTGAACGGTGACGCGGTGGCCGCGGGCGCGCAGGGTGAGCCAGGCGCGCTGACTGAGGCCGTTGAACGCAGAGCACAACAGCAAAATCTTCAACGGGACTCCGCTCGTCCGGTCCTCGACGTGGGCCGCGAAACAACCGGTCAACGGTACCCGGAGCAGCGACGGACGCGACGCAGCCAAAGGGCGTAAATGCCTTCGGCCGACCGGGGCCGATCCGGCGGACGGTGATGTCCGTCAGTGAAATCGAAGGCGATCCCGGCACGGAGAAACCACCACGGCGATTTCTTGGAGATATTTCTCCTCCCGGCAAAACATTTCGGTGATCACCCGATGGACAAAGTGATCCGTTCGGGAACCGGCCGATGACCACTCGGACAGTAGTACTGATGTGATGACCATCTGACGGTCTCCATCCCAGTTGGACAACAGAACTCGTAATGAGTACATTACTACTGATGGAAGATGCTCAAGATCTCGACACCGCGCGGGCGGTGCGCCAAGGCGTCCTGCGGCTGGCGCGGCGGCTGCGCGGCGCCCGCTCGGCCCACGCACTGAGCCCGGCGAAGGTCGGGGTGCTGGGATACCTGTTCCGGCACGGGTCCGGCAGCCCCGGCGAAATCGCCGCGGCCGACGGGCACCGACCCCAGGCGCTGACCAAGGTGTTCGCCGAATTGGAGGCGGATCTGCTGATCACCCGGGCGCCCAACGAACACGACGGGCGCGGCGCGGTGCTCGAGCTCACCGACCGGGGTGCCCAGGCACTCAAGGACGACATGCGCGAGCGCGACGCATGGCTGGCCACGGCGCTCGGTGCGCTCACCGGCACCGAGGCCGGCCTCCTGCGGCTGGCCGGCCCGCTGCTCGAGCGCCTCGCCGACCAGCCCGCGGCCCCGCGTCCGCCGGAGCGCCAACCGGCCGGGGAGGAAGCATGACCGAACCGTTCCCCTTCGCCCGGGACTGCCCGTACAGCCCACCGCCCCGGCTCGCGCAGCTGCGGCGCGACGCGCCGATCAGCCGGGTCCGGATCTGGGACGGCAGCACCCCGTGGCTGCTCACCCGCTACGACGACGTCCGCGCCGTGCTCGCCGACCGGCGCTTCAGCGTCGACCCCACGCGTCCCGGCTATCCCGCGCGCGGCCCGGCCGGCCGGGCTCGCCGGCGTGGGACCGGCTCGTTCATCAGCATGGACGCCCCGGAACACACCCGCCTGCGTCGCATGCTGATCCAGGAATTCACCCTGCGCCGCGTCGCCGCGCTGCGGCCCGCCGTCGAGCGCACCGCCACCGGACTGCTCGACAAGCTGGTCGCCGGGCCCGAACCCGCCGACCTGGTCCGGACCTATGCGCTGCCGCTGGCGTCGATCGTCATCGCCGAACTGCTCGGGGTGCCCTACGCCGACCACGCGTTCTTCGAAGAACGCGCCCGCGTGATGACGGACAACGCCACCTCCGGTGACGCCAACCGCGCCGCCACCGCCGACCTCGCCCGCTACCTCGGCACCCTGCTCCAGCACCGCCGCGCCCACCCCACCGACGACCTCCTCGGCCGGCTGAGCGCGCAGCAGGTCGAGCCCGGTCACCTCGACCGCGCCGGCGCGGTGTCGATGGCCGTGCTGCTGCTCGTCGCCGGCCACGAGACCACCGCCAACCAGCTCGCGCTGTCGGTCGCGTTCCTGCTCCGCAACCCCCGGCTCGCGGAAAGCTTCCGGCGAGCGGACGGCCCGCCCGCCACCGCCGTCGACGAGCTCCTGCGGCTGTTGACCATCACCCACACCGGCCGGCGCCGGGTGGCGACCGCCGACGTGCCGATCGGCGGGGTGGTCATCCGCGCGGGCGACGGTGTCATCGCGGCGGCCGACATCGCCAACCGCGACCCCGGCCGGTTTCCCGCCCCCGACGACGCCGACCTCGGCCGCACCCCGAACCCCCACCTCGCCTTCGGCCACGGCGAACACCTCTGCCTGGGCCACGCACTGGCCCGCACCGAACTCGACGTCGGGCTCACCGCGCTCCTCCGGCGGCTCCCGGCGCTCAGGCTCGCGACGCCGGAACCGGAACTCCCCTTCCGCCACGACCACCCCATCTACGGCATCGATCACCTGCCGGTGGCGTGGAGCGGGCTGAACGTCCACTGAGGACGCCGAGGTGCGTCTGGCTCGTCCGGGCAAAGGCAGCGCCGGTCGGCACGGGTACGGGCGGCAAGGCGGTCATCGGCCGGCGATGTCGTCCGCCGGGATCCGTTCCCGCCCGGGTTTCGCCCGCGCCGGGTGACGTGGAAAGCACCAGGACCGGACACGGTGGCGTGGCCGCCTGATTCCGGAGGATCACATGGTGCGAGTTACGCTCACCGACTTCCCCACCCACCGGTTCCGCATGCCCCGGCGGAACCGGGCCGCGGCCGGGGAACAACGGGAGGGTCGCACCAGCCGGCACCCGTTCCGGACGCGCGCCGGCAGCTCCGGCACAGGCGGCCACCTGCCGCCGGTTCCGTGGGCGCCCGAAGGCGCCCTCGGCACCGGCGGCAGTTCGCTTCCCCGTGCGCTCGTCGTGCTCCTGGGCGCCGCCGCCGCGGTGGTCGTGCTGGCCGGGGTGCAGGCCGTCGCCTGGTTCGTCGGCCCTGTCTTCCTCGCCGTCATCGTCGTGATCACCCTGGACCCGGTGCGCACCTGGCTGCGGGACAAGGGGTGGCCGCGCTGGCTGACCGTCGCCGTGCTGGCGGCCACCGTCTACGCGGTCCTGCTCCTGTTCTTCCTCGTCGTCGTGGTGTCCGTCACGCAGCTGTCGGCGCTGGTCCCCCACTACGCCGGGCGGATCGACGAGCTGCTGCACGGCGGGCTGAGCACGCTCGGCCGGTTCGGGGTCGGCGAACCGCAGCTGCGTGCGATGTTGTCGTCCGTCGACGCCGGGAAACTGGTCGGCCTGGCGGGTTCCCTGGTCGCCGGGGTCGGTGGCCTGGTCACGAACTTGGCCTTCCTGCTCGCCCTCCTGCTGTTCTTGAGCGCCGAAACGGCGTGGGCGGGTCAACGCCTCGGCCGGATCGCGCACGACCGGCCGTGGATCTCCGCCGCGTTGCGGGTCTTCGCTTCGGGCACCCGGCGGTACCTGCTCGTGACGACCGTGTTCGGCGGGCTCGTGGCCGCGCTCGACACCACCGCGCTCGCCCTGCTCGGCATCCCGGGCGCCGTGCTGTGGGGGTTGCTCGCCTTCGTCACCAACTACGTTCCCAACGTGGGCTTCGTGATCGGGGTGGCCCCACCCGCGCTCATCGCCCTGCTCGACGGCGGCTGGCCTTCGCTGCTCGTGGTGCTCACCGTGTACGCCGCGCTGAACTTCGTGGTGCAGTCCCTGATCCAGCCCCGGTTCGTCGCCGGCTCGGTCGGTCTGTCCACTTTGGTCACCGTACTGGCTCTCGTGTTCTGGACCTGGCTGCTGGGCCCGCTCGGTGCGGTCCTCGCCGTGCCGGCGACCTTGCTGGCCAAGGCGCTGCTGGTGGACGTCGACCCGCAGGCCCGCTGGGCGGAGGCACTCCTGTCCGCCCCTCACCGGGACGAGGAGTAGCCCCCGCGGTCGCTACCCGCCGGGGCCGGCGAAGGGGTGCTGGCGAACGTCCTGCGCCGTGACGGGAAGCCGTCCGCGCTGGCCCGCTGAGCCGCTGGTTGATCTCTTGCTACCGTT
>NZ_JBEZYB010000152.1:0-8920 GCF_040638285.1 Amycolatopsis sp. NPDC026612
GGTGCTCCGTCCGCGTCGAGGGCGGCGACGAGCGAATCGACGTACCGGCCGACCCCGCCGCGGTCCGCGGGAACCGCGGTCGCGTCGATCATCTCACGACCGGGTGGGGTGCTCAGCCCGCGCAGCAGACGTGTTCCGACCACTCCGGAACGTGCCACCAGTGCTGTTTCTCCGCCGATCGGGCCGCGGGCGCCACCTCGGTGGCCGCCCGCTGCCCCGGCTGGTTCCGGTAGGGCGCCAGCAACTCGCCGACCGTCCGCAGCACTCCGCCGACCAGCACGCTGCGGACGTTCGCGGCCGCCTTGATGTCCTGCAACGGGTTGCCGCTGACGAGCGACAGATCGGCGTACGCGCCACGCTTGAGCACCCCGATCCGGTCCTCGAGACCCAGCCACCGCGCCGGATTGCGGGTGGCGGTGGTGAGCGCCTCGTACGGCGTGAACCCGAACGCGACCATGGCCCGCAGGTTCTGGTGGGTGGAGACGGCCACGTTGTCCAACGGGGAGTCCGTGCCGGTGACCACGAACCCGCCCGCCCGGTGGATCCGCAGCACCATGTCGACGTTCCCGGCGAGGACCTGGCGCAGGTACGCGTTCTCCGGGTTGCCCGCGGTGTCCGCCGTGGCTTTGAGCTGCTGGTACTCCCACGGCGGGAAAAGGACTTCGGTGCGCTCGTCGGTCACGAGCGACTTGTCGTCCGCGTACAACGCCCTGGAGGTGAACAACGTCGGCGTGATCGACATCCCGGAGCGGACGAACAAGGCGACGGCGTCCTGGTAGGACCGGCCGATCCGGCTGACGGTGTGCGAGTACCCGAGCCGGTTGGTGGCGCCGGTGTGCTCCATCGCGTCCATGCCGATGTTGGCCGCCGGGTACAGGTAGTGCGACGACAGCGGGATGCCCGCCCCGTGCGCGGCCCGGACCACGGCCTGCTGGGAGGCCACGGGCAGCCGGACGTACGTCTTGATCATGTCGTACTCGAGCTCGACCGCGCGGGACAGCTCCAGGTTCAGCTGCTCCGGCGACAGGGTCGGCCGCATGAAGTTGTAGTAGATCCGGGAGCCGTCGATGGCTTCCCCGGTGCCGAAGTACCTTGGCCCGACGCGGTTTCCGGATTCCAGCGCCTCGCGCGTCTCCAGCATCTGGTACACCGGGTCGCCGGGCGAGCGGGTCGTGGTGATGCCGTAGGACAGCCACAGCCGCCCCTGCCGGTCACCCCACTGCCTGCCGCGCAGGTGCCAGTGGTTGTGGAGGTCGACGAGGCCCGGCATGGCGGTCAGGTCGTGCGCGTCGACGGTCCCGGGTGCGGCCCGATGCGGCCGGACGTCGGCGATCCGGCCACCGGCGACGACGATGTCGACGTCCCGCCGCAGCGTCCGGGCGACGCCGTCCCACGCCGCGCCGACGTGGATGACGGTGGGGCGCGGTGGACGCGGGCGGGCCCAGGTGAAGTCGAGCCGGATCGTGCGCGGCTCGCCGCCGGCGATCTTCTGCGCCTTGAGCCGTCCCTTCGACAGGTACACGAGCGTGTCATTCCCCTGCCACGCAAGGGAATCCGTGACGTCGTGGGTAATCTGCCTCGGCGCGCCGATCAGCCGTCCGGCGCCGTCGACCGGGGCGATCCAGGCGACGCTCTCGACCGTGAACGCGAGGTACCGGCCGTCGGGTGACCACAGTGGACCGTCGTCGCCGCGGGTGGCGAGCGAGCGGAACGGCATCGGCTCGGCGTAGCGGAGCTCCTGGGTCTTCAGGTCGACCGTGAGGATCTGGCTCGTGCCCTCGCGGTAGCGCTTCGAGTACGGCTTGACCGCGGCCAGCGCGAGGACCGACCCGTCGGGCGACCAGGTGGGGCGCCCCGGCATGAACAGCGGCGGCGTCACCTGCTGGGCCCGGGCCGTGGTCACGTCGTAGACCCACGTGGCGCCGTCCTGGTCGGCGTACGCCACCCGGCCGCCGTCCGGCGACCACCGCGGCGCGACCTGGGCGCCCGCCAGCCGGGTGAGCACGGTGTCCTTGCCGGTGCCGAAGTCGTGCAGCCACAGGTCGGCGGTGCCGAGCCGGTCGCTCGTGTAGAGCAGCTTCGTCCCGTCCGGGTGGAAGTCCGGGTCGGAGTTGAAGAAGCCGTCGCCGACCAGCCGCTGCGGCCGGCCACCGCCGGCCGCGACGACGTAGATCGCGTTGAGGGCCCGGAACGCGATCCGCTTGCCGTCCCGCGAGACCACCGGACCGGCGATGCCCCGGACGGGCTTCGGCCCGGCCGCGTCCAGGTCACGGACCCGCCTCCGGTAGTCCCGCGATGCCGTGGACACGCCCGCTTCGAGGGGGATGTCCTTGACGGCGCCGGACTCGCGCCGCCGGAGGTGCCCGTCGGCGGTGTAGAGCACGGCGGATCCGGACCAGTTCGCGGCGAAGCCGAAGACGTCCTCGCCCTTGGTCAGCTGCTCGTCGCCGAGCATGAGGTCCGCTTCGGCGCCCCGCAGCCGCAGGTAGCTGGGCTGTCCGCCGGGACCGAACGCGGGGCCGTAGAGCTTGTCGGCGCCGGTCGCGGTGACCAGGCGCGTCCGGGCGCCGGTGGCCGGGGTGACGACGTCGATGGCGGTGTCGTTCACGGTGAAGACGATCTTCGTTCCGTCGGCCGACCACCGTGGCGACGCCTCTTCGTCCGCGGTGGACACCACCGTGCTGATCGCTCCGGAGGCGACGTCCAGCAGGTGGATGCCGTAGCTGCCGTCCCGGTCGCTGCTGAAGGCGATCTTGGTGCCGTCCGGCGAGAACACGGGCTCCCGGTGGTCGAACCGCCCGCTGGTGAGCTTGCGGGGCGTACCACCCGCAGCATCGATGACGTACAGGTGGAAGTTGCCGTCGCGGTAGGACTGGAACACGATCCGGCGGCCGTCCGGCGACCAGCCGGGGAGCGTGGCGTCCTGGAGGTCGTCGGTGAGCCGCCGCGCGCGACCGCCGCCGGCGGGCAGCACCCAGATCCCGGTGACCAGGTCGACCGCGATCCACCGGCCGTCCGGTGACAGCGCGGCGGACATGTTCGTGCCCTCCCGCAGCACCACGCCGTCCCGCCCGGCGTCCGGTTCGGCCTCGGCGACCCCCGCTCCGGCCACGGCCAGTGCGGCGGCGGCTGCGCCACCTCGGACGAGAACTTCACGACGGGAGAGGCCTTCTGGCGCCATGCGGCCAACTATGCCCACGCCCCGGATCGGCCGTCCAGCGGCCGAGCGGGTTTTTCACCGGATGTCCGGCAACGGCGGAAAGGACTGCCGGGGGCGACGCGCTCGCGCCGCCCCCGGGGTCCGTCAGCCGTGGTCCTCCAGCATCTCGGTGACGAGGGCCGCGATCGGCGACCGCTCCGAGCGCGTCAGCGTGACGTGCGCGAACAGCGGGTGCCCCTTGAGCTTCTCGATCACCGCCGAGACGCCGTCGTGCCGTCCGACGCGCAGGTTGTCGCGCTGGGCGACGTCGTGCGTGAGCACCACCCGCGACGCCGTGCCGAGCCGCGAGAGCACCGTGAGCAGGACGTTGCGCTCCAGCGACTGGGCCTCGTCGACGATGACGAACGTGTCGTGCAGCGAGCGGCCCCGGATGTGCGTCAACGGGAGCACCTCGAGCATGCCCCGGTCGAAGACCTCGTCGAGGACGTCCTGGCTGACCAGCGCGCCGAGGGTGTCGAACACCGCCTGCGCCCACGGCTGCATCTTCTCGCTCTCGGACCCGGGCAGGTAGCCGAGGTCCTGGCCGCCGACCGCGTAGACCGGCCGGAACACCACGACCTTGCGGTGCTGACGGCGTTCCATCACCGCCTCAAGGCCGGCGCACAGGGCGAGCGCCGACTTGCCGGTGCCGGCCCGGCCGCCCAGCGACACGATGCCGACGTCGGAGTCGAGCAGCAGGTCGAGCGCGATGCGCTGCTCGGCGCTGCGGCCGTGCAGGCCGAACGCCTCGCGGTCGCCGCGGACCAGCCGGATGCGCTTGTCCGCCGTGATCCGCCCCAGCGCGCTGGAGCTGCCCGCGAGCAGCCGCAGCCCGGTGTGGCAGGGCAGCTCGGCGAGGTCGTCCATGCCGTACTCGACCGGGTCGACCGTGCCGCCGCCGAACAGCGTGTCCAGCACGTCCTGTTCGACGTCGACGTCCGCCATGCCCGTCCAGCCGGACGGCGTCACTTCCTGCGCGCGGTACTCGTCCGCCTCGAGACCGACGGCCCCGGCCTTGACCCGCAGCGGGATGTCCTTCGTCACCAGCGTGACCGACTCGTACTCCGCCGCCAGGTTGAGCGCGCAGGCGAGGATCCGGTGGTCGTTGGAGTCGGTCCGGAACCCCGACGGGAGCACCGACGGGTCCGAGTGGTTCAGCTCCACCTGCAGCGTGCCGCCGTGGTCCCCGATGGGGAGCGGCGCGTCGAGCCTGCCGTACTGCCGGCGCAGGTCGTCGAGCATGCGCAGGGATTCGCGGGCGAACCAGCCGAGCTCCGGGTGGTGGCGCTTCGCCTCCAGTTCACTGATGACGACCAGCGGGAGCACGACGGCGTGCTCGGCGAACCGAGTCACCGCCCACGGGTCCGAGAGGAGGACCGACGTGTCGAGCACGTACATGTGCTGCTGGGATTCGGGCGAGGTCGAGGCTTTCTCCGGGCCAGGAACGGCACCGGTCGAAGAGTGGCCAGAGGCCTTACGGGGCAAACGCTGCGCAGTCACGACGGCATCTCCCTCGAGGGCGTGTGCACCTCACGCCCGCACTCGCTGGGCCGGGCACCTCCCTGGCTGGACCACTCCTCCTGACCGGGGTCAGGTGGTGCGGCCACGAGGGCCGGGTGCCGGCCCCCTCGAGCGTCTCGTGGGCGGCTGAGCCGCCCCCTCGATCACCGCCACGACCAGGGCCTCCCGCGAGGACCCGCACGGAACGCGCGCCCTCACCTCGGAAGGTACCCACGAATGCGTGATCGCGCAGCGAGCCAACACGGTGATTCGCCAAACCGTCACCTCACTGTCGGTCGTCTGACATCAACAGCTGGTGACGCTCCCCTGGGGAGACGGGTGCGAGCTACGACCCGAACCGGCGGTGCCGCCACGCGTAGTCACGGATGGCGCGCAGGAAGTCGACACGACGGAAGGCGGGCCAATACGCTTCGGTGAACCAGAACTCCGAGTGCGCGGACTGCCACAGCAGGAAGCCGGAAAGCCGCTGTTCGCCCGACGTGCGGATGATGAGGTCCGGGTCCGGCTGCCCCGAGGTGTAGAGGTGCTCGGAGATGTGGTCGACGTCGAGGATCTTCGCCAGCTCGTGAATGGACGTGCCCTCGTCGGCGTGCTGGAGCAGCAGCTTGCGCACGGCGTCCGCGATTTCCTGGCGCCCGCCGTACCCGACGGCGATGTTGACCTCCATCCCGCTGCGCCCTTCGCTCCGGGCGGCGGCTTCGCTGAGCCGCTTCGCGACGTCGGCGGGCAGCAGGTCGAGGGCGCCGACGATCCGCAGCCGCCACGACGCCCCGGGCGCGGCGAGTTCGTCGGTGACGTCGGTGATGATCTTCAGCAGGGGTGTGAGCTCGTCCGGGTCCCGGTTGAGGTTGTCGGTGGACAGCAGCCACATGGTGACGACCTCGACGTCGGCCTCCTGGCACCAGCTCAGGAAGTCGGCGATCTTCTTCGCCCCCGCGCGGTGACCGTCCGAAACGTCCGCGAAGCCCGCTTCACGGGCCCAGCGGCGGTTGCCGTCGAGCATGATGGCGATGTGCCGGGGATGCCGGCCGGCGGCCTGCTGGATGAGGCGCCTGCCGTAGGCGCTGTACACGACGTCGGACAAGAAGGAGCGAACACTCACGTCGAGTCAGCGTACGCACCTCGGTGTGAGGCGTGTGACTCGAGCACTGCTGGAGAACCTACGCTGTCGTAACCTGGATGGGTGAGCCTTACGACGGATCCCCCGCCGGTGGTGGACGCCCGCCCGCGCCTGCGAGGGCACATCCACTCCTGGACGTTCTTCGGCGCCGTCGCCGCGGTGGCGACGCTGGTCGCCCTGGCCGCGTCCACAGTGTCCCCGCTCGCGACCCTGGCGACGTCGGTCTACGGCTTGACGGTGCTCGGCCTGTTCGGCGTGAGCGCGCTGTACCACCGTCACTTCTGGAGCCCCCGCGCGTACAAGTGGATGAAGCGCGCGGACCACTCGATGATCTTCCTGTTCATCGCGGGGACGTACACACCGTTCACCCTGCTGGCGATGTCGAAGCCGACGGGCTACGTGATCCTGTCGATAGTCTGGGGCGGCGCCATCCTCGGCGTGGCGCTGAAGATGCTGTGGCCGAACGCGCCGCGGTGGCTGGGCGTGCCGATCTACATCGCCCTGGGCTGGGTCGCGGTCTTCGTGTTCCCGGAGCTGGCAACACACGCCGGCGCCGGAGCGCTGGTCCTGCTGTGCATCGGCGGGTTGTTCTACACGCTGGGGGCGGTGTTCTACGCCGTCAAGTGGCCCAATCACTGGCCGGAGACGTTCGGGTACCACGAGTTCTTCCACGCGTGCACGGTGCTGGCGGCGGTTTCGCACTACATCGCGATCTGGCTGGCCATGTACGCCTGACGGCTCAGCCGGTGTCCACCGCGTGAATTCAAAACACTGAAGAAACACGAAAACGCGCGGCCGCTCACTCGTCATCGAGTGCGGGCCGCGCGTTGTTTTCGGTGTCGACGATCCAGAAGAGCCGCGGATGGCTGATGCACACTCCCCCAGCCAGCCACGGCTCCTCTTCGAACGGCTTTGAATCAGCCGGCCGAGTTGCCGTTGCAGGCGACGTACGACGGGTTGTGGTCGGCCGTCAGCAGCTCGATCGGGCCGTTCCACTGCCACGGCAGCAGGCAGGCGTTGTTGAGGATGCTGATGCCGGCGCCGCCGTCGGTCGAGTTGTTGTTGCAGGCCGCGTACGCCGGCGCGTGGCCGGTGTGCAGCGCTTCCAGGGGACCGTTCCACTGCCACGGGGCAGCGCAGAGGTTGTCTCCGATGCTGATGCCGCCGCCCGGGTGATGCCCGGCCTCACCGGCGGAAGCCGGCGCGGCAATAGCGAGCATGGCGCCACCGATGACTGCGGCTGCGAAGAGCGTCTTTTTCATCATGATAAAATCATCGGGCGATTATCCGCCGTCCTTTATCGACATCACCCGATGTGCTGGACAACATCACCCGGCGAGGCACACAAGCCGCTTGCGCCGAGCGCGATCACTGCCGCTGTGCCATGGTTGCCGGTTCCACGCTTGAGCGGTCGTCACCAGGGCGGCGGTCCGGCAGCCGAAAGCACCGAAGGGGAACCTCGCGCCGGGCAAGGTCCCCTTCGGACGGACGAGGTCAGCCGAACATTCCCGGCTGGTACTCCCCCGCCGGGTTGCGGACGATCACGTTCAGCCGGTTCCACGCGTTGATCATGGCCACCAGGGCGATCAACGCCCCTATCTGCTCGTCGTCGTAGTGTTTGCGGACCGCCGCCCACGTCTCGTCGCTGACACCTTCGTGGGCGTCCGCCAAGCGAGTGCCTTCCTCCGCCAGCGCCAGGGCCGCGCGCTCCGGCTCGGTGAACACCACCGCTTCGCGCCACGCCGCCACCATCGCCAGGCGGACCGCCGTCTCGCCCGCCGCCGCCGCGTCCTTGGTGTGCATGTCCAGGCACATGCCGCAGCCGTTGATCTGGCTCGCGCGGATCTTCACCAGCTCCTGCGTCGCCGTCGGCAGCGACGACTCCTCGATCGGGTGGGACGCCGCGATCAGGCGCTTGACGAACTTGCCGGTGATCTCGTTCTCGAACATGTTGAGCCGCGCTTCCATGGCCGTTCCCCTTTCCTCGTCTGCTTCACCCCCTTGACGACCTGGACGACGGCGTTGTGACAACACCGCGAGTGACGCCCGTCACGCGAAATCAAGATCCACACCTTCGCGCCACCCAGCGCCGCACCGATCACCGCCGGAGCACCGCGTTCCACCTGCGGCGGCCGGGCCGCCTGGCCAGCGGGGAGCACTTCAAACCGCCACGTTCAGGGGTCACTCACGGGAACACCACGACGGTTGCCGTGCGCGCCGGGGCGGCCGACGGTGGGCCTCATCAAGACCCAACGCGTGGAAGGAGCACGACCGCGATGGCCAGGACCATGCAGCCCCAGGAACTCATCGACAGTGCTGTGGTCGACCCGGACGGCAACAAGCTCGGGAAGGTCGGCAACGTCTACCTCGCCGACGCGACGCACCAGCCGGAATGGATCACCGTCAAGACCGGTCTGTTCGGCACCAAGGAAAGCTTCGTCCCGCTCTCCGGCGCGCACACGGACCGGGACGGCGTCCACGTCCAGGTCGACAAGGACAGCGTGTCCGACGCGCCCCGCATCGACGCCGACGGGCACCTTTCGCCCGAGGAGAGCGAGCAGCTCTACCACCACTACGGGCTGCCGGTACCGCGCACTTCGCCGGACGGGCGGATGGACGGGGGCAAGGCCGCCGCGGGCGGACGGGGCAAGCCCGCGATGGGCGGGAAGCGGGACGAGCGCGCCATGACGCGCTCCGAGGAGCGGCTGACCGTCGGAACCGAGCAGGTCGAGACCGGGCGCGTGCGGCTGCGCAAGTACGTCGTCACCGAAGAGCAGCAGGTCACCGTGCCGGTGCGGCACGAGGAGGTGCGCGTCGAACGGGAACCGGTCACCCGCGGCGACGGCACGGCGGAGATCGGCGAGGCCGAGCAGGACGTCGTCCTGCACGCCGAGAAACCCTTGGTGCGCAAGGAAACCGTGCCGGTCGAGCGGGTGCGCCTGCGGACGGAAACGGTCAGTGACGAGCAGACCGTGTCCGGCAAGGTCCGCAAGGAGCAGTTCGAGATCACCGACGACGACCGCAAGCACCGCCGCTCCTGACGGCGACCAAATGGTTGCCGTCGGAAGTCCTCCGGGGGT
>NZ_JBEZYB010000153.1:0-8456 GCF_040638285.1 Amycolatopsis sp. NPDC026612
CAAGGCCCCCTTCGGTGCTAACAACCCACCCAAGGCCACATTGGGTGCGTTCAACGCAACCAAGGCCACATTGGGGCGCTAGGCCGGGGCGCTGATCTTCGCCTCGACCGCGAAGCCGCCTTCGCGCGTGGTGATGTCCACGATCGCGCCGGCGACGCGGACGTCCGGCTCGATCCGGGCGAACCGCTCCAGCACCTCCGCCGGGGCCGTCACCGTCAGCACCTCCACCGCCGTGCGCATCGACACCTTCGCGTCCGTCTTCGCCCGGCGCACCGCGGCGATCACCTGCCCGGCCAGCGAGAGCAGCTGCGGGTCACCGTCGCCGGTCGCCGGAAGGGGCCACGCGGCCCGGTGCACCGAGCCCGGCTGCCACCAGGACCAGACTTCCTCGGTGGCGAACGGCAGGAACGGCGCGAACAGCCGCAGCACCGCCGACAACGCCGTCACCAGCGCCGCCTGCGCGGACGCGGCCGCCACCGGGCCGAGGTCGCCGTACGCACGGCCCTTCACCAGTTCGACGTAGTCGTCGCAGAACGTCCAGAAGAACGTCTCCGTCACCTGGAGCGCCCGCGCGTAGTCGAGCGCCTCCAAAGCCGCCGTCGCCTGCTCGGTGACGCCGGCCAGCGACGCCAGCAGCGCCCGGTCCAGCGGCTCGGTGGCGACCGCGTCCGCGGGCGGCACACCGAGACCGAGCACGAAGCGGCTCGCGTTGAGCAGTTTCGTCGCCAGCCGGCGGCCGACCTTCATCTGGCCCTCGTCCACCGCCGTGTCGACGCCGGGGCGCGCGCTCGCCGCCCAGTAGCGGACCGCGTCGGAGCCGAAGCGCTCCAGCAGGTCCACGGGCGTCGTCACGTTGCCCTTGGACTTCGACATCTTCTTGCGGTCGGGGTCGAGCACCCAGCCCGCGATCGACGTCTCGCGCCACGGCAGCACGCCGTGCTCCAGCTCCGCGCGCACCGCCGTCGAGAACAGCCAGGTGCGGATGATCTCGTGCGCCTGCGGCCGCAGGTCCATCGGGAACACGCGCGAGAACAGGTCGTCGTCGACGCTCCAGCGGCCGACGATCTGCGGGGTGAGCGACGACGTGGCCCAGGTGTCCATCACGTCGGGGTCGGCGGCGAACCCGCCGGGCACCCCGCGCTGGTCCTCGGTGAATCCCGGCGGGACGTCGCTGCTCGGGTCGACCGGCAGGACGTCCGGCAGCAGCCGCGCGTCGTAGTCGGGCTCACCGTGGGCGTCGAGCCGGTACCACAACGGGATCGGCACGCCGAAGAACCGCTGACGGCTGATCAGCCAGTCCCCGGCCAGGTTCGCCACCCACGCCGAGTACCGGACCCGCATGTGCTTCGGCACCCACTCCAGCTCTTCGCCGCGGGCGAGCATCTTCTCCCGGAACGCCGGGTCGGTGCCGCCGTTGCGCAGGTACCACTGCCGGCTCGCGACGATCTCGAGGGGCTTGTCGCCCTTTTCGTAGAACTTCACCGAGTGCGTGATCGGCCGCGGCTCACCGCGCAGGGCGCCCGCGTCCCGCAAGAGCCGCACCATGCTCTCGCGTCCCGTGTGGACGGTCTTGCCGGCCAGCGGTGCGTACGCCTCCGCGGGCACTCCGGCCGGCGCGTCCGGCAGGAACCGGCCGTCGCGGCCGAGCACCACCCGCGTGGCCAGCCGCAGCTCGCGCCACCACGTGACGTCGGTGGTGTCGCCGAAGGTGCACACCATCGCGATGCCGCGGCCCTTCTCCGGATCCGCCAGGTGGTGCGCCACCACGGGCACTTCGACGCCGAACACCGGCGTCCGCACGGACTTCCCGAACAGCGGCGTGAACCGCTCGTCGTCCGGGTGCGCCACCAGCGCGACGCACGCGGGCAGCAGCTCCGGCCGGGTCGTCGCGATCACGACGTCCGAGCCGTCTTCCGCGGTGAACGCCAGGTCGTGGAACGCACCGCGGCGTTCGCGGTCCTCCAGTTCGGCCTGCGCCACCGCCGTGCGGAAGCTGACGTCCCAGAGCGTCGGCGCTTCGGCCTGGTACGCCTCACCGCGGGCGAGGTTGCGCAGGAACGCGCGCTGCGAGATCAGCCGCGACTCGCGCCCGATCGTCTGGTAGGTCATCGTCCAGTCGACCGAGAGCCCGAGCTGCCGCCACAGCTGCTCGAACACCTGCTCGTCGGTCTCGGTCAGGGACTCGCACAGCTCGACGAAGTTCCGCCGCGACACCGCGACGACGTCCTTGCCCGGCTTCTCCGGCGGCCGGAACTCCGGGTCGTAGGGCAGCGACGGCTCGCAGCGGACGCCGAAGTGGTTCTGCACCCGGCGTTCGGTCGGCAGGCCGTTGTCGTCCCACCCCATCGGGTAGAACACCTCGAACCCGCGCATCCGCTTGAACCGCGCCACCACGTCGGTGTGGGTGTACGAGAACACGTGCCCGATGTGCAGCGACCCGCTGACCGTCGGCGGCGGGGTGTCGATCGAGTAGATCCCGGCCCGCGTCTTCGTCCGGTCGAAGCGGTGGAGACCCGTGGATTCCCATCCGGGTACCCACTTGGCCTCCAGACCGTCGACACCGACCTTGTCCGGGACTCTCGGGCGCTCGTATGGGCTGCTCATGAACCAACTCTAGGCGGCCTCGGAACCGGTTTTCGCCGCGGTCGGCAGGTCGCGCATCCGCCGCAACGGCGACCACAGCACCCAGACCACCGCGGTGGTCTCGCCGGCGACCGCGACCCAGATGGCGCCGGTGAGGCCGAGCCACTCGCCGAGGCCGCCGCCCAGCAGGCCGCCGAGGGGCATCGTGCCCCAGACGACGCACCGCACGCTCGCGTTCATCCGGCCGAGCAGCCGGTCGGGGCAGATCGCCTGCCGGTAGGACACCTGGGCGACGTTGTAGACGATGATCCCGAAGCCGGCGGCCGCTTCGCCGAGCAGGGCGAGGCCGAACCGCCAGTCCGGCGCGGTGAGCGGGAGCAGCAGGTGGCCGGGCAGGGTGAACAGCGGCACCAGCCAGATCGCCCGCGCCTGGCCGAGCCGCCGGGTCAACGCCCCCGAGCAGAAGGCGCCGAGGATCCCGCCGGCACCCCCGGCCGCCAGCAGCACGCCGATCGCGGCCGGGGGAAGACCGGCGACCCGCGTCAGGAACAGCACCAGCACGGCGGCCAAGGCCGCGTTGAAGAAGTTCGCGGTCGCGGTCGTGGCGACGATGGCGCGCAACGGGCTGTCGGAGAAGACGAAGCGCAGCCCTTCGCCGATCTGCCGGAGCAGCCGGGGCCGGTCGCCGCGTTCGGGCCCGGCTTCCCGCGTCCGGATGCGCAGCAGGCACAGTGCCGAGGTGAGGAAGCCGAGGCTGGTGACGAGCACGGTGCTGGCCGCGGTCACGAGCTGGACCAGCACGCCGGCGGCGCTCGGCCCGGCGATCTGCGCGGTCGACTGGACGGCCTGCAGCTTCGTGTTGCCCTCCAGGAGGTGCTCCCGGCCGACGAGCGAGGGCAGGTACGACTGGTAGGCGATGTCGAAGAACACCGTCGCCATGCCCGCGAGCAACACGACCGCCAGCAGCTGCGCGAACGTCAGCACCCCGGCCCACCAGGCGAGCGGCACGGTCAGCAGCAGTGCGAAGCGGGTGAAGTCGGCGGTGAGCATCACCCGGCGGCGGCTGAGCCGGTCGACCCAGACCCCGGCGGGCAGCCCGATCAGCAGGAATGCGGCCGTCTCGGCCGCGGTCAGCAGGCCCATTTGGAACGGCGTCGCGGCCAGCGTCACGGCGGCGAGCAGCGGGATGGCGGTGTTGCCGACGAACGTGCCGAACTGGCTGGCCGTGTCGCCGGCCCACAGCCGCCGGAAATCGGCGTGGAAGAACAATGACCCCCTGGACATGGGCCCGAGTGTGCCGGGAGTGATTGGAAAGTGTCAATCACTGTTCGCCCCAGGCTTTACGCTGTACGCCGTGCTCCCCGGGAAACGACGTGCCGCCACCGAAGCCGAAGCCGCCGCGCTGGCCTCCGGAATACGACTGCGCATCATCCGGTTGACCTTCTCGGAGGCGCTGACGAACAAGGAGCTGGCCGACAGGCTGGGCCGCGATCCGGCGACGACGCTGCACCACGTGCGCAAACTCGTCGAGACCGGCTTCCTCGCCGCGCAGCCGCCGCGCCGCGGGGCCCGGGGCTCCCGGGAAATCCCGTATCTTTCGACCGGGCTTTCGTGGACACTCGACTCATGCGGTGACAAGGGTGTGGAACAGGCGGTGCTCGAGGCCTATCTGGCCGAGATCGCCGACACCGGCTTCGAGGGCGTGCACCAGACACGCCTGGTCGTCCAGGTGGCCCCGGAGGAGCGCGCGGAGCTGGAAACGCGGCTCGACGCCCTGCTCGAGGAGTTCCGTGCGCGCCCGCGCCGTCCCGGCGCCGAGCGCACCGCGGTCTACCTCGCCACCTATCCCAGCACGTAAATGTTCGGTTCCCGCGGCGAATCGTGGGAACATGGAGGCACGATGACAGAACTGACACACACCGAAGACCACGACGACGACCTGTACGACGGCGACCCGTCGACAGGCGAAATGGAGCTCGAAGACCGGGCGTCGCTCCGCCGGGTCCGGGGACTGTCCACGGAACTCGAGGACGTCACCGAGGTCGAGTACCGGCAACTGCGGCTCGAGCGCGTCGTGCTGGTCGGCGTGTGGACCGAGGGCACGGCCCTGCAGTCCGAGGCGTCGATGGCCGAGCTGGCGCGCCTGGCCGAGACGGCGGGCTCGGAGGTCCTCGAAGGCCTCATCCAGCGCCGGCCCAAGCCGGACCCGGCCACCTACATCGGCTCGGGCAAGGTGCGGGAGCTGCGGGACATCGTCTCCTCCACCGGCGCCGACACCGTGATCTGCGACGGCGAGCTCTCCCCGGGCCAGCTGCGGCAGCTCGAGGAGAAGGTCAAGGTCAAGGTCATCGACCGGACCGCTCTGATCCTCGACATCTTCGCCCAGCACGCCCGGTCGAAGGAGGGCAAGGCGCAGGTCGAGCTGGCCCAGCTGCAGTACCTGATCCCGCGGCTGCGCGGCTGGGGTACGTCGCTGTCCCGGCAGGCCGGTGGCCGCGCCGGTGGCGCGAACGGCGGCGTGGGCCTGCGCGGTCCCGGTGAGACCAAGCTCGAGACCGACCGGCGGCGGATCAACAAGCGCGTGTCGAAGCTGCGCCGGGAGATCGCGGCCATGGACACGATCCGCGAGACCAAGCGCGGGCGGCGGCTGGCCAACGAGGTGCCCAGCGTGGCGATCGTCGGCTACACCAACGCCGGCAAGTCGAGCCTGCTCAACGCGCTGACCGGGGCCGGGGTGCTGGTGGAGGACGCACTGTTCGCCACCCTCGACCCGACCACGCGGCGCGCGCAGACGCCGGACGGCCGCGGCTACACGCTGACCGACACCGTCGGGTTCGTGCGGCACCTGCCGCACCAGCTGGTGGACGCGTTCCGCTCGACGCTGGAGGAGGCCGCGGACGCGGACCTGCTCGTGCACGTGGTGGACGGGTCCGACCCGGCGCCGGAGGAGCAGGTCAGCGCGGTGCGCGAGGTGCTCGGCGAGATCACGCGCAAGCGCAAGGAGCCGCTCCCGCCGGAGCTGCTGGTGATCAACAAGACGGACGCGTCCGACGACGTCACCCTCGCCCGGCTGCGGCACGCGCTGGCCGGCTCGGTGCCGGTATCGGCGCGGACCGGGGCGGGCATCGCCGAGCTCGTCGAGGTGATCGCCGACCGCCTGCCGCGGCTGGAGGTCACGGTCGACGCCCTGGTGCCGTACGCGCACGGCGAGCTGGTCGCGCGGGCGCACGCGGACGGCGAGGTCCTCGAAGAGGAGCACGTCGAGGACGGCACCCGGCTGCTGGTGCGGGTCCGCCCGGACCTCGCGGCGGCTTTGCGCGAGTACGAGACCAACTCGACCCGGGCCTGAGACGTCTCCGTAGTGTGCGGTCCACGGGGATCGCACACTACGGAGGTGGCTGGGTGCGCTTGGCGGTCGCGTTGACGGTGGTTTTCGTGGCCGTGCTGGGTGGCCCGGTGCCGGCTTGGGCGGCTCCGGTTCCGGAGCCGCTGTGCACGGTGAAGGACTCCCGCATCGGCGAGCTGTCCGGCCTGGTGTCCGACGGTTCGGCGCTCTACGCGATCAACGACGGCGGCAGCAAGGTCCAGGTGTTCGTGCTGGGCCGGGACTGCAAGGTCCAGAAGGTCCTGACCGACAAGACGGACCCGTTCGACGTCGAGGACCTGGCCCGGACGCCGGACGGCAGGCTGTGGCTGTCCGACACCGGCGACAACCAGAAGGGCCGGCTGACGGTCGCCCTGCTGGAGATGAGTCCCCAGGGCAAGGTCACCCTGCACCGGCTCACGTACCCGGACGGCCAGCACGACACCGAAGCGCTGATCATGGACAAGGCGGGCACGCCGTACCTGATCACCAAGGACATCCTCGGCGAGGCGCGTGTGTACCGGCCTTCGGGCCCCTTGGCCAGCCCGGGACCGACCACCCTGGAGAAGGTCGGCACGGTGAAGATCGCCACGACGGACACGCAGGGCGGCCCGGTCGGCTCGATCGGCTCGGTCCTGGTGACGGGCGGCGCGTCGACGGCCGACGGCAGCGTCATCGCCTTGCGAACCTATACGGACGCGTATGTGTACGCGGCTCCGGACGGCGACGTGGTGGCGGCCCTGCAGCGCCGGCCGGTCCGGATACCGTTGCCGGGGGAGAAGCAGGGCGAGGCGATCGCGTTCGAGCCCGACGGGACGTTGCTGTCGGGCAGCGAAGGGGTGGGCCAGCCCCTCCGCGCGGTGCGGGGCGCGGCCGCTCTGGCCACGCAGTCCGGCGCACCGGCGGAGGGAACGACCTCGACCGGCAGCACGAACGCATCGTCCGGCTCGGCGGAGAACGGGGCCGGGCTCCCCATCCTGCCCGCCGCCGGGATCACGGTCGCAGTGCTCGGTCTAGGCTGGTTCGGCATCAGCAAGCTGCGCCGCCGAGCCCGCCGCTGACCCTCGCTGACCTTCGGCACCGCTTCGCTGACCTTCAGCTCCCCACGGCCGAAGACCATCCGATCCGGTAAACCTCAAGCGCCCACACCGGCCGTGCGCAACCCCAGCGATCAAGCGACTTGACCACTCGAGGTGACCGAGGTGGGGGTCCGGGGGCTCGCCCCCGGGCGGGGTCTGGGGGTTGCACCCCCAGAAGACACTTGTGACGAGCGGCAATGGTCCGCGCTTTCCGCGGACACACCTCACCCGCCCTTGCTCGTCACAACCGCCTCAGCACCGCCACGACCTTGCCGAGCACCGTGGCGTCGTCGCCGGGGATCGGCTCGTACGCCTCGTTGTGCGGCATCAGCCAGATGTGGCCGCCCTTGCGCTTGAACGTCTTGACGGTGGCCTCGCCGTCGATCATCGCGGCGACGATCTCGCCGTTGTCCGCGTCCGGCTGCTGGCGGACCACGACCCAGTCGCCGTCGGTGATGGCCGCGTCGATCATCGAATCGCCGGTGACCTTCAGCAGGAACAGCTCGCCCTCGCCGACGATCTCCCGCGGCAGCGGGAAGACGTCCTCGATGGCCTGCTCGGCCAGCACCGGGCCACCGGCCGCGATCCGGCCGACCAGCGGCACGTACGCCGCCTTCGGCATCACCGGCTGCTGGTCCATCTCGATGCCCATGGGGTTGTCGTCGGTCGCGGAGAGCACGCCGACCGCGCGCGGGCGGTTCGCGTCGCGGCGCAGGTAGCCCTTGCGCTGCAGGGCACGCAGCTGGTGCGAGACCGACGAAGTCGACGTCAGCCCCACCGCTTCCCCGATCTCGCGGACGCTCGGCGGGTAGCCGAACCGGCTCACCCAGCCGCGGATCACGTCGAGGACCTGCTGCTGGCGGACGGTGAGGGCGTCGTCGACGTCGTACACCTCCGGCATGGCGTGCACCTTCCCGGCGCCCCCGGGGGACCCACTGGTCCTGCCCGCCTTGTTCTCCTTCGCCACTGCGTTGCCTCCCAGACGTTCGCTGCACGTATCTGCGCGCCGGCCGCCGCTCGCGGGGTGCGGGCAGGCTCGCCGGCGGCATCTGCCCGGCAGATGCCCTGGTCACCGACGTTAGCCCCCGGGCACGACGATTTCAAACATCTGTTCGATCGACACGCCGTGTCCGCTCGATTTTGTCGGTGGCAGGTGGTAGACCTTCGCACGGGCGTTCGATAGAACGCCTGTTCGACCTTGATCCACGGGCCGTCCCGGCCCCGGAATCGGGCGGACACCAGGGTTTCGAGGAGGTTCGGATGTCCATTCTGGCCGAACGCGGGCACGCTCGCCCGGCGACCCCGGTCCCGGCGCCACCCCGGCCCGTGCGCGTGCTGCGCGGTGCACCTCGCCGCGGCGGGGGGGCCCCCCCCCCCCCCCCCGCCCCGGGGGGGGGGGGGGCCCGCCCCCCCCGGGGCCCCCGCGACGG
>NZ_JBEZYB010000154.1:0-7546 GCF_040638285.1 Amycolatopsis sp. NPDC026612
CCCCGGCCCGGGGTCCGGGGGGGGTACTAACCCGGGCCATCAAACAATGGGGCGCTCGGTTTGCCGCGCCCGGCGCGGCCGGCCCCCCGCCCGCGGCGACGGTCGCCGCGGCCAGGCGGTCGGCCAGCAGGCGGGTCGACGAGGGAACCGACAGACCCGCCGTCACCACTGCGAGTTTCATACCGAAGCCTCCACCAAAGCCGCCTTCAGGGACTCGTGCGTCGGCGCGTCCGGCACGTGGGCCGGGCGGAGTGCGTCGAGTTCCTTGCGCAGCACCGGGACGACGTGCTCGCCGAGCAGGTCGAGCTGCTCCAGCACCGTCTTCAGCGGCAGGCCCGCGTGGTCCATCAGGAACAGCTGGCGCTGGTAGTCGCCGAAGTGCTCGCGGAAGGTCAGCGTCTTGTCGATGACCTCCTGCGGGCTGCCGACCGTCAGCGGGGTCTGCTCGGTGAACTCCTCCAGCGACGGGCCGTGCCCGTACACCGGCGCGTTGTCGAAGTACGGCCGGAACTCGTTCCGCGCGTCCTGGGACTTCGGCCGGATGAACGCCTGGCCGCCGAGGCCGACGATCGCCTGGTCCGCCGACCCGTGCCCGTAGTGCTCGAAGCGCTGCCGGTAGAACGCGATCAGCTGCTGGAAGTGCTCCTTCGGCCAGAAGATGTGGTTCGCGAAGAAGCCGTCGCCGTAGTACGCGGCCTGCTCGGCGATCTCCGGGCTGCGGATGGAACCGTGCCAGACGAACGGCGGGACGCCGTCCAGGGGCCGCGGCGTCGACGTGAAGCCCTGCAGCGGGGTGCGGAACTTGCCGGACCAGTCGACGACGTCCTCGCGCCAGAGCTTCCGCAGCAGCGCGTAGTTCTCGATCGCCAGGGGAATGCCCTGGCGGATGTCCTGGCCGAACCACGGGTACACCGGGCCGGTGTTGCCGCGGCCCATCATGAGGTCCACGCGGCCGTCGGCGAGGTGCTGCAGCACCGCGAAGTCCTCGGCGATCTTCACCGGGTCGTTCGTGGTGATCAAGGTCGTCGAGGTCGACAGGATCAGCTTCGACGTCTGCGCCGCGATGTGGCCCAGCATCGTCGTGGGCGACGACGGCACGAACGGCGGGTTGTGGTGCTCGCCGGTCGCGAAGACGTCGAGGCCGACCTCTTCGGCCTTGAGCGCGATCCGGACCATCGCCTTGATCCGCTCGTGCTCGCTGGGCGTGGTTCCGTTCGTGGGATCGGTCGTGACGTCGCCCACCGTGAAGATTCCGAACTGCATGACCTGCTCCCTTCGCGAGCACCATCTTACATGCACGTTCAACTACTTCCAAGCAAGAGATATTCCGGCCGACAAGGGCCTGAGGGGCACCGGCTAAGGTCGTGGGCATGGACGCGGAGCTCGCTCGGCTGGGTTTGGCAGAACGTTCGGTACGACTACTCGCCGGTCGCGACATCTGGGCCTCGATCACCCCCTTGCTCGCCCCGCGCCGGAACCTGGTGGCCGCTTTCGGCCAGGTCGGTCCCGGCGCGGCTGCCCTGTTGCCGTTGCAACCCGGCGACACGCTGATCACGGACGCGAGCCTGGACACGGTGCTGTCCGGTGCGACGAGCCCGCACGCGCTGCTGCACTGGGTGAAGGCCGGCGTGATCGTGCACTCGCTGCGCGGGCTGAACGCGAAGCTGGTGATCGCCGAGGACGACCCGTCGTTCGTCGTGGTCGGCTCGGCCGACGTCACCGCCGCCGGCCCGCGGCAGCTGTTCGAAGCGGTCACCCTCTCCCACGAGCGGCAGACCGTCGAGGAGGCCCAGGAGGCCTGGCTCGAGTGGTGCGACCTCGCGGGCCCCTCGCTGACCGCCGGTGACCTGGAGCCGCTGCTGGAGCAGTACGGGGCCGGCAAGTTCGTCACGGCTTCGCGGCCCACCCCCAGCCGGGCCGCCGCGCCCGCCCGGCCGGTGGTGACCAGCCGCCCGGCGACGCCGGTCCGGCCCGCGGCCGTCACGCCGCCGCCGTCGCCGGTCCGCCCCGCGCCGACCCCGCCGCCGTCGCCGGTGCGCCCGACGACCCCGACCACTCCCCCCGTGAGCCTGGGCACTTCACCGTCGGACGTGATCCGCCCCGGCGTTCCGGGCGGAGCTTCGTCCGTGCCCCGCTCGGCCGCCCCCGCGCCCGAGGTCCCGGTCGCCCCCCAGCCCGCCACGGCCGCCTCCCCCGCCGAGCCGGGCCCGGCGCAGCCGGAAGAGCCCAGCACCCCGGACACGGCCGCCGCCGCTTCCGAGTCCGGCTCACCCGCGGAACCGGTGGCGGACGAGCCGGAAGCCACCGACGTGCCCCGGCCGTCCTGGCCGCGCCCGGCCGAGCTGTACCTGGTCAGCCTCGTCGAAGGCGGCGAACCGAACGCCGAGGCCGCGTACCGGCTCGAAGAGCTGCAGCGCGAATACACCCACCCCGGCGAAAACGGCGAATCACCGTTCCGCGTCGAACTGCTCTGGGCCGACGACGGCCAGGGCCAGGACCCGCCGCGCACGCTCCGCCAAGGCGTGCACGTGATCCCCGTCTACAGCCAGAAGCAGGGCCGGCCCCTCGTCGGGTCCCGGATCGAGGCGCCCGGCCTCGTCCTGCAGGCGTACATCGACGAGTTCGCCTACCCCCGTCGCACGTACTGCTACGTGCTGACCCGGCAGTCGGCCGCCAGGCCGGCCTTCGGCGACCTCCGCAAGGCCCTCGCCACGATCGGCGAGAAGCCGAATTTCCGGAACAGTTTCCAGGTCCCGCGGAAGATCGAAGCCCTGCTGGGCCTGTGGCCCGACCTGGGCTACGACCCCCGCTGACGGGCGGCGCACGCCACTCCGGAGACGGGAGCGCGCGAAAGTTGTCGGGGTGGGCGGATATCCTGCACTACGGTGCAGGCGAGTCCGCACCACCACCAGCACTTTCGCGAGCCACGATCCGGGAGAACGACCCTGTGACTGCCGAGACCTTGTACGGGGCCGACGACCTGACGCATCTCGAGGGTCTCGAAGCCGTCCGCAAACGACCCGGGATGTACATCGGCTCCACCGACAGCCGCGGCATCAACCACCTCTTCTCCGAGGTCGTGGACAACTCCACGGACGAGGGGGCCGCCGGCCACGCGACGAAGATCGTCGTCACGCTGCACGCCGACGGGAGCGTCCAGGTGGACGACGACGGCCGCGGCATCCCCACCGGCACCCACGCCAAGTCCGGTTTGTCCGGTGTCGAACTGGTGCTGACGCGCCTGCACGCCGGCGGCAAGTTCGGCGGCTCCGGCTACAAGACCTCCGGCGGCCTGCACGGCGTCGGCGCTTCGGCGGTCAACGCGCTGTCCCACCGCTTCGACGTCACGGTGAAGCAGGACGGCAAGGTCCACCAGATGTCGTTCAAGCACGGCGTGCCCGGCACCTTCGACGGGCCGGGCCCGAAGGCGAAGTTCACCCGCCGGTCCGGGCTGAACCTCGTCGGCAAGATGAAGCGCGGCGAGCGCAGCGGCACGTCGATCCGCTACTGGTACGACGCGCGCTACTTCGAGTCCGGCGCGGCACTCGACGTGGAGGGCGTGCGGGCCAAGCTGCGCAACACCGCGTTCCTCGTCCCGGGCGTCACCTACGTGCTGCGCACCGCGATCGAAGACGCGATCAACGAGGAGACCTTCCACTTCCCGCACGGCGTGGCCGACATGGTCGACTTCCTCACGCCGTCGGGCGACAAGCCGGTCTGCGGCACGCTGCTGATCACCGGCGAAGGCACGTACAAGGAGAACGCGGCCGACGCGGCGGGCGTCATGCAGTCCAATGTGGAGCGCCGCGCCGAGGTCGAGGTGGCGCTGCGCTGGGGCACCGGCTACGAGCGCACGGTCGAGTGCTTCACCAACACGATCCGCAACGTCCACGGCGGCACCCACCGCCGTGGCTTCGACCGGGCCGTGACGAAGGCCTTGCAGGAGGCCATCTCCAAGACCCGCGGGCTGCTCAAGCCCAAGGAGGACATGCCGACGATCGAGGACGTCCTCGAGGGCATGACGGCCGTGGTGCACGTCCGGCTGCCGGAGCCGCAGTTCACCTCGCAGACCAAGGACGAGCTCTCCACCGCCGGGATCACCCGGGTCATCCAGGGCATCGTCGACAAGCACGTCAAGGCCTGGACCGAGGACCGCAGGACCAAGTCCGAGGCCAAGGTCGTGCTGCAGAAGGTGGTCGACGCCTCCCGCGTCCGGCTCACCCAGAAGCAGCAGAAGGACGCCGCCCGGCGCAAGACCGCCCTGGAAGGCGCGGCGATGCCGCCGAAGCTGGTCGACTGCCGCACCACCGGCGTCGCCCGCAGCGAGCTGTTCCTGGTCGAGGGTGACAGCGCGCTGGGGTCGGCGCGGATGGCGCGCGTGTCGGAGTACCAGGCGCTGCTGCCGCTGCGGGGCAAGATCCTGAACGTCCAGAAGGCCTCGTTGGGCGACACGCTGAAGAACGCCGAGATCGCGTCGATCGTGCAGGTACTGGGCGCGGGCACGGGCCGCACGTTCGACCTGGCGACCATGCGCTACGGCCGCGTGATCCTGATGGCGGACGCGGACGTCGACGGCTCGCACATCCGGACGCTGCTGATCACGCTGTTCGCCAAGTACATGCGCCCGGTGATCGAGGACGGCCGGCTGTACGCGGCGATGCCGCCGCTGCACAAGCTCGTCACGAAGGGCCGCAACCCGGAGACGCACTTCACCTTCACCCAGCGGGAGATGGAGACGAAGTTCGCCGAGCTGGAGAAGGCGGGCAAGAGCATCGTCACGCCGGTGCCGCGGTTCAAGGGTCTCGGCGAGATGGACGCCGACGAGCTGTGGGAGACCACGATGAACCCGGCGACCCGCTCGATGCGCCGGATCACCATGGACGACGCCGAGGCCGCCGAAGGCGCGCTGGAACTGCTGATGGGCGAGAAGGTCGAGCCCCGGCGGAACTGGCTGGTCGCCTCGTCCGATCGGGTCGACCGCGAAGCCATCGACGCCTGATTCCCCTCAGCTACCAAGGAGTTTCCCCGTGGCACGCCGCAAGGGCACCACCACCAAGGTCGATCCGAGCGCGTTCGACTCCGCCGGTGCGAACGTCTTCGACAACTCACTGAAGACCGAGATCGAAGACTCCTACCTGGAGTACGCGTATTCGGTCATCCACTCGCGCGCCCTGCCGGACGCGCGGGACGGCCTGAAGCCGGTGCACCGCCGGATCCTGTACTCGATGCACGAGCAGGGTTACCGGCCCACGCACGCGTATGTGAAGTCGTCGCGGGTCGTCGGGGACTGCATGGGCAAGTACCACCCGCACGGCGACACGGCGATCTACGACGCGATGGTGCGCCTGGCCCAGGACTTCTCGCTGAACGTCCCGCTCATCGACGGCCACGGCAACTTCGGCTCCCCGGACGACGGCCCGGCCGCGAGCCGGTACACCGAAGCGCGGATGTCGCCCGAGGCGATGCAGCTGGTCGGTGAGCTCGGCGAGGACACCGTCGACTTCCGCCCCAACTACGACGGTTCGCTCGAAGAGCCGTCCGTGCTGCCCGCGGCGTTCCCGAACCTGCTGGTCAACGGCACGTCCGGGATCGCGGTCGGGATGGCGACCAACATGATCCCGCACAACCTCGGCGAGGTCGTCGCCGCGGCGCGGTGGCTGATCACGCACCCCACCGCGACGCTCGACAAGCTGATGGAGTTCGTGCCCGGCCCCGACCTGCCGACCGGCGGCAAGCTGCTGGGCCTCGACGAGGTCCGCCGCGCCTACGAGACCGGCCGCGGCGTGGTCCGGATGCGCGCGAGCGTCGAAACCGGGCCGCTGGAGGGCAGCCGCGGGCGGCAGGCGATCACCGTCACCGAGCTGCCCTACGGCGTGGGGCCGGAGAAGGTGATCGAGAAGATCACCGACGAGGTCAACAAGTCCAAGCGGCTCACCGGCATCGCCGACGTCAAGGACCTCACCGACCGCGAGAACGGCACGCGGCTGGTCATCGAGTGCAAGGTCGGCGTCAACCCGCAGGCGCTGCTGGCCGACCTCTACCGGCTCACGCCGCTGGAGCAGTCGTTCGGCATCAACAACCTGGTCCTCGTCGACGGCCAGCCGCAGACCCTGGGTCTGAAGGAACTGCTGGAGGTCTTCCTCCGCCACCGCTACGAGGTCGTCACGCGGCGGACGAAGTACCGCCGCCGCAAGCGCGAAGAGCGCCTCCACCTGGTCGACGGCCTGCTGATCGCGCTGCTGAACATCGACAAGGTGATCAAGCTCATCCGCGAAAGCGAAAACGCGCAGGCCGCGAAGGACGGCTTGATGACGCGCTTCAAGCTGTCGGAGATCCAGGCGACGTACATCCTGGACACGCCGCTGCGCCGGCTGACCAAGTACGACCGGCTGGAGCTGGAGGCGGAGCAGGAGCGGCTGCGCGAGGAGATCGCGGAGCTGTCCAAGATCCTCGACGACGAGTCGGTGCTGAAGAAGCTGGTCTCGTCGGAGCTGGCGCAGATCGCGAAGGACTTCCCGACCGAGCGCCGCACCGCGCTGATCGACGGCGACCTGAAGGAGGTACTGGCCGCGTCGAAGCCGTCCGGGCCCCTGGAGGTCACGGACGACCCGTGCCAGGTGATCCTGTCGGCGACCGGGCTGGTCGCCCGCACCGCGGCCGAGTCCGAAGAAGCGACCGAGACGCGTCGCCGCAACGGCCGCGTGAAGCACGACGCCGTCGCGGCGCTGGTCCACACGACCGCGCGCGGGCAGGTGCTGCTGGTGACCAGCCGCGGCCGGGCGTTCAAGACCGACGTGCTGCCGCTGCCGGTGCTGCCCGAACAGGCCGGCACCGTCTCGCTGCGCGGCGGCATGGCGGCGAAGGAACTGGTGCCGCTGGAGAAGGGCGAGACGGTCGTCGGGATCGCGCCGCTGGGCGAGCAGGCGGCGGGCTCCCCCGGCCTGGCCCTGGGTACGAAGGCCGGCGTGGTGAAGATCTGTTCGCCGGAGTGGCCGGTGCGCTCGGACGAGTTCGAGGTGATCAGCCTCAAGGACGGCGACGAGGTCGTCGGCGCGGCGTGGCTGACGGACGGCTCGGAGACGCTGGCGTTCGTCTCGTCGGAGGCGTCGCTGCTGAAGTACGCGGCCTCACTGGTCCGCCCGCAGGGGCTCAAGGGCGGCGGCATGGCGGGGATGAACGTGGGCCCGGGTTCGGTGGTGTACTTCGGCGCGCTCCGCACGGACGACGACGAGCACGGCGAGCCGATGGTGATCACTTCGACGGGCCAGAGCGTGAAGGTGACGCCGTTCAGCGAGTACCCGGCCAAGGGCCGCGCGACGGGCGGCGTCCGGGCCCACCGGTTCCTGAAGGGCGAGACGGCGTTGCGGGTGGCGTGGATCGGCCCGCGCCCGGCAGGTGCGGCGCGCAACGGCGACCCGGTGGAACTCCCGGAGGTCGACGTCCGCCGCGACGGTCGAGCTTCCGGCGCACCGCGCGGGTCGTGCTGAGCAGGTGATCGATCTCCATGATCACCATCCTGGCCCCCGCCGTCGTCAGCCGCCGAACG
>NZ_JBEZYB010000155.1:0-7240 GCF_040638285.1 Amycolatopsis sp. NPDC026612
CTCGGCGCCGGACCGGGACGTCGCCCAGGTGGACCCGCGCCCGGCCGTCGCCGCGGCCCCCGCGCCGCAGCCGCAGCCACCGGCCCCGCAGGCGCCGGTCGTCGTCACGCCGGCGCCGGAGACCGTGTACGTGCCGGTGCCCGCGAAACCGGCGCCGAAGCAGGCGCAGGTGCCGGCGAAACCGCAGCCGAAGAAGCCGGTGCCGGACGAAGAAGCCGAGGCGCGGGTCGATCTGCCGCCGTCGGCCACCCCGCCGTCGACCACCAATCCCATCCAGGCGTGGGTCAACGTCGCCCAAAGCATGATGCAGCGCTACGGCGGCCGCTGACCTCAGGCGCCGGACCAGAGGTACTCGTGCTCGGGGCGCCCGGTGGCGCCGTAGCGCAGCCGCATCCGGACCGTGCCCGACTCCGCCAGCGCGGTGAGGTACCGCTGCGCCGTCGCCCGCGCCATGCCCAGCTCCCCGGCCACCTCCGCCGCCGACAGCGGGCGGCCCGCCTGGCGCAGCTGCTCCGAAACCAGCCGGGACGTCGCCGTCGACTGGCCCTTCGGCGCGGACGTGCGGTCCTGGTCATGCAGCACCCGGTACGCGCGGTCGACGTCGTCCTGGGCCAGGGCCCGGTCCGCGGCGAGCAGGCCGCGGAAGCGCGCGTACGACGTCAGCCGTTCCGCGAGCTGGCGGGTGGTGAACGGCTTGATCAGGTAGTTCAGCGCGCCGGCCCGGATCGCCGCGGCCACCGACGCGCTGTCGGTCGCCGCGGACAGCACGATCGTGTCGGTCTGGAGTTCCGGGAGCACCGCGAGGCCGGACTCGTCGGGGAGGTAGACGTCGAGCAGGACCAGGTCCGGCGCGAGCTCCCGGACGCGGGCACGGGCCTCGGCGGCGGTGTGCGCGGTGCCGACCACCGCGAAGCCCGCCACCTCCTCGACGAAGCCGGCGTGCACGCCGGCCACCCGGAAGTCGTCGTCGACGATCAGCGTGCGGATCATTCGTCCTCCGTCAGCATTCCGGGCAGTTTGGCGACGAACAGGGCACCCGTCTCGCCTTCGCCGGGGCCGGCCAGCCAGACGTCGCCGCCGCGGGCGCGGGCGGCCTGCCGGGCGAGCGCCAGGCCGAGGCCGTGCCCGGGCGCGATCTTCGTCGAGACGCCTTCGTCGAACAACGTCCGCCGCAGCTCGGCAGGCACGCCGGGGCCACTGTCCACAACGGACACGTGCAGCGTGCCGCCCTCGGCGAGCAGCCCGACCTCGACGGTCGCCGGCCGCCGCGGGCCCATCCGGGCGGCGTGCAGGGCGTTGTCGACGAGGTTGCCGATCACGGTGTTCGCGGCGATCGGGTCGGTCACCGTCGCCGGCACCCAGCTGTCCTCGGCGAGCTTCAGCGTGAGGCCCTTTTCCTGCGCCTGCTCGGTTTTGGCGACGAGCAGCGCCTGCAGGTACGGGTCGGCGACGGCGTCGCCCAGCTCGCTCGGCCGCGCCGACGACGAGTCCGTCAGCGTCTGCAGGTACTCGACGGCTTCGGCGTGGTGCCCGAGCTGGAGCAGCCCGTAGAGCGTGTGCAGCCGGTTCGCGAACTCGTGCCGCTGGGCGCGCAGGCCGTCGGACAGGGCGCGGATGCCGTCGAGCTCACGGGTGAGCGAGTCGAGGTCGGTGCGGTCGCGGAAGGTGAGCACGGTGCCGATCGGGCGGTCGTCCAGGCGCACGGCCCGGGAATTGATCACCAGCACCCGGTTCCCGGCGACGGCGAGCAGGTTGTCGACCGGCCGTCCTTCGGCGACGGCCTTGTGGACCCGCGGGGAAAGCGACAGCTCGGACATCGTCGCGCCGATCGGGAGTTCGGTGCCGAGCAGGCGTTCGGCTTCGTCGTTGCGGACCGAAACGCGGTTCGCCTCGTCGACGGCGAGCACCCCCTCGCCGATCCCGTGGAGCACGGCTTCGCGTTCGTAGAGCAGTTCGGTGAGTTCGTGCGGTTCGAGGCCGTGCGTGACGCGTCGCAGCCGCCGGTTGAGCAGCGCCGACGCACCCGCGCCGAGCAGCAACGCGCCGCCCGCGAAGAGCAGCGTGTACACGAGCAGCTGGTTGAACGCGCTGATCGGTTGGGCCACCTCGAAGCCGACGCTCACCTCACCGACCACGCGCGCGCCTTGCCGGATCGGGGTCTTGCTGCGGACGGAAAGCCCGAGCGTGCCGCTCTGCACGGCGCTGACCTCGTCGAACCCGGCGAGCGCTCGCTCCGGCGACGTGCTGACCGGTTTGCCGATCTCGGACAGCGTCGGGTGGGCGAGCCGGATGCCCTTGTCGTCGGTGATGACCACGAACAGTGCGTCGTTGGCGTCCGTGACGGCGAGGACGCGTTCTTCCAGCGGGCCGCCGGGGAGCTTCGCGGCCGCGTTCGCGACGACGACCGGGTCCGCGGCGACGGACTTCGCGATGGCCAGCGCGCGGCGGCCGTACTGGTCGGTGAGGGTGCTGCGCAGCAAGACGCTGACCAGGGCGACCCCGAGCCCCACGACCAGGGCGACCACGCCGATCTGCAGCAGCAGCACCTGCCTGCTGAACCGCATCCGCGGGAAGAGCGCCCACTTTGGCATGGCGGGGACCATACCCCCAGGTCAAGCCCGTGCGCTAAACGAGCAAAACATTCAGAACGCGCAGCTCCCACGCAGAACGTCGACAAGCTTCACCTGGGCGCCACGCCTGCTTAACGTCCCTTCCCAACGTGACAGGCACCACGTGACGAAGGAGTCACCTCCCCATGGTTCCCCCACTGATCGAACTCACCGGAGCCACCAAACGGTTCCCGAGCGGGTCCGGTTCCGTGCACACGGCCGTCCGCGATCTGACCATGTCCGTCCAGCCCGGCGAGTTCGTCGCCGTCGTCGGTCCCACCGGCTGCGGCAAGTCGACGACTCTCTCGCTGGTCTCCGGGCTGCAGCCGCCGTCGGCCGGCCGGGTCCGGGTGAACGGCGAGGACGTGAAGTCCATTCCGGACGGGGTCGGCTACATGTTCCAGACCGACGCCGTGATGCCGTGGCGCTCGGTGCTGGAGAACGTCGCCTCCGGCCCGCGGTTCCGGGGGGTGCCGAAGGCCGAGGCCCGCGCGCAGGCCGTCGACTGGATCGACCGCGTCGGGCTCGCCGGGTTCGAGAAGTACTACCCGCACCAGCTCTCCGGCGGGATGCGCAAGCGCGTCGCGCTGGCCCAGACGCTCGTCACCAAGCCCAAGATCCTGCTGATGGACGAGCCGTTCTCGGCGTTGGACGTCCAGACGCGGGCGCTGATGCAGGACGAGCTGCTGCGGCTGTGGTCCGGGTCCGGTGCCGCGGTGATCTTCGTGACGCACGACCTCGACGAGGCCATCGCCCTGGCGGACAAGGTCGTCGTGCTGACGACGTCGCCGGCCACCGTGAAGGACGTCTTCGAAATCCCCCTCGACCGACCGCGGAAGGTCGAGGACCTGCGGCTCACCGAGGAGTTCCGCAAGCTCTACGCGGACATCTGGGAATCACTGCGCAGCGAGGTCGACAAGGCCCGCGAGAAGGGAGCCACCAATGTCGCTTGAGACCCCGGCGGCCCCGTCGGCCGCTCCCTTGCCGGTCCTCGAAACCGAGCAGGACATCCTGGCCCGCGCGAAGCAGGCCTCCTCGAAGCGCAAGCGCAACATCTGGCTGCTGCGCCTGGCGATCGTGGTCGTCTGGCTGGGCAGCTGGGAGCTGACCGCGACGTACTGGATCGACCCGTTCTTCTACTCGAAGCCGTCGAAGATCTGGGAGCGGCTGGTCGAGTGGTTCAGCGCGGGCACCGACTTCGGCTCGATCTGGTACCAGATCCTGGTGACCGTCGAGGAAGCCGCGATCGGCTTCGTCATCGGTGCCATCGCCGGGGTCGTGTTCGGCGTGGTCCTCGGCCGCAGCTCCTACCTCGCGCAGGTGCTGGCGCCGTTCATCAAGGCCGCCAACGCCCTGCCGCGCATCGTGCTCGCCGCGCTGTTCGTCATCTGGTTCGGGCTCGGGCTGTCGTCGAAGGTCGCGACCGTGGTCGTGCTCGTGTTCTTCGCGGTGTTCTTCAACGCCTTCACCGGCGCCCGTGAGGTCGACCGCAACCTGATCGACAACGCCCGGATCCTCGGCGCGACCCGCGGTCAGGTGCTGAAGTCGATCGTGCTGCCCAGCGCGACGTCGTGGATCCTGTCGTCGCTGCACGTGGCGTTCGGCTTCGCGCTGATCGGCGCGGTCGTCGGCGAGTACACCGGCGCGAAGGCCGGCATGGGCTTCCTGATCGCCAACGCGCAGGGCACGTTCGACACCGCGGGCGTGTACGCCGGGATGCTGATCATCACCGTCGTCGCGCTGCTGGCCGAGTGGGGAATCGGCACGCTGGAAGGCAGGCTGCTGCGGTGGCGCCCGCCGTCCGCCTCCGAAGCCGCGCACGGAGTGGTCTGACATGCGTCTCAAGAGGACAGTCGGCGTGGTGGCCGCGCTCGCCGTCACCCTGGCCGGGGTCACCGCGTGCCGCGACTCGCGGGAGATCTCGCTCGGCACCACCGGCCAGCCGCACATCAAGATCATGGTCGGCGGCCTGTCGAAGGTGATCTACCTGCCCGGGCAGCTGGCTCAGCAGATCGGCGCGTACAAGAAGCAGGGGCTGGACGTCGAGCTCTTCGACCAGCCGTCCGGGGCGAACGCCGAGACGTCGCTACTGGCCGGCGAGGTGCAGGCGGTCGTCGGGTTCTACGACCACACGATCGACCTGCAGGCCAAGGAACAGTGCATCGAGAGCGTGGTGCAGTTCGCGAACGTGCCGGGCGAGGCCGAGATGGTCGCGACCAAGAAGGCGGGCGACCTCAAGTCGGGCGCGGACTTCAAGGGCCGCAACCTGGGCGTCACGTCGCTGGGTTCGTCGACGGACTTCCTGACCAAGGCGCTGGCCGCGCGCGGTGGCGTCAGCTCGAAGGAGTACACGCCGGTGAAGGTCGGCGCCGGGCAGACGTTCATCTCGGCGATGAACCAGGGATCGATCGACGCCGGGATGACGACCGACCCGACGATCGCGCAACTGACGAACACGGGCCAGGCGAAGGTGCTCTACGACATGCGCACGGTCGAAGGCACCACGGCGGCGTTGGGTGGGTTGTACCCGGCGAGTTCGCTGTACATGGGCTGCGAAATCGTGAACCGGTACCCGGACATCGTGCAGAAACTGGCCAATGCGTACATCGAGACCCTGAAGTGGATTTCGGCGCACACACCGGAACAGGTCGCCGCGATGATGCCGCCGTCGTTCGCAGGTGGGGACAAGGCGCTGTACGTGAAATCGCTCCAGGACAGCCTGCCGATGTTCACCAAGGACGGCCGGATGGACCCCGCGGGTGCGCGTAACGTGCTGAAGGTGCTGGGTGAGTCGTCCAGCAACGTCAAGCCGAAGAAGGACAAGATCGACCTGTCGAAGACGTACACGACGAAGTTCGTGGACGCCGCGCACGCGCAGGCCGCGCAGTAGCCCCGCTCACCTGACCGGGCGGTAGGTGAGCGACATGGACCCGTGAAGACCTCTTCCCCCGCGGAGGTCTTCACGGGTCTTTTCGTTCAATCCGGCGTAAATCCGGCAAATGGTGACCATTTTCCGGAATGTGAAGACCCTTCGAAAGTAGCTACCCTCTCCGCGGCGCTGATCCAACACTTGGACACACGGCTTTACCGGTCCCCTCGGTGAACGGAGTTCCTCATGTCCAAGGTTCTTTCGTCGCGCGCTGTCCGCGTCCTCACGGCGGCGGCCGCGGTCGCGGCCGGCCTGGCTGTCTCGGGCACCGCCCACGCCGCGGTCGAGTACGGCGCACACCTCCACGGCCACCAGTTCTCGGGCGGCAACTGGGGCGGGTACGTCAGTTTCGGCAGCTTCACCACGGCGACGGCGAGCTGGACCGAACCGACGGTGACCTGCCGGTCGAGCAACGACCTCTTCGCGCCGTGGGTCGGCATCGACGGTGACGGATCGTCCACAGTGGAGCAGACCGGGGTCGAGACGGACTGCTCCAGCGGCCGCGCGGTGTACTCGGCCTGGTACGAGATGTACCCGGCCGCGCCGGTGTACTACAACGTGTCCGTCGGCGCGGGCGACCACATCACCGCGACGGTGACCCGCACCACCACCAACACCTACCGGCTGGACCTGAGCGACACCACCAAGGGCTGGACCAAGACGGTCACGAAGTCGCTGACCTCGAAGCACGCGTCGGCGGAGGCGATCATCGAGTCGCCGACCGACTCCTACCCGACGATCTCCGGCGGGATCACGTTCACCGGCGTCAAGTTCAACGGGACGAACCTGGCCTCGACCAGCCCGTCCGCGCTGAACGCCGACGACCGCGGCACGAACACCTGGATCCCGGGTGCCATCGGCTCCGACGGCCAGAGCTTCACGATCTCGCGGCACTGAGTCACTTCAGGTTGTTGATCGCCCACGCGACGACCATCACCGCCAGCACCAGCGACACGACGGCCTGCAGCATCATCGTCATCTTCGCCCAGATCCGCAGGGGCATGACGTCGGTGGGGCTGAAGGCCGCCGCGTTGGTGAACGAGAAGTAGAGGTAGTCCAGGTAGGACGGTTCCCAGTCCTGGTGCGCCAGGTCGGGATCGGCCATCTGCGGGAACTGCAGGTCGGGGAACACCGCCCGGCCTGCAGCCCGCTTGCCCGGGCCACCGCGGTCGAACTCCCAGTACCAGAGCGAGAAGGCGACGATGTTCGTCCAGTAGACGATTCCGCCGGTGACGAGCACCGCGCCGGCCCGATCGCCCGTCGTCCCGGCCGCGATGCCGTAGACGAGCGACCCCGCGGAGCCGGCGTTCACCACGGTGACGGCGGCGACCAGCAGCAGCGCGATCGTCCGCTCCATCGCGCTGAAGTGGGTCATCCGCCCCGGGTTGGCCAGCAGCAGCGCCACCACCAGCAGCCCCGAGACGGCGGGCAGCAGCCACCGCGGGTGCAGCGCCATGTCGTCCGGCAGGGCGACCTGCAGCACGAGGGTGGCGACGACGACGCCCATCGCGGGCCAGCGGGTCTCCCCGGAGGTCCGGCGGCGCCAGGCGGGCAGTGCCTCTTCTGTCACCTGCCCACGTTAGGTCCCCACCGCCCGCCCGGCCACCCGGCCCCAAGCGCCCCAATGTGGCCTTCGGTGCGTTGAACGCACCGAAGGCCACATTGGGTGCGTTGAACGCAACCAAGGCCACATTGGGGCGCT
>NZ_JBEZYB010000156.1:0-7178 GCF_040638285.1 Amycolatopsis sp. NPDC026612
AGTGAACTGGACCGTCGCATTGTGCCTCTCCGGTGACGACCCCAGCCGGGGGTCCTTCGGTGCGTTGAACGCACCGAAGGCCACATTGGGTGCGTTGAACGCAACCAAGGCCACATTGGGGCGCTGCTAGCCCAGGTTGCTGGTGCCGAAGGTGTCGCAGCGTGCGGGTTCGCCGGTCTGGAACCCGGTGGTGAACCACTTCTTGCGCTGCGCGGACGTGCCGTGGGTGAACTTCGAGCGGTCCACCTGGCCGCCGCCGAGGTTCTGCTGGATGTAGTCGTCGCCGATGCGGGACGCGGTGTCCAGCGCGGAATTGATGTCGTCCTGCGTGACGTCGGTGATCAGCGGCTTGCCGCTCTCGGTCGGGGTCGTCGAGGCGTGGTTGCCCCAGACACCCGCGTAGCAGTCGGCCTGCAGCTCGAGGCGGACCGAACCGGACGTCGGACCGGAGCCGGTGCCCTTCTTCGAGGTGCCGAGCAGGTTCTGCACGTGGTGGCCGTACTCGTGGGCCAGCACGTACGCCTCGGTGAAGAGCCCGCCCTGCGCGCCGAAGCGGGTCTTGAGCTCGTCGAAGAAGGAAAGGTCGATGTAGACGTCGGAGTCGGCCGGGCAGTAGAACGGGCCGGTGTCGGAGGTGGCGCTGCCGCAGCCGGTGCGCACGCCGCCGTTGAAGAACTTCGTCGGCGCCTGCTGGTAGGTCGACCCCGAGCGCGCGAACTGCTGCGTCCAGTAGTCCTGGACGGAGTTGACGATCGCGACGATCGCGCAGTCGTGGTTCTTGTTGGCGTCCGCGCCGGTCTTGCACTCGCTCGAGAGCTTCGAGTTGTCGACCTGCTGGCCGGACCCGACGCTGCCGAGACCGCCGCTCAGCCCGCTGCCGCCCGTGCTGACCCCGCCCAGCTGGGACAGCACGAAGTAGATGATCAGCCCGACGACGCCGAGTCCGCCGCCGCCGAGCGCCACGCGGCCGCCGACCCCGCCGCCGCCGTCTCCACCGCTTCCGCGCAGGTCCTGGACCTCGGAGGCGTCCAGGCCGGCGTTGTCGTCGAATCTCACCAGCAAAGCGTACTGTTTCGATCGTTACCAAGCCGATCGGCAGCCACGGCGGAACGGGTGCCGGTGAGCGGGCCGGCTCCGGACCTTGTCCGCCTGCTTTCGGCTCGGATTGGTAACAGGCCTGGGTGCGTCCGTCGCGCTGACGGCCGCACCCAGGCCTGTACCGAGGTATGTCTTCTAGTCGAGCGGCTGGCCGCTTCCGGGCCGGCGTTCAGGCGCTGTCGTCACGGCTTCCGAGGCCGTGACCGGAACCAGGCCCGACCGACGCCGTATGCGTGAACGCATGGAAGCCCGCTCAATAGCTGTTCGCAGTCACGACCGAACCGGTGGCTTTCCGGGCCGGTCGCGGGGACGCAGCTGGCGGTCAACCGCGAGAATCACCCGTCACACAACCACCTGACCTCTCCTGGTGGGGAGCCGGGCCGGCACGTCGCCGTTGCCGCGCCACCTACCCTGGCCGACCATCCACCACAAGCAGAATGCGCCTTTCCCGGCCGAGTCTCAACCTTTTCGTAACCCCACCATCGGGCGATGTTGCAACGGTATTTCACCGGCCGCCGAATCGGGCTCGGACCGCGCGGTCCGTTGATCGACGTTCTACGCTGCATTATGGGCGAGGAGCGTGCTGTGCGGTGGTTGGACGAAGCTGAGATGGCGGCGTGGCGCTCCTACATCGTGGCGACCCTCCTGCTGCGGCAGCGGCTGCACCGCGAGCTGTCCGAGCGCCACGAAGTGTCACTGACGGACTACGAAGTGCTCGTCTGCCTGCAGTTCCAGCCCGACCGCCGGATGCGGATGTCGGAGCTGGCGATCTACATGGGATCGACGAAGAGCAAGCTTTCGCACCAGGTCGGCCGGCTGGAGAACGCGGGCCTGGTCCGGCGGGCGCGTGACCCGGACGACAAGCGCGGGGTCGTCACCGAACTGACCGAGCAGGGCGAGGCGCTGCTGGAGAAGGCCGCGCCGACGCACGTGGAGGGCGTGCGCGAACACCTCATCGACCTGCTGAGCCCCACGGAACAGGCGACGATCGCCGCGGCGTTCGAGCGGGTGCGGGTGCACCTGCTGGCCGCGGAAAGCTGAACCCGGGCGCACCGGCGCCCGGGTTCTCAAAGCGGTAGCGGTGGGATTCGAACCCACGGAGAGGTTGCCCCCTCGCATGTTTTCAAGACATGTTCCTTCGGCCGCTCGGACACGCTACCTCGCTCCACGAGCCTAGCCGACGGCCCGACGCAACCCGGGTCGCGCCTCGGACGTGCGCACCGCGTGCTGGACCTGGTCGTCGCGCACGTCGACGGGCCCGGTGGCGAGGATCGCCGGTCTGCTGGTTTCGGCCCGCCGGCCTAGGTCCAGGCCAGCGTGAGCGCCGCGCCCTGAGCGCGGCCCGCTTCGGCGGCCGGTGTGCGCGTCGACGGGTCCAGGGGGTTCTGGCCTGCCGCCGCGACCGATCGCTCGTCCGGGGTGATCAGCGCGACCTCCGCGCCCGCCGTGCGCAGCTCGTCGAGCACCGTGAGCAGCGGCTTCTCCGCCGGCAATGGCGACTCCAGGCCCAGCGGCGCGACGACCGTGACCCGGGTCGAGCCGGCCGCGTAGTCGGCGTTCTCGCCCGAGCGGACACCACCGTCGACGTAGCGGCGGCCGTCGATCGTCACCGCGGGCCAGACGCCCGGGACCGCGCAGCTCGCCGCCACCGCGTCGACGAGGGACACACCGGACGCGCGGTCGAACCGGCGCGGTTCGCCGGTTTCCGCGTCGACCGCCACGATGACCAGGCGCTGTTCGGGCCAGTCGTGCACCGGCAGGCGGGCCGCGATCACCGCGCGGCGCTCCGCTTCGGGCACCGTCGTGGCCGCCAGCGCCAGCTCCCCCACCGCCCGCCGCACGTCGGCCGGGGTCGTGGCGCCGGTGAGCGCTCCGCCGAAGTCGGCGGCGAACTTTTCGAAGTCGATGTCGGCCGGGATCTCCGGGGCCTGCCGCGCCGGCTCGGCCTGGCGCGCGAACAGCTCGTCCAGCGCAAGACCGCTGGTCACCTGGGCCGCGACCGCCGCGCCCGCCGACGTGCCGACGATCAGGTCCGCGCCGGTGAGGTCCTGGCCGTGCCTGGCCAAGCCCACCAGCAGCCCCGTCGTCCACGCGATCCCGGCGACCCCGCCGCCACCCAGCACCAGCGCCTGTCCACCCATGTCATCACCCTAGCGGGACTGGGAAAACGGCCGCGGCGATGACCGCGAAGATCGAGGGTTTCCACCACGTCAAGTTCCCCGTGCGGGACCTGGGGTACGAGCGCGTGCTGGGGCTCGAGGTCACCCACGAGTTCCCGGACGACGACGGCGTCGACCACACCGGCGAGCGCGGCTACGCGCAGCCGGTGCGCTGACTCAGGGCTGGCGCAGCGCTTTCGCGGCGATCCGCGCCCGCACCTCGGGGCGGCGCAGCGGGGGCACGGTCGCGGGTGGCTGGCGGCGCTCGGGCAGCTGCTCCAGCAGCCGCGCGGTGATCTCCGTGATCTCGGCGACCGCGGCCTCGAACGGCTCGCGCGTGGCGTCCGAAACCGACTGCACGCCGGTCACCTTGCGGACGTACTGGCGGGCCGCGGCCTCGATCTCCTCGCCCGTCGCGGCCGGCTGGAGCCCCCGGAGGGTGGTGATGTTTCGGCACATGGCGCCAAGGGTACGACGCTTCGGACGTCTCGATCACACGGTCGGGTAGGCCCGGCCCGGGTCCGTTGACGCCCGAACCGGGGCTGGGCAAGGTCGGGGAAGTGCCCCTCAGACCGCGTTCCTTCCGCTCCGCCCGCCCCGAAGCCGGCACCCTCGAAGAAGAACACCCGGAAACCCCGATCCCGGAACAGTCCTGGCCCCGTGTGCGGGCCGACGAGCTGGTCACCCTCGTGGCACACGTCTTCGCCGCCCACGGTCTCCCCGAAGCGCGCGCCCGCATAGCAGCCGAAGCGCTCTGCCACGGTGATCTGACCGGCTCGCCGGAGACCGGCGTCGCCGACCTGACCCGCGTGCACCTGCCACTGCTGAAGGACGGGCTCGTCGTGCCGCACGCCGAGCCGCTGATGATCGCCGACCGCGGCGCCGCCGCGCTGATCGACTACCGCCGCGCGCCCGGGCTCTGGGCCGTCGGCGACGCGATGGACCGGGCGGTGACGCGGGCCGGCCGCTTCGGCGTCGGGCTGGTCTCGCTGCGCGGCATCGGGCCGTTCGGCCGGGCCGGGCACCACGCCGCGCGGGCCCTGCCGCACGCGATGATCGGCCTGGTGCTCGCCGCGGGCGGTGAACCCGGCCAGCCGATCAACCCGCTGGGCATGGCCGCGCCGGGCGGCGCGTACCCCGAGTTCGTCTTCGACATGGACCGCCCCGGCTCGGAGGCCGCCGGGCTGACGCTGCTGGTCGAGGTCCTGGCCGGCGTGCTTTCCGGCGTCGCCGACCACGAGCACGACACCGGCCTGCTGGTGCTGGCGATCGCGCCGACGACCCTGCGCAGCGCCGACGGCTTCTACCGCGCCGCGAGCGCGCTGTTCGGCAGCATGCTCGGCTGGGACGGCGGCGCGCCGATCCGCTACCCCGGCTGGCGCGAGGCCCAGCACCTCGAGCAGTGCCGCGCACTGGGCGTGCCACTGGCCGGGCCGGTGCGCCGCGAACTGGACGCGCTCGCCGCTTCCCTCGGCTTGCCGCCGCTGACCAGCGTCGGCTGACCAGGCGGACGGCGGTCAGCGGACCAGGATGACCTTGCCGCGGGCCGGACCCACCGCCACGACGTCGCCGTCGGTCAGCTGGCGGCCACGGCGGGTCTCGACCTCGCCGTTGACCGTGACCTCTTCCGCGTCGATCAGGTCCTTGGCGTGGGAGCCGTCTTCGGCGAGGCCGGCCAGCTTGAGGAACTGGCCGAGCCGGATCGGCTCTCCGGTGATGGGTACGTCGACGGGCTCGCTCATGCCCCGCATCATGCCGGGTCAGGTCCGGGCGGTCGTCTGCCGGTAGAGCGCCAGGACGTCCGTGTCGAAGTAGCTGGAGTACGACGTGTCGGGGTCGTTGCCGCCGAACTCGAAGCCGCCGATGACGCCGATGACCGTGCCGAGCCGGGTCTGCGGGTTCTGCCCGGCCACCCACGGGCCGCCGCTCGTGCCGGTCGGGAAGCCCGCACAGTCCACCTTCAGCTGGTAGGTGTCCTGCTTGGTGGTGGTGTTCTGGCAGACCGCCGGCACCTCGGAGTCGTCCGGGTAGCCGGTGAGCGTGATGGGCTGCTCGAACGCGGTGCCGGTGGCCAGGAGGTTCGCGCCGACCAGGCTCTCCAGGGATTTCGTCGCGCCCGCCTGGTGGGCGGTGGCGAAGCCGACGTCGAGGTCCGGGTCCGACGACGCCGTCCAGCCCGGCGCGACCAGCTCGTCCGCCACCGTCCAGTAACCGAACGGCGCGATCCCGTCGTGGTAGCCGGGCGCGAAGGTGAGGCCGGTGAGGTAGCCGCCGCCCTCGCCGTCGTGGATGCAGTGGGCCGCGGTCAGCAGCACGTCGCCCCGCTCGCTGTGCACGACGCTGGCCGTGCAGTAGTGCGCCCCTTCGGCGAACAGCGCGCCGACCGCGGGGCTCGACACCGCGGGCAGGTCGACCGCCGGGGTGGCCTCGACGGTGGCGACGTCCGGCGCCGTCGCGCCCGCGGGCGGGGACTGGCGGGCGACGATCACGACGAAGGCCGCGCCGAGCAGCACGATCGCGACGAGGGTGAACAGAACGGCCAGCCGCCGCACGGGCATCGCCTCCTCGTCTCGGGCTGTCGCTGTCTCAGGCTGTCGACCAGACCACCATAGGGCGACGGACCGACACAATCAGCACACCCACAGCAAGCTCACAGCCGCTAACATTCGCTACTCGGGAGTAACACCTGACGGGCGGGAGGGCCGATGAAGCAGTTCGCGGACAAGGTCGTGGTGATCACCGGAGCGGGCTCGGGCATCGGCCGCGCGCTGGCGTGCGAGTTCGCCAGGCGCGGTGCCCGGGTCGCGCTCTCCGACGTCGACACCGCGAACGCGGAGGCCACGGCCAAGCTGGCCGGCGACAACGCCCGCGCCTACACCCTCGACGTCGCCGACCGCAGCGCCGTGCTCGCGCACGCCGAAGACGTCGCCGACGAATTCGGCGGCGTGAACGTGGTCGTGAACAACGCGGGTGTCGCGCTCGGCGCGAACGTCGAGGAAATGACGTTCGACGACTACGACTGGCTGATGGGGATCAACCTCGGCGGCGTCGTGAACGGCACGAAGGCGTTCCTGCCGCACCTGATCGCTTCCGGCGACGGGCACGTGGTGAACCTTTCCAGCGTGTTCGGCTTCGTTGGCGTGCCGACGCAGAGCGCGTACAACGCGGCGAAGTTCGCGGTTCGCGGATTCACCGAAGCACTGCGCGAAGAAATGCTGATCGCGCGGTACCCGGTCGCGGTGAGCTGCGTGCACCCCGGTGGAATCAAGACGAACATCGTGCGCAACTCCCGCAGCGCCGCCGACGACCAGGAAAAGGCGGCGCAGGGCTTCGAGCGGATCGCCCGCACCACACCGGAGAAGGCGGCGCAGACGATCCTGCGCGGGATCGAGCGGAAGTCGGCGCGGATCCTCATCGGCCCGGACGCCTACGTCATCGACGCCATTCCGCGCGTGCTCGGCTCCGCTTACCAGCGGCCGCTGGCGGCGCTCGCGCGGCTCGGGCTCAAACCGTCGGACCGGTGACCTTCACTCAATGGAGTTGCGTTTCTGACAGGACCGTCCGAAATGGTCCAGAATGCGGGGGTCCGCGAGCCCCGTACCGGAGGTCCCGATGCTCCGCACCGCACCGCGCAGTGCGACCCGCCCGTCCGGCGACCGCGCCGCGGTGGAGTTGCTGGATCGCACGGGCATCGTCGCGGCGAGCCTGCCCCAGCGGCGCCGCATCGACGACCAGGTCCTGGCGGCCGAGCCGATCTACACCCGGCCGCCGGTGTGCGACCAGGACCTGCGCCCGAAGTCGGTGGTGATCCGGCGGCGCGCCCGCACGTGGCTCGGCGGCGGCGCCGCGGTGCTGCTCGTCGCGGCCGGGTGGCTGGCCGGCGGGCTGTTCACCGGCGGCTGGTCCGGCTCGGCGCCGGAC
>NZ_JBEZYB010000157.1:0-7136 GCF_040638285.1 Amycolatopsis sp. NPDC026612
GGTGCGTCTGACGCACCGAAGGCCACCTTGGGGCGCTCGGGTCAGTCCGCGAGCGCGAGCAGATCCTCCTCGACGACCGGCTCCTCGGCGGCCCGCTTCCGGGGCGCCAGGCCACTGGCCGCGATCAGCAGGCCCAGCACCGCGATCCCGGTGACCACGCTCAGCGCCGGCGTCAGCCCGGTCAGCAGCGCGGCGGGCGACGCCTCCCGGCCGCCGTTGGCGGTCAGGACCGCGGTCACCACCGCCAGCCCGATCGCGCCGCCGACCTGCAGCGACGTGTTCAGCAGACCGCCGGCCAGGCCCTGCTCGTCGTCCGCGATGCCGGCCGTCGCCTGGATGTTGAGCGACGAGAACGCCAGCATGAAGCCGATGCCGAGCAGGATCATGCTGGGCAGCACACTGCCCGCGTAGCCCGAGTGCTCGTCGATCCGCAGGAACAGCGCGTAGCCAATGACGTGCGCGACCACCCCCGCGAAGATCGTGCGGGACGTGCCCACCCGGTCGATCAGCGGCTCGATGCGCGGGGAACCGAACGCCACGATCAGCGCCGCCGGCAGGAAGCCGAGCGCCGTCTGCAGCGCGGACCAGCCCAGCACCCGCTGCAGGTAGAGCATCACGACGAACTGGAACCCGATGTACGCACCGAAGAACAGCGCGCCGCCGAGGTTGGCCCTGGCCAGCGGGCCCGAGCGCAGGATGCCCAGCCGCAGCAGCGGGTGGCGGCTGCGCTTCTCGATGACGACGAACGTCACCAGCAGCGCGATCGCGACGGCGAACGTGATCAGCGTGCGCGGCGCGGCCCAGCCGACCTCCGGCGCCTCGACCACGCCGAACACCAGCAGCAGCGAGCCGACGGCCCCGGTGACGGCGCCCGGGAAGTCGTAGCCGCGGCCTTCTTCCCGCTGGTACGACGGGATCAGCTTCCACGCCGCCACCAGGGCGACCAGCGCGATCGGGGCGGGCAGCAGGAACGTCCAGCGCCAGCCGACCTCGGTCAGCAGGCCGGAGAACACGAGCCCGGCGGAGTAGCCGCTGGCGCCGAACACGGCGAAGATGCTGATCGCCTTGTTGCGGGCCGGGCCCTCCTGGAACGTCGTGGTGATGATGGACAACGCGGCCGGCGCCGTGAAGGCGGCCGCCAATCCCTTGATGAAGCGGCTCGCGATGAGCAGCGCGCCGTCGTCGACGAGGCCGCCGAGCAGCGAAGCCAGCGCGAACACGGCGACGGCGACGAGGAACACGCGGCGGCGGCCGAGCAGGTCGGCGGTGCGGCCGCCGAGCAGCAGCAGGCCGCCGTAGCCGAGCACGTACCCGCTGACGACCCATTGCAGTGCGTTGGTGGACAGGCCGAGGTCGGCCTGGATCGCGGGAAGCGCGACCCCGACCATCGAAACGTCGAGCGCGTCGAGACCGACGACGATCGAAACGGTGAGCAGGACACCCCAGAGACGTGCGTCCCACCGGGTCGAGGTGGTGGACAAAGACACGGAAGAGCTCATGGCGGCGACGGTACATGCACACGCATCTAATGTCTATGCATTTAATGTGTTTGCATCTGATGTCCGCGCATGCTAAGTTGACCGCCGTGAGCGACGTCGCCGAGCAAGGTCTGGTCCAGGAGTGGCACGAGCTGCTGGCCCGCTACTCGGCCGTGTTCAGCGCGCTCGAGTGCCGGCTGCAGGAGCGCCACGGCATCGGCGCGAGCGAGTTCGAGGCCCTCGAGCGGCTCGCGACCTGCGACTTCAAGTGCCGCTCGGCGGACCTCACCGGAGCGATCCACCTCAGCCAGAGCGCCACGTCCCGGCTGGTCGCCCGCTTGGAGAAAGAGGGCCTGGTCGAGCGGGCGCTGTGCGAGGTGGACCGGCGCGGCATCTTCGTCACGCTCACCGACACCGGCCGCGAGCGCTACCTCGCGGCCAAGCGGACCCACCGCGAAGTGCTCGAGGAAACCCTGCGCTGACTGTCAGCCGACAGGTCCTTCGGCCGCCTTGACCGGCACCTGCTGCTGAGCGCCCGAGGCGTCCGTCACCGTCAGGGCCAGCTGGTCGCCCGGGTGGTGGGTGTCCATCACGTTCGTCAACGTCGTCGCGGAGTCGATCGGCTTGCCGTCGATGGCCGTGATCACGTCCCCGGCCGCGAGGCCCGCCTTCTGCGCCGGCCCGCGCTGGACCACCTCGCGGATCTTGGCACCGCCCTGGCCGTCCGCCACCGAAACCCCGATGAACGCCGTCTTCCCGATGTGGATCTTGTCGGACGCCTGCCCGGCGACGATCCGGTGGGCGATGTCGACGGCCTGGTTGATCGGGATGGCGAAACCCTGGCCGGCGCCACCGCTGCGGCGCCCGTTCAGCTGGTACCCGGTCGTCGCGGCGGTGTCGACGCCGATGACCTGGGCGTCCGCGTTGACGAGCGGACCGCCGGAGTCCCCCGATTCGATGTTCGCCCGGACCTGGATGAGCCCGGTGAGCTGTTCGGACGACCCGCTGGACTCGTCCGAGGCGGTGATCGACTGGTCCAGCGCCGACACCGTGCCCGGCGCGGGCACCGGGTCGCCGCCGCGGCCGCCGGCGTTGCCCAGCCCGAGGATCTGGTCGCCGACCCGGACCTTGGCCGAGTCGCCGATGGACGCGGCCGTCAGCCCGGACGCGCCCTGCAGCTGCAGGACCGCGATGTCCTCGGTGCGGTCGTAGCCGACCACCTGCGCCTGGTAGGTGTCACCGGTGCCGATGCTGGTGACCTTGATGCTGGTCGCGCCGGCGACGACGTGGTTGTTGGTCAGCACCTCGCCGTCCGGGGTGAGCACGATGCCCGTGCCCGCCGCGGCCGCGCCCTGCAGCCCGAGTTCGGTGTTGATGTTCACGATGGCCGGGTTGACCTTGGCCGCCACGGCGTCCGCGTCGAGCACCGTCTTGGCCTCGCTCGGCTGCCCGGAGAAGCCGAAGTTCTGGTTGCCGCCGGCGGTGGGGCTGGTCGCCCCGGAGATCAGGTGCCCGATCCCCAGCCCGGCGACCACGGCCACCGCGATGGCGACGACCGTGACGGTCAGCGCGCGAAGCGGGTGACGCCGGCGCGGCGGTGGCTGCGGGGCGGGGGGCGGGTAGGCGTAGACCGGCTGGGTGTGGGGCTGCGGCGGGTACGGCCGGCCCCACTGGTCCCGCGGCTGGTCGTAATAGCCCTGCTCCTGAGGCTGCCCGTAATAGCCCTGATCCCGGGACTGCCCGTAGTAGCCCTGATCCCGGGACTGCTCGTGATACCCCTGGTCACGGGGCTGGTCGTAGTAGCCATGGCCGTAGTGGTCCTGCGGGTATCCGCCCTGGCCGTAGCCGTACGGGTACTCGCCGCCGCCCTGCGGTCCTCGGTCGTACTCGCTCATGCACAGCTCCAGCTCTCGACAAGCCTCCGGCTCGTCCCAGGAAACGCCCCTTTCCTGAGAATTTCCTGGCGGGGTTCCATGGACTTGCTGTGGATTACCCCTCGGCCTGCCGAGACCGAGCCGACGTGACCGACGTTACGCCGCCCGGGAACGCCTCAAGCGGGGCTCACCGCCGGATCCGGTCCATGCCGGGGTCGACCAGCGGCTCGGCGGCCACCGTGGCCGCGACCCGGCGGCCGAAGTACTCGATCTCCACACTGCCGCCGATCTCCACCGACGCCGGCAGCCACGCGTAGGCGATCGGACGGCCCACGGTGTACCCGTACGCGGCACTCGTCACGTACCCCGCGGCGATCCCGTCGGCGAACACCGGTTCCTTGCCCAGCACCACCGTGCGGCCGTCGTCGATCGTCAGGCACCGCAGCCGCCGCGACGCCGTCTCCTCGCTCCGGCCTTCGATCGCCTCCCGCCCCAGGAAGTCCCCCTTCGCGGGACGCACGGCGAACGCCAGCCCGGCCTCGTACGGGTCGTGCTCGGTGGTCATGTCGGTGCCCCACAGCCGGTAGCCCTTCTCCAGCCGCAGGCTGCTGAACGCCGCTCGGCCGGCCGCGATGACGCCGAGGGGCTGTCCGGCCGCCCACAACGCGTCCCACAGCCGCAGGCCGTGGTCCGCGCTCGTGTAGATCTCCCAGCCGAGTTCGCCCACGTAGGACAGTCGCATCGCGACCACCGGCACCCCGGCGATCCGCGCCTTGCGGGCCCGGAAGTACTTGAGCCCCTGGTGCGAAAAGTCCTCCTGCGAGAGTGGCTGCACGAGGTCCCGGGCGAGCGGTCCCCAGACACCGATGCAGCACGTCCCGCCGGTGGTGTCCCGGACCCGGACACCGGGAGGCGCGTGCTTCACGAAGTGGTCGACGTCGATGTTCCCGTTGATCCCGACCTGGAACACCTCCGGCTCGAGCCGCGCGACCGTGACGTCACTGCGCACGCCGCCCGCGGAGTCGAGCATCAGCGTGTACGTCACCGAACCGACCGACTTGTCCAGCTGGTTGGTGGTCAGCGACTGCAGGAACTCCAGCGACCCGGGTCCGCTGATCTCCACGCGCTTCAAGGGCGTCATGTCGTACAGCGCGACGCCGTTGCGGGTGTGCCACGCTTCGGCCGCCGCGATCGGCGAGTGGAACTGCGCCGACCACGAGTCCCGCGCCGGCGGGAGCCAGTCGTGCGGCAGCTTCTTCAGCAGCGGCGCGTTGGCCTCGAACCAGTGCGGCCGCTCCCAGCCGCCCGCCTCCAGGAACACCGCGCCCAGCTCGCGCTGCCGCGCGTGGAACGGCGTCACCCGCAGGTCACGCGGGGACAGCTTGGGCTGCAACGGGTGCAGGATGTCGTAGACCTCGACGAAGTTCTGCTGCGCCGTCTCGCTCACGTACGAAGGCGCGAGCTGGACCTCCTCGAAACGGTGGACGTCGATGTCGTGCACGTCCACTTCCGAGTGCCCGTGCACGAGCAGTTCGGCGACCGCCTTCGCGATGCCCGCGGAGTGCGTGACCCAGATCGCCTCGGCCAGCCAGAACCCGCGGACGTCGGCCGACTCGCCGACCAGCGACTGGCCGTCCGGGGTGAAGGAGAAGATGCCGTTGAAGCCCTCTTCGACCTTCGTCTGGCGCAGCGCGGGCAGCAGCAGCTGACTCTGTTCCCACGACGGCGCGAAGTCGTCCTCGGTGAAGGGCAGCATGGACGGCATCGCGGTCGCGGTCACCGTTGAGTCCAAAGTGGACTCATCGACCGGCATCGGGCGGTGGGCGTAGGAGCCGATGCCGAGCCGGTCGGCGTGCTCGCGGAAGTACAGGTCCTGATCCTGGTGGCGCAGGATCGGCAGGCTCGCCTCCGTGGCGCACCCGGCGAGTTCGGCGACCTGCCCGGTCTTCACGTACTGGTGGGCCAGCGGCAGCAGCGGGACGTCCATGCCCGCCATCGCGCCGATCTCGCGGCCCCAGAACCCGGCGCACGACACGACGATGTCGGCCGGGAAGTCCCCCTGGTCGGTCCGGACGCCGGTGACGCGGCCGCCCTCCTGCAGGACGTCGGTCACCCGCGTGGAGCCGATGAACTTCGCGCCGCGCGAACCCGCCCGCGCGGCGAGCACCTCGACGGCCTTGGCGGCCCGTGCGAGCCCGTCGGTCGGGACGTGCAGCGCGCCGAAGATCCGCGAACCGTCCAGGAGCGGCCAGCGCTCGACGCATTCGGCGGCGTCGATCAGTGCCCCTTCGACTCCCCACGACGTCGCCCAGCCGTGCTTGCGCCTGAGGTCCTCCCAGCGAGCCGGGGTGGTCGCCACCTCCATGCCGCCGACCTGGAGGAAGCAGTCCAGCTCCAGGAACTTCTCGACGGTGTACCGGGCGAAGTCCGTCATCGCCTTGGACGCGTTGGTCTGGAACACCAGCCCGGGCGCGTGCGACGTCGACCCGCCGGAGCGCGGCAACGGGCCCCGGTCGAGCACGGTGACGTCGGCCCAGCCACGGGCGGTCAGCTCGTCGGCGAGGTTCGCGCCGACGATGCCGGCGCCGATGATCACGACTTTCGGTGCGCTCATGGCAGAACTCCTAACGGAAGACAACGGTGCTGTTGCCGTTGAGCAGGACGCGGCGTTCGCAGTGCCAGCGCACCGCGCGGGACAGGGCCAGCGCCTCGGCGTCGCGGCCGACGGTCACCAGCTCGCGCGGCGAATACGTGTGATCGACCCGCTGGACCTCCTGCTCGATGATCGGGCCCTCGTCGAGGTCGGGGGTGACGTAGTGCGCGGTCGCCCCGACGTACTTGACGCCGCGGTCGTAGGCCTGGTGGTAGGGCTTGGCGCCCTTGAAGCCGGGCAGGAACGAGTGGTGGATGTTGATCGCGCGGCCTTCGAGCTTCTGGCACAGCTCGTTCGACAGCACCTGCATGTACCGGGCGAGCACGACGAGATCGGCCTCGTACTCCCCGACCAGGTCGAGCAGCCGCTGCTCGGCCTCCGCTTTCGTTTCCGGCGTCACCGGGACGTGCACGAACGGCACCCCGGCCGCCTCGGCCATCGGCCGCAGGTCCGCGTGGTTGGAGACGACCACCGCGATCTCGGCGCCGAGGCCGCCCGCGCGCCAGCGGAAGAGCAGGTCGTTGAGGCAGTGCCCGAACCTGGACACCATGATCAGCAGCCGCGGCGGCGTCCCGTCGGAGAACCCGAACTCCATCCCGAAGTCCCCGGCCACCGGGGCGAACGCGCGCACCAGATCATCCACTGTGGTCTCTTCGGTGCAGGTGAACGACGTGCGCAGGAACAGCGAGCCGCGGACGTCGTCGTCGAACTGCTGGTGCTCGACGATGTCGCAGCCCTGTCCGACCAGGAACGTCGTGACGGCGTGCACGATGCCCGAGCGTTCCGGGCACTTGAGCGTCAGGGTGAAGGTCACGAGACGTACTCCAGACTCGCGTCGGCCAGCCAGGCCTTGAAGTAGTCCGCGAACGACTGGCGCACGAGGATCGTGAAGCCCTCTTCCCGGACCATGAGCACGATCCCGGTGCGCGCCAGCAGGGTCTGGACACATGTGCCCGGCGGTGACACCGACGGATCGAGGTCGATCGAGCAGCCGTGGGCCAGGACGTCCCGCGCGTGCTCACCGCCGAGCTGCACGACGTTGCGCTGCGCCGACACATCCACCACCGCCAAAACGCCACTTTCACGTGAAAGCTCCGCCTCCAGGTCGTCGCTTTCACGTGAAAGTGGCGG
>NZ_JBEZYB010000158.1:0-7119 GCF_040638285.1 Amycolatopsis sp. NPDC026612
CGGGCGCGTGAGCGCGCGCAGTCGCCCAAACGGCGCGTCCGGCCGATCGTGGTCGTGCTCGCGGTGGCGCTGGCCGCGCTGCTGGCCGGCTCGACGTCGGACGTCGCGGTCTCCGGGCGGGCCGAGACCCGGATCGTCCCGCCGATCAATCGCATGATGTACCGGCCCGACGACCGCGACCGGCGCATCGCCGACGCCAAGGACGTCCTCGTCGCCGGCTGCATGGCCGGACAGGGGTTGGACTACACGCCGCAGGTCGAGCACGTCACCGGGGACGAGGCGCTCGCCGCGCTGCGGCCGTTCGGGTTGGAGTCGCTCGAAAACATCGGAGCCGAACCCCTGCCCCCGGAACCCGTTCGCGACGAGCGGTACGCGCGTGCGTTGTTCGGAGACCCGGACCGGCGCATGGTGGCTCACGGTGAGCGGTTGGAGATATCGTGGCCCGCGACCGGATGCCAGGCAGACGCAGAGCACCGCTTGCTCGGTGACCAGCGACAACGGGCGTCGGAGCTGCGGCTGCGCTTGTACGACGGCGAACGCGACGCCAAGGAGCAGCTCGATCGGGATCGGGACTTCGTCGCCATCAACGTCAGCTGGCGCAAGTGCATGAACCGGCGGGGAATCGATGCCCCTGATCCCGCCGATCTCCTGAGCGCCCTCCCGGCCGACACCAACCTCGCGACCGATCCGGCGGCGCGCGCGGACCTCCAGTGCAAGCAGGAGACCGGGTATCTCCACACCGCCTACGCGCGTCTCGCCTTCCTCCAGCAACAGTGGCTGGACGCGCACGGCGAGCTGATCGGTGAGTGGCTGGCGCTCAGGCAGCGGCAGGACACCGTGGCACGGCAGGTGCTCGGCTCGAGCTGATGGCCGCGGGCGCGCGCCGGTCCGCGCTTTGGCCCGTTACCTTCTTCGTAGTTCCTGATCAAGGAACTGTGGTCACCAGGTCCGGCATGACTGAAGCCCCCAGTCGAAGGCATGATCCGGGGGGTGGTGTCACCGGTCTGGTGGCATTGAGGGACCGCTGATGGACCTCCGATCCTCCCAACTGTCAAGCCGCGGCCGCGGTTGGCGTGGGGAAAGCAGGGTCGAAGGCCTTGGCTGGGTCGTGGGTTTGGCCGGTCTGAAGGCAGTGGTGGAGCTGTCCGAGGAAGCGGTTGAACAGGTGCCGCAGGGCGGCGGCGTGCCGGTCGCCGGGTGCTCGGTGGCGGTGGTGGTGGTGGTCGCGTGGTGCGCCGGCTCGGCCGATGCCGGCGAAGGCCCGGACGAAGCCGGCGGCGTTGAGGCGGTCGTTCTTGACGGTCCGGCGGGTGATGGAGATGCTGCGGCCTGAGGCGCGGGTGACGGGCGCTGATCCGGCGTGGGTCTTGAGGGCTCGGGCGTCGGTGAAGCGTGCGCGATCGTCGCCGATCTCGCCGAGGACGCGCGCGCCGGACAGGTCGGCCAGGCCGGGGAAACTGGTGATGATCGCGTAGTCCTGGTGCTGTTGGAACGCCGCGGTGGTGGCCTCGGTGAGCTGGTCCGCGTTGGCGCACTCCGCGTTGAGAGTGGCCGGCAGCGCCAGGGTCTGGTGGCCGAACGCGTCCTCGACAAGCCGCGGCTGCCGCATCTGCGGCGTGCGAAGGTCGTTGAGCAGCTGCGCGGCCAGGGCGTCGATGCCGCGGGCGGCGCCGCCCTTCGCGAACGCGGCGAGAAACCCGGGGTAGTACTCGCGCAGCACGGCGCGCAGTTCCTGCGTGGCGCGGGATCGCCGCCAGATGGCGTCCTGGGTTGCGCGGGACAGCACCGCGATGGCCTGGGCCAGTTCGCTGTCGGCAGGCAGCGGCCGGTGCGCATGGGCGGATGACTCAGCAGCGTGACCGTTCGGCTGGGATACTTCGCCGGTGATGCGGTAGCAACGTCGATGAGCCCTCGTACGGAGATGGGGATCGTCCTGCTGGCGATCTGCGCTCTTTTGGTGACGACGGTGTTCGCCGGGAGCCGGCTTCGGGAGAAGACCGGAGGTCTCGGCCAGGTTCCGCCCCCGGCCCCGGAGCACGCGCGCCGGATTACCGCGCTGCGGGGCGAGGACTACGACCTCGTCCTGCGGGGCGGAGCCATCGTCAACGGCGTCAGCGCGACGTGGCCGTTCGCCAGCCTGCTCGCAGTCCCCGGCCGGATCGGCGCGGCGGCGGTCATGATCGCCTGGCTCCTCGTCGAGGCGACGCTGTCGCGGCTGCTGTGGATCATCCTGCAGCGGGGCGCCCGTTGCTCGTGGTCGGCCGGGGCGAGGTGAGCACGGCGGGGCCCCGTGGCTGCCGGCCCGGACCACCCGCGACCTCGATCCGCTCGACGGGTGGACACCGCCGGAGAGCGCAGACGAGGACCTGGTTCCACCCGATCACCCGTCGATCAGCCGGCCGGGGTCCAGCCGAGAACGTCGGCGTACGTCGCTTCCAGACCCGCGTTGGTGCGGATGCTCGCCGGGATGCCGCTGGCGTCGGTGATGGCGTGGTTGTCTCTGATCACCACGGATTTCTGGTTGTAGTCCGCGCTGCCGTTCTCCCAGTAGTTGTTCTCGATGTCGAGGGGGTCGTAGGTGCCCTTGTTCAGCGTGTAGTCGGTGTGCTTGGAGCCCCAGGCGAGATCGGCGTTGTACAGGCCGTTGCCGGTGATCGTGATGTTCCCGGCGCCGTTGTCGGTGTAGACGGCCTTGCCGGCGCCCTTCTGGTCGTGGATCACGTTGCCGGTGACCTTCTCGCCGCCGGCCATGTCCGGCCCGGTGTTGCCGTTGGTGTAGATCCCGGCGCCGTCGGCGAGCAGCTGCATGTGGTCGAAGATCAGGTTGTCGCTGAGCGTGTTGTTGTTGCTGTAGTTGGGTTCCGCCTTGATCTTCACCTTGTCCGGCCAACCGCCCCAGCCGATCGAGATCCCGCTGTAGGGGACGTGGTCGATCTGGTTGTGCGAAACGGTGGTGTGCTCGGTGTAGCCGATGTCCATCCCGATGCCGCCCGCGTACTCCACCGACGTGGCGAACACGTGGTTGTCGAGCAGCCGGTTGCCGTTGGTGTGCTGGGCGGCCGCGGTGGGCAGGGTGATGTCGACGCCGCCGAGCTCCAGCCCGTTGCCGGAGATGTCGGTGAACACGTTGCCCTGCACCAGGTCGTTCTGCGAGCCGGTGCCGAGGTCGAGTCCCGCGGCGCCGAGGTGGGCGAACGCGTCCCGCGTGAAGCTGATGTTCTTGTCGTAGGCGAAGGAGACGTTGCCGGGTTCCTTGGTCCAGTTGCCGTACGGGCATTGGCCGCTGTCGACGAACTGGCACAGCCCCTGCTGGTCGAAGCCGTGCGCACCGGTCAGCGTGTAGTTCGCCTGGATCTCCGAGAACCCTTCGGGCGTGCTCGGGAAGTTCCAGGTGGCGTAGGAGAACTGGAGGCCGCTGAACGTGATGTCGTGGACCGGCGCGGAAGCCGTGCCGATGCCGGACACCAGGGTTTCCAGCGCGGGTGCGGTCACCGTCTCCTTGGTGATGTCCTCACCGGGCTTCGGCACGTAGAAGACGGTGTGTGCGGCGTTGTCGAGGTACCACTCGCCGGCGGAGAGCAGCTCGTAGGCGTTTTCCACCGCGGTGGGCAGCTCGGTGATGGCCTGGCGGCCGACCAGTTCGACCGTGCGGCCGGAGTCGTCGGTGCGCATCACGCGTTTCGTCGAGTTGTCCCAGCACGGCTGCGCCATCTTGATCGTCGTCGGCGAGATCGTGCTCACCGGGCACCGCGGCTGCGTCCACGCGCCGAGGCCCCCGGTGTAGACGAAGTCGATGTCCTTGGGGTTGCGCCAGTTGTCCATCGCGGCCGACGACGTCGTGTATCCGCCGGTGATCCTGGTCAATGTCACCGGGAGGGTGCCGGTCGCGCGGGGGACGCGGGCACCGTTGATGTAAAGCTGGCGTGTCCGCAGCGTCGCGGGGGCGGGCGCGGACCAGATGTTCTTGCCGCTGTCGGCCACTTTCCAGCCGGTGATCGGGACACCGCCGCTGACGACCGGCCGGGCGCCGGGTGCGGCGGTCCAGACCACGCGATGGCCGTTGGCACCGGAGTCGGCGGCGGTCAGCCGCAGTGGCGCGCTCAGCGCGTAGGTGCCGCCGGCGAGGCTGACGGAGATGTCGCCGGTCATGCCCGGGATCAGGCCGCGGACGAGCTGCTGGGCGCGTTGCAGCGTCCGGACGGACTGGGCATCGCTCGTGCCGTCGTGGGTGTCGTCACCGTTCGGCGCGACGTGGACGACCTGCTGCGGCGCCGACGTCGCCGGGGTCACCAGTACCCCGGTCGCCGCAAGCGCGAGCCCGGTCGCGAACATGGCTGCCTTGACTCGTCTGCGCACGATGACCGTCCCTCGTCGGAGGCTCTGGCGGCTCAGAGTGTGACCGGCGCGCCGAAGCACTGTCAACGATTGATCGGATGACTTCAGGGCTAAATGGTGCAAAGCGGGCTTTTTCGCCTGCAAGTGTTCCGTTCATCGGATCTCTTGTGGTTGCAGCTGAGCTTCATCGAGGAGAGGGTGCCTCGCAGGTGCTGGACGACCGGCGGTGCCCGTTGCAGTCCGGTGCTCAGCGACGACGCCGGCCGCCGACTTGGGTCCGCCCCAGCCAGCGCAACGACGACCACCAGCCGGCGTAACTGCCACACCACACCCGAACCGGTCAACGTCAGCGCGGCGAAGAGGGCTTGCCGGCCATTGAATCGGACTCATCCGACGGTCCGGGGAGGGGCAGCACGGCTGGTCGGTACCCCGTCCGAGCTGTGGGGGTCGTGCACCGGGCAGCGTTTCGGCGAGCACCCGCGTGTGCGGCAACTCCGTCAGGCCCCTGCTCTCCGGTTCGGGGGACTCGCGACCGGATCGATCACCCGGGTTCCGGGCGGCGCCACCACTTCCTGGTCAGTTTGGCGGCCCATGCCGAACGAGGCGAAGGAACCCCTGGCTGCCGGGCGGTGAGCTGGACGGACACGCTCGAGGGCGACCTGGTGGACGCGGTGGTGGTGTCGCTGCCCAACGACCTGCCCGCCGCGCACGTGCGCGAGGCCCTGCAGGCCCACTGGGCAGCCCGCGAACTGTGACCCGGTGACTCCGTCGATTCGCCGCGGCGCCGGGTGAGTCGTCGTCCGGACCCACCCGGCGCGGGCTAGCGGTCTGTCACCCTCCGGGCGTTGGCCAGCCGTACCTGCATCGCCTTCGCGAGGGCGTCGAACTCGGGGCTCCGCTCCTTGATCGCCCGCTGCTGGTACGCGGTCTCCACCGCGAGCCACGTCCCGGCCAGGCCGGTCCGCGTGCGGCACGCCAGGTCGGCCTTCGCGGACGCGATCTCCTCCGGCGTCGGCTCGGGGCTGCTCCACCGGACGTCGTCGTTGGCCGCCCACACGTCGGCGTACTGGCGGCCCGACTCCGCCATGCACCCCCGCCAGCCGGCCATGAGCCGCTGCACCCGCTCGTCGGCCTGCGCGGTGAGGTACAGCTCCCGGTCGAGTTCGGCGAACGCGGCGCCCGGCATGGCGGTGGGCACGCCTTCTTCCAGCCGTCGGCGCGCTTCGCCGACGCAGCCGCCTTCGGGCACCGGCCGGCCGCCCACCGTCGACGCCCCCTTGCCGGTGTAGACCATCAGCACGTCCAGCGGGGGCTGGGGCTGCGCCGGCCGGTCCGGCCGCACGGGGGCGTGGTAGCCGAGCCGGGCGACCTCGGCGGCGTCCACGATCCCGTACCGGCCGCCCGCCGCCGGCCGGGAGGTGTCGACCGCGTCGGCCGTCGGCGGTGTCCAGTCGTGACCGAACCGGCCCAGGCAGTCCCGGGCCAGCAGGGCGGTGGCGCGCTCGATCACGTTGATCTCGGTGGCGGTGTGCCGGTAGGCGTCGAACGGCAGCACGATGTCCGCGCCCGACCCGACCGGCCGCACCGCTCCGATGGCCGGTGGCCCGGAGCCGGGTTCACCGCTCGCCGACAAGGCGATGCCGCAGCCGCAGACGAGCGCCGCCGCGACGGCCGCCAGGACGATCCGCGTCGCCTTCACCACGTCCCTCCTTTCGGCTGCGCCGTCACCCGTAGTAGGTGCCGCAGGCGATGTTGAAGTGGTGGGAGTTCATCACGTCGTTGGCCACCCAGCCGTCGTGGTTGTCGCCGGAGAGCTCGACGTTCGCGAAGTTCAGCACCGTGCCGCTCGACCGGATCGTGAAGCACGACCCCCGGTACTGGGAGTTGTAGTAGACGGCGATCGGGGAGTTGGTGTCCTTGTTCTCCATCGAGCTGACGTTGTTGTAGGTGCCGTCGCCCGCCCACAGCGGGACGCTGGTGCCCGCGTACCGCAGATTTCCCCAGTTGGCCTGGCTGTTGAAGTTCTCGTACTTGTAACCGCCCAGGTTGGAGTTGGAGTACATGCACGCGTACTGGGCCAGGCACGCGGCCTGCGCGGTGCCGGCCGTGCCGACCCCGACGGCCGCCGCGGCGATCGCCGCGGCCACGACTGCTGTTGCTCTCATGGGTTCCTCCTCGTTTGTCGGCCCGCTCCCGCGGACGCGGGCGGGTTCGTCGGTGCCGCGCCGACCGGGCACGGCTTGCCGGCCGGCGTCGACGCGGGGTCTTGCTGTCGTCAGCGCCGGCTTTCCCGCTCGCCGCGGGAAGCGCGCGAGGTCACACGTTCGACGAGATGCCGAGATTCACCCCGTTGGCAATCCCCACCGAGTTGACCGAGCTGCGCTCGGCCAGGGTCGATCCGAAGCACACCGACCACGAATTCGCTCCGACCCCGGACGACGCGCACGCCCAGTCGCCCAGCTTGTCGCCGGATGAGGTGTACAGGTCCATCGCCGCGGCCACGGAGTAAAGGCTGCTCCGGTTGTTGCGCACGATCACCGCGCCCTGCACCGAGGCGTGACCCGGCGACCTGATCGCGCAGACCTGCGCGAGCACGTTGGTGGTGAGCGCCTTGGAGCCGGCGCAGCTCCACGTGCTGGCACTGGAGGTGATCGGGTTCGTGTTGCCGTAAGCGTGCCAGGAGCCGGTCGCCGCGGCCGAGGCCGCGGCCGGACCCGCGGGCGCCCCGCCGATCGGAAGTGCACAACTCTGTAATCCACTCACAAAGTTTTTTTTTTTGTTTTT
>NZ_JBEZYB010000159.1:0-7005 GCF_040638285.1 Amycolatopsis sp. NPDC026612
GTGACGACGGCCTCGACCGAGACTTCGGTCACCGTGGTCCAGCGCTGCCAGTAGCTGGCCGGGAACCGCCCGAAGTACGTGTTGCCCGACACCTTCGTGCCCGGGTCCAGCCGGATCGCTTCGCGGTCCCGGACCGCCGCACCGGTCTGGACCTCGGCGTAGAGGTCCTTGCTGACGATCGGCGCCGGGCCGGTGAACAAGCCGCGCTGCGCGGTGAGGTCGGTCATGGTCAAGCTCCGCTTCCGTTGCCCCGGACGAGATACAGCTGCTGGGTACCGGCCCACGGCGACGTCAGCGTCCACCGGCCCAGCGCACCGGGCGGCGGATCGCCGCGCACCAAGGCGTAGTCGGTGACGATCGGCCGGTCGCCGAAGTCGAAGAACCGGAAGTTGACGTCGACCAGCGCCCGGCCGAGCGCGCCGAGATGGGCCTCGCGCTCGGTGATGGCCGGCCCGACGGCGCCGCGGTCGTCGAACAGGTCGACGATCGCGCAGCCGCAGCTGTAGGCCAGCACGCCGATCTCCCCGCCGCTGCGCACGGTGCCGCCGCCGACCAGCCGGCCCAGCTCCGGTCCGATCCGCTCGTAGTCCGCGGTCGCGTCGTGGTTGGACATCAGCGGCGCGAACCGCCGCGGCAGGCCACCGGCAGCGTAGGCGCCGACGCCGGCCACCAGGACGCCCGCGACCGCGACGGCGGCCGCCACCCGGGCCGGCACGCGTACCGCGGCCGTCGCGGCGGCCGCGAGGAAGAGCGTCGCCGCGATCAGACTCGGCCCGTAGTACCAGTGGTACGGCGGGACGTGCAGCCGCGTGTAGGCGAGGTAGTGCGCGATCCCCGCCGGCACCAGCGGGGCGAACGGCCGGACCCGGGCCCACAGCGGGCCTCTGCGGGCCGCGTCCGCCACGCAGAGCGCGAAGGCGAGCAGGGCGAGCGCGGCCGGGAGGAACGACGCGGCCGTCGCCCACGGGAAGACGTTCGCGTAGAGCGCGGGGCCGTTGCCGAAATCCCACGGTCCCCAGGACTTCTGCAGCGTCTTGATGATCACCGTGTCCGGCACCGCCGACCCGAGCACCACCCAGCTGAAGGCGAACCAGGGGAGTGCGACCGCCACGGCGGCGAGCACCGACTGCCACGCCTTCTCCCAGCACCGCCGCCGCAGCGCGAAGAGCACCAGCGCGACCACGACCAGATCGAGGCGGACGAGGGCGAGCAGTCCCGTCAGGACACCGACGGCGACCGGCCGCCGCTCCCCCGCGAAGACCAGGAGCCAGGCGATGCCGGCCGCGCCGAGCTCGACCTCGAGCCCGATCGACGACAGCAGCAGGGGGTTCACCGTCAGCATGGCGACGGCGGCCGGCGCGAACCAGGACGGCAGCCCCGCCCGGTCGCCGGCCCGGCGCAGCGCGAGGACGAGCGCGACCTGACCCAGCACGAACAGCGCGCCGGCGGCGAGCACCGCGTCGCGCAGGATCAGGGTCAGCGCGGCGAGGAGCAGGACGTTCAGCGGCGACGTCGCGGTGTTCGACGTCTCGGCCGAGATCAGCCCCCAGTGCCCGTGGAAGGCGAGGTTGCGCGCGTAGGCCAGCGTGATGAACGTGTCGTCGACGAGGTGCGGCCGCACCACCGCGAAGACGAGGGCGGACACCACGGCCACGGCGCCGGGCAGCACCCAGCGCCGTGGCCGGGACGCCGGCGCCGCGATCGCTCGTACCGTGTGGTCCCGCCGCTGTGCCACGGTCACGGTTCGCGGGTGAGGGTGAAGTGGCCGACGCCCTTGGCCGCGGACTGCACCTGCCAGCTGTCCGGCCCGGTCGCGGGCCCCGAGCCGTACTGCAGCCGGTAGTCCGGTTTGCGCGGGGTGATCGAGCGGTCCAGCCAGTGGTAGTTCACCCGCAGCGCGAGGCTCATCAGCGGGTTCGCCGTCGCGATCCGCCGCTCGATCAGCTCCTTCGCGTGGCCGCGGTCGGAGAACTCGTCGATGATGGCGCACTCGCAGTAGTACGCGAGGGTGCCGATCTCCCCGGGACTGGCCACGCTCGCGCCGTCGAGCCGCGCGTCCAGCTCCTTGCCGACCCGCGCGTAGTCCTGCGCGCCGGCCCAGTTCCCGAAGATGACCGGCGACTTCCACGGCAGACCCTGCGCGGCGTCGACGGCCGCCGCGCTCAGCACCAGCACCCCGGTCAGCCCGAGCGCCAGCAGCGGGGGACCGGTGCGCAGCGTCGTCCGTGCGCGTGCCTGCCCGAACCAGGCACCGAAGGCCGCGACGGCGAAACTGCCCACCGTCGTCGTCGGAGCCACGTAGTACCAGTGGAACGGGCCGACGCCGATGAACGAATAGGCGACGAAGTAGAGGATCCCGCCGGCCCCGAGCGCCGCGACCGGGCCGAGCGCGGGGAACTCCGGCCAGCGCACCGAGAACCGCGCCGCGGCCCACCCGGCGAGCGCGACCGCGCCGAGCAGTGCCGGGACGAACGTCACCAGCACGGTGACCGGGTAGCCGAGGTAGTACATCACCGGCCCGGTGCTGTAGGTCCAGGGCGCGAACAGCCCCGCCTGCGTCTGCTTGATCGCCAGTGTGTCGGGCACGAACGAGCCGAAGGTGACCCAGCTCACCACGAACCACGGCGCGGCCGTCAGTGCGGTGAAGCCGGCGGCTGGCCGCCACCGGCGCCGGATCGCGGGCGCGCTGAGCGCGATCACCACCACGAACACGACGAGATCCAGCCGGGTGAGGATGGCGAGCCCGGCGGTGACGCCGAACAGCACCGGCCGTCCTTCGAGCGCGAAGACCGTCAGCACCAGCAGGACGGCGGGGATCAACAGGACTTCGAGACCGATGGCGGACAGCACGAACGGGTTGACCAGGACCAGCGCGACACCGACCATCCCGGCCGCGGGCGGCAGCGCCGACGTCCGCCCGAGGCGCTGCCAGGCCCAGCCGAGCGCGCCGCCGCACAGGACCGTGAGGATCCCGAGCGCCACGACGGGGTGCGGGTCGCCGGCCACCCGCGTCACCAGCGTCAGCGCGGCGAGGAGCAGGACGTTCAGCGGTGACGTCGCGGAGTTCGCGGGCGAGCCGGGGATGATGCCCCACTCGCCGTGCATGGCCAGGTTCTTCGCGTAGGCGAGGGTGATGTAGCCGTCGTCGGTGAGACTGTCCCGGACGACCAGGAAAAGTGCGGCGCTCAGCACCGCGCCGAAGACGGGCAGCCACCGTCCTCGCGCCTTCACCTGCTCCGCGTTCGCATCCGGAAGCACCGGTTCACCCCGCGGAAGCTCCACCGGCGCTGGATCCGTCATCTGCCTGATCGACATGTCCCGGGGACCGTAGTGACGGTTCATTACCGTGGTGCTACGTCTCGGTTAGGTCCGTCGGTCCGTTGTCCGGCCCGGTGAGCGGGGCCGGACCGGGACCGGCCGGGTCCACAGTGGACCTCTTTGGGCCGGGCCGGGCGTGGGCGGCCACCCCGCCCGAGGCGTGGACGGGCCGGTCACGATCCCGCGGCCGCGCGGACCTCCTCCAGCACCCGGCGCAGCGGCTGCCCGGTGGCGGCCGCGGCGGCCTTCACGTCCTCGTACTCCGGCTGCGCGGTCACGACGACCCCGTCGAGGTACCCGCGCTTCACGCTCACCGGGCGCCCGCGGTAGTCCACGGTCACGCTGTCGCGCGGCAGCGAGCGCCGCTCGACCGGGGACAGCCGCACGCCCAGCGTCGACGTGTGGGCGAACACCGCCGCGCAGACGCCGTCGACGCGGTCGTCCGCCGCCAGCGCCGTCAGGACCATGCCGGGCCTGCCCTTCGGCGCGGTCACCGGCGCGCACCACGCGTCGGCCGCGCCCGCGGCGCGCAGGGCCGTCAGGACGTCGGGCCACAGCCGGGGATCGAGGTCGTCCACCGTCGTCTCGACGACGGTCATCTTCGCGCGCACCCACGTCCGGTCCGGCTCCGCGGCCGACCCGACGACCACCCGGACGATGTTCGCGTGCCCCGGCGGATCGGCCGTTCCCGCGCCGACGCCGACCTCGACCGGCACGCAGGCCGGCATCGGGCCGTACGCGTCCGCCAGGGTGACGAGCAGCGCGGCCCCCGTCGGCGTGCACAGCTCCCGGGCGGCGGGGTGCGCGGCGACCGGCGCTCCCGCCGCGGTGAGCAGGGCGAGCACCGCCGGTGGCGGCACGGTGAGCCGGCCGTGCGCCGCGGTCACCGTGCCGCCGCCGACGGCGATCGGCGACACCGTCACGGTCGCCTCGAGCAGGCCCAGTGCGTCCAAGCCGAGCGCGCAGCCCACGATGTCGACGATCGCGTCCAGCGCGCCGACTTCGTGGAAGTGGACGTGGTCCCGCTCGATGCCGTGCACGGCGGCTTCCGCGTCGGCCAGCGTTTCGAACACCTGGGTGGCGAAGCGTTCCGCGGCACCGGTCAGCGCGGCGGACGCGATCAGGTCGAGGATCTCCGGGAGGTGGCGGGCGTGCCGCGTCTCGGGCGCCTCGACCACGACCTGCCGTGCCCGCAGCCCGTGTCGCCGCACCACCTGCTCGGTCAGCCGGACGTCGTCGACGCGCAGCCGGGCCAGGCCTTCGACGATCCCGGCGAAGTCCGCGCCCGCGTCGACCAGCGCGGCCAGCAGCATGTCGCCGGCGCAGCCGTTCCCGGCGTCGATCCACGCGACGGTCACGGCGCCACCGACTGCCGCGCGACGCGGGCCGCGGCGACGCCCGCGCCGAAGCCGTTGTCGATGTTGACCGTCACCACGCCGGGGGCACAGCTGTTCAGCATGGTCAGGAACGCGGTCAGGCCGTCGAGGTGCCAGCCGTAGCCGACGCTCGTGGGCACGGCGATCAGCGGCGTGCCGCACAGGCCGCCGAGGACGGTGGGCAGCGCCGCCTCCATCCCGGCGATCGCCACGACGGCGTCGGCGCCGGCGATCCGGTCGCGTTCGGCCAGCAGGCGGTGCAGCCCGGCCACGCCGACGTCGACGACGAGATCCGGCTCCGCGCCGAACACGGCCACCGTCGTGGCGCATTCGCGGGCGACGGGCAGGTCCGACGTTCCCGCGCAGACCACGGCGACCCGGCCGCGCGGTGGCGGTACGGTCCCGAGCGTCACCGTCCGGCCGGCGTCGTCGACGTCGGCCTCCGGCAGGCGTTCCCGGCACAGCGCCCGCGCTTCCTCCCCGACCCGCGTGGCGAGCACCGCGCGTCCGGGATGGGCTTCGTGCAGCCGCGCCAGCGCGGCCGTGATCTGCTCCGGCGTCTTTCCCGCACCGAACACCACTTCCGGATCCCCGGTGCGGGCCGCCCGGTCGAGATCCAATCGCGCGAAGCCCAGATCGGCGGTCGCCGCCGTAACCCCAGTCGTTACCACCTTCGAGACATTAGCGTTCTCGCGCGCCGTATGTAAACTGTTCGCGGGGGATACCGCACGAATACGGCAATGGGTTGACTGGGTGGACCCGTCGCGATCGACTTACCACACGCAAGACGCCTCGAGCGGAGGACAAGTGCTGTTCTTTTGCCGAACAAAGATCATCGCGAACGCGCGACCAGCGGGGGAAGAGTAATGGACGCCGGAATCGAAGATCGGCTGCTGGGCCGGGTCCGCGAGCTCGGGAGCGTCGCTGTCGCGTTCTCCGGCGGCGTCGACTCGGCGCTCGTGCTGGCCGCGGCCGCGCGTGCCCTGCCGGCCGGGCGCGCACTGGCGGTGATCGCCGACTCGCCCAGCCTCGCGCGGGCGGAACTCGAGGCCGCGCGGGGGATCGCGGCCGGTCTCGGTGTCGAACTGGCCGAGGTCGCGACCTCCGAGCTGGCCGTGCCCGGGTACCGGGACAACGCCGGCGACCGCTGCTACTTCTGCAAACAGGCGGTGCTCGGCGCGGTCGGCGACCTCGCGCTCCGGCGCGGGTTCACGCACGTCGCGACCGGGACGCACGCCGACGACCACCGCGCCCTGCACCGCCCGGGCCTGCGCGCGGCCCGTGAGCTGCACGTCGTCGAGCCGCTGGCCGAAGCCGGGCTGGGCAAGCAGGACGTCCGGGCGCTGGCCGCCGCGTGGTCGCTGCCCGTCGCCGGCAAGCCGTCGACGCCTTGCCTGGCGTCACGTATCTCCGTGGGGGTGCCCGTCTCCTTACAGAGGTTGGGACTGGTGGAACGCGCCGAGATCGCGGTGGGCGCGCGGCTGGCCGAGGCGGGGATCCGCCATCGGGACCTGCGCGTCCGTCTGCTCGGTGGAGGATTTCGGGTGGAGGTGGATGGTCCTGCGCACGCGGCCGTCGAAGCGCGGCCGGGGCTCGCGGCCGCGGTGCTCAGCGAGCTCGGTGGCCTCGGCCTGAGCGGCCCGGGTGCGGTCACGGCCTATCGTGCGCCCGCACTCGCGCCGCCACCGTAGGCGCTATTCGCCCGCGCATTCGTCGTAGTCATTTGTGCCGTCATCGACGAGCAGGAAAATCGACCTACCGAATTCGCCGCTATCGTGTCCGATTTGTTCATCGACCCATTGTCGCGATTCGAGTGCGGTCCGTGTCGATCGTTCACCGGGATACCGGTACGAAAGCACCATTTCGATTACCACGTCTCGCCAAGTGCTTTCTTCACTAAGTTTTCCGGGTTCGGCGTGTGCTGCCGCGTACGGTGGCCGCACGCTTACGGTGGGGGAGGATCGGATGTACTTCGAGTTGCTCGGCACCCTGCGGGTCCAGCGCGACGGGGAGCGGGTGGACCTCGGCGGCCCGCGCCAGCAGCGGCTCCTGGTGGTGCTACTGCTCAGCGTGAACAAGGTGGTCGGCGCCGATCGCCTGCTGGAGGCCATGTGGGACGGTGAGCCGCCGGTGACGGCGCGAAGACAGCTGCACAACGCCGTCGCCGCGCTGAGACGCAGCTTCGGGACCGCCAAGCACCTCGTCGTCAAGGACGGTCCCGGCTACCGCATCACCGTCGACCCGCACGGCGTCGACGCGCACCGGTTCACCGCGATGGTCGCGTCGGCCTCGGGGGGGGCCGCCCCCGGGC
>NZ_JBEZYB010000160.1:0-6810 GCF_040638285.1 Amycolatopsis sp. NPDC026612
CTGCGGCTGCGGCTGCGGCTGCGGCTGCGGCTGCGGCTGCGGCTGCGGCTGCGGCTGCGGCTGCGGCTGCGGCTGCGGCTGCGGCTGCGGCTGCGGCTGCGAAATGGCAGCCCCCTCCGGCGCGGTGGGCAACCCCGGCTGGAAATCCGGCACAACCGGATGGACCGGCTTCGGCTCCTCCGGCGCAGGCACAGCCGCCTCGGTCTGGCCTGCTTGTCCCGGGAACTCGGCGGCTGTCGGCGCTGCCGCCTCGGCACTGGGCTCGTTCGGCCGCACCGATTCGACCGCCGTAGGTTCACCGGCCTCCGGGTGAGCGGCATCCGCTGCCCCCGGTTCAGCGGATGCTGATACGCCGACCTCCGACGGCGCCGGGACAACCTCCGGCCGGTCCGCGTCCTGCGGAACCGCCTCGCCCGAAACCGAAGCGGCAACCTCTGGCTGGTCCACGTTCTGCGGTAGCGGCTCACCCGGTGCCGATGCGGCCACCTCAGCCTCATCAGCCTCGCGCGACGCCGGCTCACCCGATGTCGCCTCGGCACCATCCGGCTGACTCGCGTCCCGCGGCACTGGGTCAACCGAAACCGCTGGGGGCGCCTCAGGCGGCTCCCCGGCCCGCGGCGCCGCAACCTCCGGCTGATCCGCATCTCCCGGCACCGGCGCAACAACCGGCTGCGCCTCAGGTCGAGACGCCTCTCCCACTGTGGACTCGGCCGGCACCGACGCCGACTCGGACTCCGGGCGGGCTATCGGCTCGACAAGCTCCGAATCCTTGGGCAGCGCTGCCTCGGACACAGTCTCAACCGACGGGGGCACTGAACGAAATTCCGGAACAGCCGCCGGGGCCTCGGCCGGTCGTGGTTCCGGCTCGGCCACCCCACCTCGGGCTTCCGGCCGAACAGCCGCCGACGGCTCCGGGGCCGCGTGCCGAGGCGACGACTGCGGGGCCTTCACCGGGCCCGGCAGGTCAGCTCCGGGCGGCACCGACCACTCCGGCTCCACAGCCGACGTCGGCGGGACCGGACCGGCCGGAACCGGCGGTGCAGCTTCCTGGGGACGGCCCCAACCGGACCGCGGCTCCTCGTAACCCGGCACGTGCTGCTCCGGCGTCCCCGGTACCGACGGCGCCGACGGGGGGTGGGGCACCGTCCGCCACACCGGTGCCGGGCCGATGTTCATCGGAGCCGGGGCCGGGGCCGGGGCCGGCACGTGGCCGGACGGCGATGCCGCCGGGGGTGCCGGGCGCGCTGCCGGCCTGGGGATCGGGTCCAGGCAGGACACCAGCACCGAGGTGTTCTCGGGGTCGTCGACCTTGCGGCCGCTTCGCTCGCGGTAGACCATCTCGCCGTCCGCGTCCATCTCCACCAGGTAGCCCGCCTCCGCGAGCTGCTCCTCGTCGAGGTCCGCCAGCTTCTCGTAGCGCGACGGCACCACCCGGTAGATCGGCCACGCCAGCGACGCGTGCTCCGCGTGGAACTGGGCCAGCAGCGCCGCCAGCTGGTGCTGCCACGGCAGCGACATCCCCTCGGCCAGCGAGCGCGGCAGCACCACGTACCCCGCGTCCACTCCCGGGTACCCCTGCCCCAGCTGGTCGGCGAGCGGGGTGCTCGACGCGGGACGGGCGCTCTGCCGGGGCTGCTGGGGCGCGCCGAACAGCGCCGCCGGGTCCCGGGGCTCGCCCGCACCGGACTTGCCTCGCCTGCCGAATTTCCGTCCCACGTGCTCATCCTCTGCCAGTACGCGGCCACCTGCTCGTGGAAGCGCCGCGACGTCGGGTGAATCGGTCCCGCTGTCGGCCGAAATCCGCCGGCCCCTGTTCGTGTCAAGGGCTCTCACCCATGCTAAACGCCGGGACGGACCGCCTGGGGCACCAGTTCACGCTCGTCGAACGAGAACGCCCGCGTGTGCACCGGGACGCCGGTCTGCTGCGCTTCGACGATCTTGTTGTCCCCCAGGTACATCATCACGTGGTGAATGGACGTCGGGTCCGACGGGTCGGTGGCGAGGAACAGCAGGTCACCGGGCTGCGCCTCCCGCACCGGCAGCCACGCGCCTGCGTGGTACTGGTCCTCCGAGATGCGCGGCAGGATGATCCCGGCCGACTCGTACGCCCGCAGCATCAGGCCCGAACAGTCGTACGAGTCGGGGCCTGTGGCGCCCCACACATACGGCTTCCCCTGCTCGCCCAGCGCGAAACTGATCGCCTGCGCGGCGGCCTGGCTGGGCGGCAGCAGCGCGCCCATGCCGGTGCCGCAGGCGACGACGTCGACGACCTGGCCGACGTTCTCCACCAGGGTCGCCGCCATCGGCTCCCACTTGTGGTATCGGTCCGGGAAGCCCGACCGCTCCACGGCCTGGGCCGCGTCGCCGGGCCGCTTGTTCTCCCAGTCCGGCACCGCGAGCAGGACGTCGTAGAACTTGTTGACCTCGTACGTCGGGTCGGTGACCTGCGCGAGCGTCCCCCAGCCCATCGACGGGCGCATCTGGAAGATGCCCAGCGAGTCGCGGTCGCCGTAGGTGAGGTTGTGCAGCCCCGATTCGGTCATCCCGGCCTGGATCGCGACCTGCCAGGCACGCGGTGCCAGCGACCGCTGCTTGCCGATCGAGATGATCACCGCGACGGTCCCGCGCTGCTCGTCGTCCAGGTTCGACGCGTCGACCTTGCCGCGGTCACCCTGGCCGGGTTGCGTCGGCCCGACCGACGCGTCGCAGCTCATCAGGGACACGCCCCGGGCCTGCGCCTGCTGGTTGTCGATGACGACCTTCGCGGCGACCGCGGTCACGATCAGGGCGCCGATCGCGACGAACACGACCAGCCCCAGCCAGAGCCCCAGGCGCCGCACGGTCAGCTCGCCTGGTCGTAGTCGGCGACCCGCCAGCCGGCGTTGGTGCTCACCACCGTGATGGCCAGCTTCGGCCCGTCGGTCGGGATGGTCAGCTGCAGCGACTTGGGGTACGCCGTGCCGACCACCGGTTCACCGGTGACCTTCGTCGCCGGGATGTTCGCCGGGTCCACCGTCGCCATCACCGGCAGGTACTCGTCGGTGGTGAACGGCTTCAGCTGCGCCAGCCACTGCTTGGAGGTGATGCCGGCCGGGTGGTTCACCCAGGCCGCGGCCCAGTCCTTGGCGACGCGGATCGCGTCGCCGTTGGGTGTCGTCGGCGTCGGGGTGGCCAGCGGCGTGGACAGCCGCGTCGGCAGGTTCGACGTCGGGCCCGGCGCCGCGAGACCCGGCCGGGGTGCCGTGCTCGAGATGGTCACCCCGTAGGTGGGCGGCGCCGCCTTGGCCTGCGGCTTGCCGACCACCTTCGGCAGCACGATGCCGAGCGCGGTGACCAGGATCGCCAGGAACACCAGCGCCCCCATCAGGTGGCGGGGCGAGCGCAGCGGCCAGCCCCACAGGCGGCGGTAGACCGCGGCGCGGCCGCGGTTGGTGCGGATCGGCATCGGTCACCGCCCCATCACTTGGTCGGATTCACGGGGTTCCTCGCGGACCTCGATCCCCCGCGACGGCCGGTAGAGCACGAAGACCGGCTTGCCCGCGACGACTTCGGGGTCCACGCGACGCGGCTGGGCGCGCACGCCCGGCACCCGCGGCGCGTCCTGCACCGGGAGGTCGCTGAAGCCGGATTCCGGCGCACGCAGGTCGGACGGCACGACGACGGGCTCGGGCTCGTCGCTCCAGCGCCGGTCGGCCACCGGGGAGGTGTCGACGCGCCGGCTCTCCTCGCCCCGGAGCGTCGGACGGCCGCCGGCACCGACGACCACGTAGTCGCCGCCGTCGCCGCTGGCCGGGTTGTACTGGCCGAACACCGGAGCGCCGGGCCGCCTGGCCGCGGGCAGCGCACCCGCGGAGCCGCCGGCGATGGCTCCCGGCCACGCGCCGGACCAGGCGGCTGCCGGCCGGGACGCGCCGGAGGTGCTGTCGAGGCGCTGGGCGTTGGCGAAGATCGTGGCCTCCGGCCGGAACCGCCCGCCGCCGGCGGTCGCGCCGAGCGGACCGCGCTGCTCGCCGTCGACGACATCGTCGGTTTCGCGCACGTTCTGCCAGAACTCGTCCTGCGGGCTCGGGCCGTTCTGGTGGCGGCGGAACCGGGAGAAGATCCCGCCCCCGGGCGACGGCACGGCGGCGCCGACCATGCTGACCGACATCTCGACCATCTGCCACAGCCGCCGCACCGGCCGCCCGACCATGAACAGCAGCACGGTGATGAGCCCGGCGAGGACCATCTGCGTGAGCATGTTCAGCGAGTTGCCGGCGTCGAAGATGGCCTGCAGCAACAGGGCGTGCACCCCGGCGAGCACGGAGAGCACGACGAGGTTGAACGCCACCCCGCCGGCGACCTTGAGCACACGGCGCAGGATTTCCGGGTGCAGCAGCGCGACGAGCCCGATCAGCGGCGCGGTGAGCGCGAACAGCCGGATGAGCACCTGCGCCAGCAGCACCGAAGCTTTCGCCAGGAGCTGGAAGAGCGAGTAGACGAGGGCCTGGCCGAGGGAGAGGAACCCGGCCCCGGTGCGGCCGCCGGCTTCGCCGGTGAAGTAGCCGGTGGCGGGGCCGAGCTTGGTGGAGATGTCCTTGAAGGCGTTCTTCTTGCCGTCGATGACGGCCTGGTTGCCGTCGTCGCCGTTGACCAGCTGGTTGCGGGTGAACGCCTGGGCGTCGAGCAGCGGCTTGCCGAACTGCCCGGCCTGCGGCGCCGACGGCGTGCCGAACTCCCCGCGCAGCCAGTTGTTGTAGACGATCTGCGTGTGGAGCTGGGTCGGCAGGATGTCACGGACGATCCGGTCGCCGCTCTCGTCGACGAAGCCCGCCTGGATGTTCGTGGTGGTCTGGACGATCGCTTTGTCGATCGGATCGAAGTAGCGCAGCATCGCGAGTGACGACGCGGCCAGCCAGATCCCGGCCAGTGCGTAGAGTGCCCGTTTGCTGACCGCGGCCAGGTCACCCCGCCAGATGTTGCGGAACATCATGATCGACAGGATCAGCGCGACCAGGCCGAACAGCTGGGCGTAGATGTTGTTGTAGACCTTCTCCGCGCCCGACTTCACCGCGTTGTAGATCGGGTTCAGCAGGCCGCCCTCGAGCACCGTGTAGTGCAGCGAGTTGGTGGCACCGACGATGTTCTTGCCCAGGTTGAACAGCTGGTTGCCACCCCAGGTGTCCAAAGTGGACCCTGCCGGGGTGAGGTTCAGCCCCGAGCAGTTGGTCTCGAAGGTGTTCCACACCATGCCGGCGTAGCCGTAGTCGATGTAGGCGCTGTTCGGCTCGCCGTGGCCCTCCGGCGGGTCGATCGCGCCGACCATCCCGGCACCCGGGCGTTCCGGGTTCGGCGCTTCGCCGCACGCCGCCGCGCTCGCCGCCGGGGCGGTCGCGATGGCCTGCAGGCCGAGGACCAGCATGACGGCGAACATCGTCGCCTTGCGCCCCGGCGTGCGCCGCCCCGGCCGCGGACCTTCTTTGATCCGCCGCTTCAGCGAGTGCCACCCGGCGGCCAACGTCAGCAGGACCGCCAGCGTCAGCACGGTGTTCATGCGGCGTCCCGGCCGGTGCCGCCCTTTCCGCCCGTGCGGGCGTGTTGCTGCTGCCCGTTCGACGGCTGGATGCCGCCCTCCACTTCGCCGGTCTCCGCCGCCAACGGGTCCGGGGCGCCCAGGAGGTTCTCGTCGGCCAGGCCGACCTCCAGTTCCGCCGCCAGCTCGAAGTCCTGTTCCAGCTCGATGTCGTCCTCCGGAGGCACCGCCACGTACGGCTTCTTGTCCTCCGAAGGCAGCGCGAGCTCGTTGCCCGGGCGCCGCGAGGGCGCCGCGTCCTTCGAACCCGGCGTCGTGTCCATGACCGCGCGCAGGTGGTCCAGGTGCGGTCCGGAGAAGTCGACGCGGATGCGCTCCACGCCCCCGGCGCCGTCGCCGAAGATGAACTGGCGGGGCTCCACGTCCCGCTCCACGCCGCGTTGGGCTCCCGGGCGGCGGCCCAGGGCCGCGACGACCTGCTCGTACCCGACGCCCACCGGGACCTTCAGCAGCCGCAGGGCGTCCGCCTGGGCGTCGTCGTCGTCGAGACGACCGACGAACACCGAGTCCAGCAGCGTCACGAAACCCTGGATCTTCAGGAAGTCCGCCGGGATCTGGGACGACAGCAGCACGCGGACGTTCCACTTCCGCGAGTCACGCGCGAAGCGGTTCATCAGCACGCGCCCGGTCGGGACCTCGGACAGGAAGAACGCTTCGTCGATCCAGACGCCCTTGCGCATCTCCTTCGGCTTTTCGTAGACCGATCGCTGGGTCAGCCACGCCGCCAGGTTCAGCATCTCGACGCCGAGGGATTCCGCGTCCGTCCAGTATTCGCGCGGGACGCCGTCCTTCGGCAGGGTGAGCCCCGCCATCGTCAGCACGGTCAGCCGGTCGTCGCGGGTCTCCGAGTACGGGTCCGCGTCGGTCTCCGGGATGAGCAGCGCCATCCGCTCGCGCATCTCGTCGAGGAAGTCCGCGACGACGCCCGCGTGCTCGTGGTGCTCGCTCGAATCCCGCCGGAGCGCATCGATTACCTGCCCGGGATCCGCATCGAACCGGCCGCCGACGGCGCGGACCGCGCGCAGCAGCACGATCCGCGTCTGCGCCATCCGCGACACCTCGTACGGCAGCACACCCGAGAGCACGTCCAGGACGAGGCGCCGCCGCGTCGCACCCGCAAGGGCTTTCTCGCGACGCCAGGAACGCTCGGGGTCGTCCTCGTCCATGAAGTGCTCGATGAGCGGCTCGGCGACCACCCGGTACGGGTTCAGGATCCCGGGCTGGGCGTTGAGCAGGTT
>NZ_JBEZYB010000161.1:0-6395 GCF_040638285.1 Amycolatopsis sp. NPDC026612
GGTGTGGTCGTAGTACGACATCAGCACGGCACGAGCGGCCGGCAGGTTCGGCCCCGGGGCGCAGCGGAGCGGCTCAGGCTTCCTTGCGCTTGGCGAACGCCGTGGGGCGGTCCTCCCACGGGGCGTCGGCCGGACGCGGCTCGGCGACGCCGGTGAGCACCGCGTGCGTGGCCAGTACCCCGGACACCGTGGCGCCGTTGAGCAGCTCGCCCGCCAGGGCCATCCGGACCGCCTCGGCGAGCGGGAACTTGCGGATGACGAGGTCCGCCTCCTCGTCGCCGAGCACCTCGCGATCCACTTCGGACAGTCCGCGGGCGAGGAAGACCCGCACCACCTCGTCGGTGAAGCCGGGCGACGCCGCGACGTCGACCAGGGTCACCCAGTCCGCGGCGGCCAGCCCGGCCTCTTCGACCAGCTCACGCTTGGCCGTGCCGACCGGGTCCTCGCCGAGGTGGTCGATCAGGCCCGCGGGCAGCTCCCACAACCGGTGCCCGATCGGGTGGCGGTACTGGTGGACGAGCGTGACCTGCTGCTCGTCGTCCAGCGCGACGATCGCCACCGCGCCGAGGTGCTCGATCACCTCCCGGACCGCGGTGTCCCCGCCCGGCATCACGACGTCGTCGATCCGCAGGCCGACGACCCGTCCGATGTGGACGTCGCGGCTGGACGCGACGCTGAACTCGTGCTCGCCCGGCGCGGTCATCGGGCGGCCACGGTGGCTTCGGGCAGCTCGACCGGCAGCCGCTCGGCGACCTTGCGGTCCACCACGGCCTTGACGAACGCGCTGAACAGCGGGTGCGGCCGGGTCGGGCGGCTCTTCAGCTCCGGGTGCGCCTGCGTGCCGACGAAGAACGGGTGCACCTCGGCGGGCAGCTCGACGAACTCGACCAGGCGGTCGTCCGGCGAGGTGCCGGAGAAGACCAGGCCCGCGTCCGAGAGCTGCTTGCGGTAGGCGTTGTTGACCTCGTAACGGTGCCGGTGCCGTTCGGACACCTCCGTGGTGCCGTACGCCTTCGCGACCTGCGAACCCGCCTTGAGCTTCGCCGGGTAGGCGCCGAGCCGCATGGTGCCGCCCATGTCGCGCTCGCCGGCGACGACGTCGCGCTGGTCGGCCATGGTCGAGATCACCGGGTGCTCGGTGTTCTCGTCGAACTCCGACGAGCCGGCGTCGGGGATGCCGGCCAGGTGCCGGGCGGCCTCGATGACCATGCACTGCAGGCCGAGGCACAGCCCGAGCAGCGGAACACCGCGGGTGCGGGCGTACTCGATCGCGCCGACCTTGCCTTCGATGCCGCGGATGCCGAACCCGCCAGGGATCAGCACCCCGTCCACACCGGACAGCACGGAGGCGGCGCCGGACGCGGTCTGCGCGTCGTCGGAGGCGACCCACACGATCTCGACCTTGGCGCGGTGGGCGAACCCGCCCGCACGCAGGGCCTCGGTGACCGACAGGTAGGCGTCGGGCAGGTCGATGTACTTGCCGACGACCGCGATCTTCACCGTCTCGCTCGGGTTGTGCACGCGGTCGAGCAGGTCGCCCCACACCGTCCAGTCGACGTCCCGGAACGGCAGGCCGAGGCGGCGGACCACGTAGGCGTCGAGCGCCTCGCGGTGCAGCACCTTCGGGATGTCGTAGATGGACCGCGCGTCCGGACAGGCGATGACGGCCTCGTTGTCGACGTCGCACATCAGGCCGATCTTGCGCTTGAGGTCCTCGGGGATCTCCCGGTCGGCCCGGCAGACCAGCGCGTCGGGCTGGATGCCGATGTTGCGCAGCGCGGCCACCGAGTGCTGGGTCGGCTTCGTCTTGAGCTCGCCCGACGGCGCCAGGTACGGCACCAGCGAGACGTGCAGGAAGAAGCACTGGTCGCGGCCGACGTCGTGGCGGACCTGGCGGCAGGCCTCCAGGAACGGCAGGGACTCGATGTCGCCGACCGTGCCGCCGACCTCGGTGATGACGACGTCCGGCGATTGGCCGTTCTCGTCGGGCTCGGCCGCGGCGGTGATCCGGGCCTTGATCTCGTCGGTGATGTGCGGAATGACCTGCACGGTGTCGCCGAGGTACTCGCCGCGGCGCTCCTTGGCGATCACCTCGGAGTACACCTGGCCGGTCGTGACGTTGGCCTTGCCGTCGAGGTCGCGGTCGAGGAACCGCTCGTAGTGCCCGATGTCCAGATCGGTCTCGGCGCCGTCGTCGGTGACGAACACCTCGCCGTGCTGGAACGGGTTCATCGTCCCGGGGTCGACGTTGAGGTACGGATCGAGCTTCTGCATCGTGACGCGAAGCCCGCGTGCGGTAAGGAGCTGACCCAGGCTCGAAGCCGTGAGTCCCTTACCCAGAGAGGAGGCGACGCCTCCGGTGACAAAGACATACTTGGTTGCCCGCGACTGAAGTCCCACGGGCCGCCAGCATATCCCACGCGCCAGGATCCGCTCGCTGTGCCTCGCCCGAGCCGTCAGGTATGACCCAGGCCACCCGACCGGGTGAGGTCAGGCCGCGGCCTTCGCGAGCCGCAGCCGGGGCCGTCCGGTGAGCGCGCGGCTGCCCGGCAGCCGCCGCAGCACCTCCACGATGACGACGGTCAGGGTGATCGTGGCCAGGTAGATGAGCACGCTCAGCCACGGCGCGCCGAAGCGCTCCGCCACGACCGGGATCACCGGCCCGAGCAGCGCCAGGGCGAGCGGGTGCACGAGGAAGATGCTGAACGACCGGTTCGCCGCCCACGAGACCACGCGGGCCCCGCGGCTGCCTTCACGGCGGCGCGCCGCCCACGACGTGCTGAACGCGTAGATCGCCGCGATGACGCTGAGGAACCACGGGATCAGGTACGGCTGGAACGGATCGCTGGCCACCTGCGGGAAAGTTCCACTGTGGACAGTACGGAGGTAGTACCACTCGGTGCCGGCCAGCACGGCGACGAGCACGCCGCCGAGCAGCAGCCGGTGCCGCCCCGCCCAGGCGTGCACGGTCTCGAAGTGCATGGCCACCACGGCACCGAACAGTGTGTAGAACTGGTACGGCAGGATCGTGCCGTACAGGTGGGTGATCGTTTCGTAGCTCACGCCGAGCGGCTGGTACGTCATGAACAGCGTCACGCCGATCTGCACCAACCCGCTGCCGAGCAGCAGCCACTTGTGCTTGCCCGCGGTCGCCCGCAGGAGCTTCATCAGCACTGGGAAGAGCAGGTAGACCTGCATCGTCACCAGCAGGAAGTACAGGTGGTACCAGGCGCCGCCGGTGACGAGGTCCTTCAGCAGCAGGCGCATCGACGCCTCCAGCGAGCCCGGCTGCTGCTCGCCGGTCACCAGCGCGTACGCCCAGAAGAACATCGACCACGCCAGGTAGGGCGTCGCGACCAGCGGGAGCCGCCGCCGCCAGAAGTCGCCTGCGGTGAACTCGCGGCGGCGGTTCTGGAACACCAGCACGAACCCGGTGAGCGCGAAGAACGCCTCCCGGGTGAAGTGCAGCGGCGTCTCGACGGCGTTGGCGCCGACGTCCTGCGCGAAGTTCGTCGCGCCCACCACGTGGATCAGGATGACGCACGCGAACGTGATCAACCGGAACAGGTCGATCTGGTGGAGGTAGGGCGCTTTGCCGCCCGGTCTCGCGACCCGGGCGGGCGCTTCGAGCGTGGCCTGGGCGGTCGTCATCGTGCCACCGATCCGGCACCGTCGTCAGCGTGGTTCACGTTGTCAGACTTGCCACCCATTCTGTGAATTTCCCATGAAGCCGCTGGGAAGCGCCTGTTGGCGGAGCTTGTGGGGCGTGTCGGATATGCCACGTCCGCTCGGGGTGCGTGGCTCCGGTGATCATGTTATCGGGTGAGCTGTCCGGTACTGGGCGTGACCTTCGTCATCGCGCCGTGACCTGCGCGGAACCCGTCACCCCGGGCGTGTCGCCCCCGAAGAGGGAGCGCAACGTCACCTCGCGATTCACTCGCACGTGTTCCACCGCGGACGCTTTCGCGCGGTCCGCGTCGCCCGAGGCGATCGCCTCGCGGAGCCGCCGGTGCTCGTCGAGCAGCTCGGCCCAGTGCTCGTTCTGGCTCGTGAGCCAGCGGAGCCTGCCTTCCAGCGGCTGGAGCATCGTGCTGAGCAGCGCGTTGCCCGCGATGGCGACGATCTCGTCGTGGAAGCGCGAGTTGAGCACGGTGATCCGGGCGGCGTCGCCGCGAGCCGTGGCGCGGGCGGCGTCGGCGAGGACGCGGTCGAGGCGCTTGAGCTCGGCGGCACCGGCACGCTCGGCCGCGAGCCCCGCGGCGAGCCCTTCGAGGGCCTCCCGGACGTCGAACAGCTCCTCGACGTCGACCCGCGCCAGCTGCCGCACGACGACCCGGCGCGGCGACTGGACGACGAGGAACCCCTCGGCCTCCAGGCTGCGGATGGCCTCGCGGACCGGCACCCGGGAGACGCCGAGGTCTTCGGCCAGCTCGCGCTCGACCAACCGGTCACCCGGGCGCAGCCGGCCGGTCAGGATCCGCTCGCGCAGCTCCTCGCGGACCCGCTGCCGGGTGGCCGCGAGGGGTTGCCGCTCGTTCACCGCGCCCCTCCTTCAACACCGCCGTAACCGGCCGTAACACGAGTTTATCGGCCGGAGGGTTGACTGCCGGAAGCGACGGAGTGATATTTGGGATTCCAAAGTTTGGTATCCCAAATCGCCGTCGCCGTACGTCGATCGGAGGGCCCGCATGACCGCCGCCCCGCTCACCGAACCTTCCCAAGAGACACCGACACCACCCGACCCCCGGCTGTGGAACGAAGATCTCGCCCCGGCGCAGGACCGCCGGTGGAAGGTCTACGACATCTTCGCGCTGTGGATGTCCGACGTGCACAACCTCGGCAACTACACCTTCGCGGCCGGGCTGTTCGTGCTCGGGCTGTCGGCCTGGCAGGTGTTCACCGCGCTGCTGTTCGGCTTCGTGCTGATCTACTTCGGGATGAACCTGATGGGCCGGATCGGGCAGCGCACCGGCGTGCCGTTCCCGGTCGTGGCGCGGCTGAGCTTCGGCACGTTCGGCGCCAACCTGCCCGCGCTGGTCCGCGCCGTCATCGCGATCTTCTGGTACGGCATCCAGACCTACCTGGCCAGCGTGGCCATCACCCTGCTCGTGCTCGCCATCGACCCGGGCCTCAAACCGTGGACCGAACACGGGTTCCTCGGCCTGCACGCCCTCGGCTGGATCTGCTTCGTCGCGCTGTGGGCGGTCCAGGCGCTGATCCTCACCCGCGGTATGGAGTCGGTGCGCAAGTTCCAGGACTGGTGCGGCCCGGCGATCTGGGTCGTGATGATCGCCCTCGCCGTCTGGATCCTCGCCGCCGGCCACTGGAACATCTCCTTCACCAGCAGCCCGAAGCAGCTGTCCACCGGCGAGCAGATCCGGCAGTGGTTCGGCGCGGCCGGGCTCATCCTGGCCACCTACGGCACGCTCATGCTCAACTTCTGCGACTTCTCCCGGTTCGCCCCGGACCAGAAGACCGTGCGGCGCGGCAACTTCTGGGGCCTGCCGATCAACTCGACGGCGTTCGCGCTGCTGTCGGTGGTCGTCACCGCGGGCAGCATGCAGGTGTTCGGCGAAGCGATCACCGACCCGGCCGCGCTGCTCGCGAAGGTGCACAACACGCCGGTGCTCATCGTCGGCGCCCTGACCTTCGCCATCGCGACCATGGGCGTCAACATCGTCGCGAACTTCGTCTCCCCCGCCTACGACCTGGCCAACATCTGGCCGAAGCGGATCACCTTCACCATCGGCGGGATGATCAGCGCGGTTGCGGCCCTGTGCGTGCTGCCGTGGAAGCTGTACTCCTCGCCGGCGGTGGTCAACTACTTCCTCGGCGGCCTCGGAGCGTTCCTCGGCCCGCTGTTCGGGATCATGATCGTCGACTACTACCTGATCCGGCGCGGCCAGGTCGACGTCGCCCAGCTGTTCGTCGACGGCGGCAGCTACCCGCGAGTGAACCCGCGCGCCTTCGCGACCTTCTTCCCGACCGCCAGTCTCGCCGCGGTGATCGCGCTGGTGCCGTACTTCGCGCCGGCCGCGCCGTACTCGTGGTTCATCGGCACGGCGTCGTCCGCGCTGCTCTACTACGCGGTGTCGAGGAAGCATCGATGAAGATCGTCGTCACCAACTGCAACACCACCGAGGCGATGACGAAGGAGATCGAAGCCGGGGCCCGCGCGGCCGCGAGCCCCGGCACCGAGATCCTCGCCAGGACCCCGCGCTGGGGACCGGAGTCGGCCGAGGGCTGGCTGGACAGCTTCCTGTCCGCCGCGGCCGTGCTGGACCTGTTGCGGGGCCTGGACCCCACCACCGACCCGGCGAGCATCACGGGCCGGCCAGGAGCGCTGGACCGGACCGGCCGCACCCTCCGGCTGAGCTCCGGTCACCACGTCGTCA
>NZ_JBEZYB010000162.1:0-6294 GCF_040638285.1 Amycolatopsis sp. NPDC026612
GGCCTTGGTTGCGTTCAACGCACCCAATGTGGCCTTGGGTGCGTTGAACGCAACCAAGGCCACATTGGGGCGCTTACTTCTTGTAGAGACCTTCGATCGCGTCGGCGTAGTTCTTCGTCACGACGTTGCGCTTCAGCTTCAGGCTCGGCGTGATCTCGCCGCCCTGCTCGGTGAAGTCGTTGGCCAGGACCGTGAACTTCTTGATCGCCTCGGCCTTCGACACCGACTTGTTCGCCTCGTCCACCGCGGTCTGGATCTCCGCGAGCAGGTCCGCGTCGGACGAAAGGTCCGCGACCGTGGCCGCGGCAGGCTTGCCGTGCTGGGACTTCCAGGACGGGAAGTACTCCTCGTCCACCGTCACCAGCGCCGCGATGAACGGCCGCTGGTCGCCGACCACCATCGCCTGGCTGATCAGCGGGGACGCCTTGATCGTGTCCTCGAGGCCGGACGGGGCGACGTTCTTGCCGCCCGCCGTCACGATGATCTCCTTCTTGCGCCCGGTGATCTTGAGGAAGCCGTCCGCGTCGAGCTCGCCGAGGTCGCCGGTGTGGAACCAGCCGTCGGTGAGCGCTTCCTTCGTCGCCTGCGGGTTGTTGTAGTACGCCCGGAACACGACGTCGCCCTTGAGCAGCACCTCGCCGTCGTCGGCGATGCGGACCGACGTGCCGTTGACCGGCTTGCCGACCGTGCCGACGCGGAACGCGGTCTGCGTGTTGACGTTCGCCGCGGCGGAGGTCTCGGTGAGGCCGTAGCCCTCGAACACCGGGACGCCGATGCCGCGGAAGAAGTGCGCCAGCCGCGCGCCGAGCGGGGCGCCGCCGGAGACCGCCGCGACGCAGCGGCCGCCGAGGGCCGCGCGCAGCTTGCCGTAGACGAGCTTGTCGAACACCAGGTGCTTGAGCTTCAGCCCGAGCCCGGCGCCGCCCTTGTCCTGCGCCTCGCTGTAGGCGACGGCGGTGGCCTCGGCGGCGTCGAAGATCTTGCCCTTGCCTTCGCTGTGGGCCTTCTGCTTCGCCGAGTTGTAGACCTTCTCGAACACGCGCGGCACGGCGACGACGAACGTCGGCCGGAACGTGCCGAGGTCGGCGACCAGGTTCTTGACGTCCGGGGTGTGCCCCAGGGTGACGCGGGCGGTCAGCGCGGTGACGGCGATCGCGCGGGCCAGCACGTGCGCCAGCGGCAGGAAGCACAGCAGCGAGTTGCCCTGCTCCATCAGCTGCGGGAACGCCTCGATGTCGGCGCGGATCTCGGCCAGCAGGTTCCGGTGGGTCAGCTCGACGCCCTTGGGGCGGCCGGTGGTGCCCGAGGTGTAGACGATGGTGGCGAGCTCGTCCGCGCTCACCTCCCGGCGCCGGTCGTGCAGCTCGTCGTCGGACAGCTCGGCGCCGAGGGCGGCGAGCATCTCGACGGCCGGGTTGTCGCCCTCGATCTGCCAGGTGTGCTGCAGGTCGGTGAGCCGGTCCCGGACTTGCTCCACCGCGCCGACGTGCCCGGTCGTCTCGACGAACACGGCCTTCGCGGCCGAGTCGGAGAGGATCCAATTCACCTGCTCGGGGGAGGAGGTGTCGTAGATCGGGACGGTCACCGCGCCGGCCGCCCAGATCGCGAAGTCGATCAGGGTCCACTCGTAGCGGGTCTTCGACATGATCGCGACGCGGTCGCCGCGGCCGATCCCGGCCTTGGCCATGCCCTTGGCCACGGCCAGTACCTCGGCCGCGAACTCCTTGGCGGTCACGTCCAGCCAGCTGCCCTCGACCTGGCGGCGGAAGCTCACCACGTCGGAGAACCGCTCGGCATTCGCCCAGACGACGTCGGACATGTTCTCGTCGTCGGCCACCGGCTTGCCGGCGGGAGCGCTGTATTCGCGCACGTGGACCTCCGTGTTCAACGCATGCGGCAGGTGACGCCGCTGTTACCCGCCAGTCAACTTAGCGTGGTGAGCACCTTAAGACCATGCTGATCGGCGTCGCGAGGCGAGGGCGTGACATTCTTCGCACGTGAACGCGCCACCCTCACTCGACATCGTCGACGAGACGTTCCTCGCCGTTCCGCCCGCCACCGTGGCCGCCGTGTTCGCCGAGCCGGCCTCCTGGCGGCGCTACTGGCCCGACCTGGTCCTGGAGGTCTACACCGACCGGGGGGACAAGGGCCTGCGCTGGACCGTGACGGGCGCACTCGTCGGTACGATGGAGGTCTGGCTCGAGCCGGTGCTCGACGGCACCCTGCTGCACTACTTCCTGCGGGCGACGCCCGCGGATGCGGCCGGGACGCCCCGGGCACTGGCGCCGCGCGAGCTGCGCCGGGAGTTCGACCGGCGCGCCCGTGCGGCGAAGGCGATCGCCCTCGGGCTCAAGGAGGTCCTGGAGGACGGGCGCGAGCCCGGGGTTCCTCCGCGCGGCGAGGGCAGTGACGGCCAGAGCTAGGGGGAGTACGGGTGCGGGTACACGTCGTCTCGGACGTGCACGGCAACGCGGACGCGTTGAAGCGGGCGGGTGACGGGGCGGACGCCCTGGTCGTGCTTGGCGACCTGATCGACTTCGTCGACTACCGCGACCACGACAAGGGCATCATGGGTGCCCTGTTCGGCGGGGAGAAGGTCGGCGAGTTCGCGCGCCTGCGCCGCGAGGGCACCCGTGACGAAACCGTTGCCTACTCGCGCACGCTCTGGGCCACCCTCGACGACCCGGGCGCCGCGGTCGACGAGGCGATCCGCGCCCAGTACGCGACGCTGTTCGCGGCGATGACGTCGCCCACGTACGCGACGCCCGGCAACGTCGACACCCCCGCGCTGTGGCCGGAGTTCACCGGCGAGGGCGTTCAGGTGCTCGACGGCGAGGTGGCCGAGATCGGCGGCCTGCGGTTCGGGTTCGTCGGCGGCGCGCTGCTGCCCGACGGCGTCGTCCCGCGGCTCCGCAAGGGCGCCGCCTGGCGGCCCTACCTGCGGGATCGCGCGGACTACGACCGCAGCGTGGCCGCGCTCACCGAGGTCGACGTCCTCTGCACGCACGGCCCGCCCGCCCTGCCCGAGCTGACCTACGACGTCGTCGCGCGCCGCAGCGAGATCGGTTCGACGGCGCTGCTGGACCTCATCCGCGCCCAGCGGCCCCGCTGGTCGGTGTTCGGGCACGTGCACCAGCCCCTGTCCGCCCGCGCCCGGGTCGGCCTGACCGAGTGCCGTAACGTGGGTCACTTCAAGGAGACCGGGCAGCCCTACGTGCTGCGCTGGTGACCAACCGCGGCGGCTACGCTTCGACCCATGGCCGAGCAGTCCACACAGTCCATCGAGGTCGACGCCGAGCCCAGCCGGGTGATGGCCGTGATCGCCGACTTCCCCGCGTACCCGGAATGGGCCAAGGCCGTCCGGCAGACCGAGGTCCTCGACACCGACGCCGCCGGGCGGGCCAAGCAGGTCAAGCTCACCCTCGACGCCGGCCCGATCAAGGACGTCTACACCCTCGAGTACGACTGGGACGAAGACGGCCTGGGGGTCAGCTGGCACCTGGTCAAGGGCCAGATGCAGAAAGCGCAGAACGGCCGCTACGCGCTGGCCGACCTCGGCGGCCGCACCCGCGTGACCTACACGCTGTCGGTCGAGCTCGCGCTCCCGATGATCGGCCTGCTGCGCCGCAAGGCCGAGAAGATGGTCATGGACACCGCGCTGAAGGAGCTCAAGAAGCGGGCCGAGGGATAGCGTGCGGATCCTGCTGTTCACCGGCAAGGGGGGTGTCGGGAAGACCACGCTGGCCGCGGCCACCGGCGCCGCACTGGCCGCCCGCGGCAGGAAGACCCTCGTCGTGTCCACCGACCCGGCGCATTCGCTCGGCGACGCCTTCGGCAGGCCCCTCGGGGCCGGACCGTCCGAAGTGGACACCCTCCTTTCCGGCGTGCAGATCGACTCGCGCACCCTCGTGGACACCACGTGGGCGCGGCTGCGCGCCGAGCTGCGGGAAGTGCTGGCCGGCGCGGGCCTGGACACCCTCGACGCCGAAGAGCTCACGGTGCTGCCCGGCGTCGACGAGCTGCTCGCCCTCACCGAGGTCCGCCGGCTGGCCGAGGACGGGCCGTGGGAGACCGTCGTCGTCGACTGCGGGCCGACGGCCGAGACGCTGCGGCTGCTCGCCCTGCCCGAGGCCGTCTCCGGCTACCTGACCCGCGTGTTCGGGCCGCGCGGCCGCGTCACGGATTCGGTGCGCCGCCTCGGCGCCCACCTCGACGGCCTGCGCGCCCTCCTCACCGAGCCGTCGGTGACGACGGTCCGGCTGGTACTGACGCCGGAGCGGGTGGTCGTCGCCGAGGCTCGGCGCACGCTCAGTTCCCTGGCCCTGCGCGGCATCGCCGTCGACGGCCTGATCGCCAACCGGCTGATGCCGGCACCCGGGATGTGGCGCGGTGGCGCGGCGTCGTGGCTGCGCGCGCGCCGGACCCAGCAGGACGCCGTGCTCGCCGAACTCGCCGCGGCCGGGATCGCGCCGGTCGCCCGGGTCGAGCACCGCGCCGTCGAGCCGGTCGGGTTGCCCGCGCTGCTGGAGATCGCCGCCGAGCTCTACCGCGACGGCGACCCCCTCGACGGCGACGGCACCCCCGTCACCCCGTTGCTGCGGGTGCGGCCGGCCGCGGACGGGTACACGCTGCGTGTCGCGCTCCCGCTCGGGCGGGACGCCGAGGTCGACCTCGCCCGCGTCGACGACGACCTGGCGATCACCGTGGACGGCTTCCGCAGGCTCATCGCCCTGCCGGGGCCGCTGCGGCCGTGCCGGATCACCGGCGCGGAATCCGACGCCGACGGCCTGGTCGTGCACCTGGCCGGGAACCGGGGACGCGGGTGAGCGAAGAGGAACACGGGCCGCGCCTGGCGGAGGAGATCCGCCTGCTCGCCGAGCTGGTCGCGGACAAGGCGGCGCCGTGGCTCGAGGGCGTGCTCGCGGCCGGGCACGGCTTCGCGGGCGACCCCGGCGAGGCGAAAGGGGACGGTTCGACGTGCGGCTGGTGTCCGCTGTGTGCGATCGTCGCCGTGGTACGGGGTGAGCGGCCCGAGCTGGTCGCGCGGCTGGTGGAGCAGCTCGCGCAGCTGGTCGCCCTGCTGCGCGCGGTGCTCGCGGACCGCTGGGAACCGGCCGAGGGCGTGCACATGCCCGGGTTCCGGCCCGCGCCGCGGCCCGCGGACCCGCGGCCGTCGCCGCGGGTGCAGCACATCGCCGTCCGCCGGCGCGACGAGTGGGAGAGCTGAGTGCGGACGATAGGGGTGGACGTCGGCGGGACGAGCATCCGGGCCGGCGTGGTGGACGAACGCGGCTCCCTGCTCGACACGGCCCGCGTCGCGACGCCGACCGAGGAAGGCGCCCTCGAGGACGCCATCGCCGGTGTGGTCGAGGACCTGCGCAACCGGCACGAGGTGGCCGGGGTCGGGCTCGCGGTGGCGGGCTTCGTGGCGCGCGACCGCCGGTCGGTGATGTTCGCCCCGCACCTCGCGTGGCGCGGCGCCCCGGTCGCCGACCGGATCGAAAAGCGCGTCGGCCTGCCGGTGCTGCTGGAGCACGACGTCAATTCGGCGATCGTCGGCGAGCACCGCTTCGGCGCGGCCCGCGGGGCGCAGGTGGCGGCGCTGGTCGCGCTGGGCACCGGGATCGGCGCCGGCCTCCTGCTCGACGGCAAGCTCTACCGCGGCGCGTACGGCGTCGCGCCGGAGCTGGGGCACTTGACGGTGGTCCGGGGCGGTCGCCCTTGCCCGTGCGGCAAGTACGGCTGCTGGGAGCGCTACTGCAGCGGAACGGCACTGGCGGCGACTGCGGTGGAGCTGCTCGCGCGGCACCCGGGCCGGTCGACGGTGCTGGCCCCGCAGGTCGCGGGCGACCCGGGCTCGGTGACGGGCCGCCGGGTGGCGGGCGCGGCGCGTGACGGCGACCCCATCGCCCAGCTGGCGATGGCCGAGCTGGCCAAGTGGCTCGGCGAGGGCCTGGCGCTGGTGGCGGACGTGTTCGACCCGGAGATCATCGTGATCGGGGGCGGCGTGTCGGAGTCGGCCCCGCTGTTCCTGGACGAGGCCCGCGAGCACTACGCGGGCACGATCACGGGGGCCCGGCACCGCCCGCTGGCCCGGATCAGGACGGCTCACCTGGGCGACGACACGGCGATCGTCGGCGCGGCGGCCCTGGCGCTGGAAGCGGCCAAGACCCCGGTCTGACCGTCGCGAGCGGCCCCAGCCCAAGCGCCCCAATGTGGCCTTGGTTGCGTTCAGCGCACCGAAGGCCACATTGGGTGCGTTGAACGCACCGAAGGCCACATTGGGGCGCTTTG
>NZ_JBEZYB010000163.1:0-6138 GCF_040638285.1 Amycolatopsis sp. NPDC026612
ACCGGCAACCGGTGACCCGTGCCAGGATCGCCGCGGTGCGCGGCGTGAACGTGGACGGCGTGATCCGGACGCTGCTCGCGCGCGGCCTCATCGAACCCCGCACGCCCGCCGCCGCGAAGATCTCTTCGGGACTCACCCGATCATGATGGACCGCAGCCGCCCGACCTCCGCCATCCGCCGCTCGGCGAGCCGGTCGGCCGCCGTCGCCGGGGGCACGCCGTCGGCCTCGGCCAGCGCGAAGACCGCCTTCGTCGTGTCGTAGATGGCTGTCGTCTTGCGCTTCGCGCGGTCGAAGTCGAAGCCGTGCCGCTCGTCGTCGGCCTGGATCACGCCGCCGGCGTTCACCAGGTAGTCCGGCGCGTAGAGGACACCGCGGTCGGCGAGCTGCTTGTCGACACCGGCGTGCGCGAGCTGGTTGTTCGCCGCGCCGCAGACGATCCGCGCGCCGAGGACCGGCACGGTCTCGTCGTTCAGGACGCCACCCAGGGCGCAGGGCGCGAAGACGTCGAGCTCGGTGCGCAGCAGGGTGTCCACATCGGACACCACCCGGACGTCCGGGTGCACCGACCGGGTGCGCTCGATCGCCGGCGCGTGGACGTCGGTGATCGTGACCTGCGCTCCCGCCGCCACGAGGTGCCCGACGAGGATGTGGCCGACCTTGCCGACGCCGGCCACGCCGACGCGCTTGCCGGCCAGCTCCGGGTGGCCCCAGACGTGCTCGGCGGAGGCCCGCATGCCCTGGAAGACGCCGAACGCGGTGAGCACGGAGGAATCGCCGGCGCCGCCGTCTTCGGGCGAGCGCCCGGTGACGTACCGGCACTCGCGGGCCACGACGTCCATGTCCTGCACGTACGTGCCCACATCGCACGCGGTGATGTAGCGGCCGCCCAGCGACTGCACGAAGCGCCCGTACGCGCGCAGCAGCGCTTCGGACTTGAGGGTCTTCGGGTCGCCGATGATGACGGCCTTGCCGCCGCCGAGGTCGAGCCCGGCCAGCGCGTTCTTGTACGCCATGCCCCTGGACAGCGCGAGCACGTCGTCGAGCGCGTCCGCTTCGGTGGCGTAGGGGTGGAAGCGCGTCCCGCCGAGGGCGGGTCCGAGCGCCGTGGAGTAGATGCCGATGATGGCCTTGAGGCCACTGGCCTCGTCGTGGCAGTACACGACTTGTTCGTGCCCGGTGCCCCGGGCGAACACTCCTTCGGTCACGGGTGGTGACTCCTTTGTCTCCCGCGCCCGGTTCGTGGCCGGGACGCGCTTCGGGTGGCCGGGAACCGGCGTCGGGCGGAGGTCGTCCGCCGCTGTGCCGGGTCCCGGCACCAACCTAGATCCCCGCCGTCCGCCGGACCAGCGGAGGTCCCGCGATACGGACCGGTAGGCCGGCATTCAGGGGGTCCATAGGGGACCGGTCAGCCGCGCACCACCGCGCCGAGCGTGCCCATCGCCGTTTCGAGCTGGGTGTCGGAGAGGTACGGCGCCGGGCCGAAGCGCAGGTGGGCACCCCGGCTGTCGGTGCGGACGCCGTGGGCGGCCAGTGCCGCCTGCAGCCCGGCGGCGTCGGCGCAGCGCAGCGAGAGGAACCCGCCGAACATCGCGAGCGGCGTCTCGCGGTCGCGGGTGACGACGTCCTCCGGCAGCCCGAGCTTGTCGAACACCGACGCGAGCAGCCCCACCTGGTGTTGCGACACCTCGCGGAGGAACTCCGGCGTGAGGCCGTGCTCGGCGAAGAACCGCTGGACCCGGACGCCGCGGTAGTGGCTCGCCGGGTCGTAGGTGGCGCCGGCGAACCGGTCGCCGCCGATGGCGTAGGGCACCTGGCCGGGGTGGCGTTCGTCGGCGAGCGCGCCGAACTCCGCGTACCAGCCGGTGATCACCGGCCGCAGCTCCTGGGCGTGCGCGGGCAGCCGCAGGAAGCAGTTGCCCTCGCCCAGCTGCAGGTACTTGTAGCCGCCGCCGAGCACCCAGGCGTTGGTGAGCCCGAGGTCGTGCAGCGCGAACGGCACCACGCCGACCGCGTGGTAGGCGTCGACGACGAGCTCGATCGAGCGGTCGCGGCAGACGTCGGCGAGGTGCGCGAGGCCGGGCACGAGCCTCGACGTCTCGAACAGCACCGCCGACACCAGCACGGCGGCGGTGTTGCCGTCGACTTCGCCGGCGACCCGCTCGGCGAGCGTCGTGACCGGGTCGAGCGGCACCCGCACGATCTCGACGCCCTCCTCTTCGAGGCGGGCGAGCTGACGGCGCAGGGTGTGGAACTCGCCGTCGGTGGTGACCAGGCGCGGTCGTCGCGGCAGCTCCATCGCCGACAGGAAGCGCAGCACCAGGTCGTGCGTGCTCGCTCCCAGCGCGTACTCGCCGTGCGGGTCGCCGAGCAGCAGGCGGAAGCCCGCGCGCAGCTCGTCCGCCTTGGCGAAGGCGCGGTCCCACTTGCCGTCGACGTCGCGGGCGGCGTCGGCGAAGGACTCCAGCAGGCCCTCCTCCGCCACGTCCGGCCAGGCCTGGTGCGAATGCCCGGACAGCAGCAGGCGTTCGGCCACCGCGAACCGGGAGTAGTGCGCGGCGAGGGTGTTGTCGTCCGCGCGCAGGTCGTCCAAAGTGGTCACAGTCGGCTCCGTACGGCCCAGAGATCCGGGAACATCGGCTGGAAGAGCGTGGTACGCAGGTAAGTGGCGCCGGATGATCCTCCCGTCCCGGTCTTGTCGCCGATGGTGCGTTCGACCATCTTCACGTGCCGGTAGCGCCACTCCTGCATCCCTTCGTCGAGATCGACCAGACACTCCGCGACGATCGAGGGTCCCTCGTCGTCGCTGTACACGTCCAGCAATATCGCCTGCAGGGCCGGGGACGGCTCCACCGGTCGAGTGACGTCTCGGTCACACTCGACCGCATAGCCAGAAACCTTGAGGTACGCGACAAAAGAGTCGAACAACGACGGCCGCGCCATCGCTTCGGCGATGCGTTTCCGCTGCTCGCCGTCCTCGGGGTAGTGCGCGAACACGCGCTCGTCACGCCGCCCGAGCACCGCCTCCAGCTCGCGGAACTGGGCCGACTGGAAGCCGCTCGAAGCGTCCAACCGGGTGCGGAAACTGGTGAACTGGCTCGGCGTCATGGTTTCCAGCACGTCGATCTGCGCGACCGCGACCTTCAGGATCGTCAGGATCCGGCGCAGCGTGCGGATCGAGTGGGCGGTGTTGCCCTCTTCGAGGTTGCGTTGCAGGAAGTCCGCCTCGTGCAGGATCTGCTTGAACCACAGCTCGTACACCTGGTGGATCACGATGAACAGCAGCTCGTCGTGCTCGTCGGACCGCAGGCGCTGCGCATTCAGCACTTCGTCCAGCCCGAGGTACGAGGTGTAGCTCAGAGCTCCCTGGGTCGCTGGGTTTTCCGGGGTCGAACCCCCGGCCCCGCCCACGGGGCACGCCCCCTGGGAATCCCCGGTGGCACTTTGATCGGTCATCCTCGGGTCACCTCGTCGAAGTGGCGCTGAGCGGGTCTCGCGAGCGCGGTGTACAGGTCGTGGAACAGGTCGACCGCCACCGGACGGCAGTCCGGGACGGGCACCAGATCGGCGGGCAGTTCCGGGTCGAGCGACGGGAACATCCGGAAGGTGTGCACCAGCCGGGTGCGCACCTCGAACGCTTCGGCGTCCGGGGGCTCACGTCCCGCGTACCCGCCGAACTGGCCGACGAACGCGGCGTACCGCGCGGCCAGGTCGTCGAGGTCCCAGGCCCGGCCGGCGAACCGGCGGACGTCCAGCGCGGCCGACGGACGGCCGAGCAGGAGCCCGGCGTGCTCGGTGACGTCCAGCTCCCCGAGCAGGGCGACAACCTCGGCCTCGCGGTCGTGCGGGGCGATCCAGGTGCCGTCCTGGTAAGGCCCGAACCCGAGGAACCGCAGCCGCCTGACCAGGCTTTCCCTGGCCGGACGGCGGCTCTCGGGGATGCTCTGCCACAGCACCGTCCACTCACCGGCGGCGCGCTCGCGGCGGCCGAGGGAGAAGATCCGGTGGTCGCCGTCGGCGAGCAGCGCGACGGTCCGCCGGGTCAGCGAATAGTGCACGGTGCGGCCTTCGCGGTGGCGCTGCAGCAGGCCGCGGCGCACCAGGCGGGTGAGCGCGATCCGGGCGGCGCCGTCGGAGAAGCCCAGCTCGGCGAGCACCGCGACCAGGCCGCCCGACCACACCCGGCGGGTTTCGCGCGGGTGCACGTAGCTGCCCAGCAACGTCATGACCAGCTCCTGAGGGCTGGCTTCGAAGGCGTCTCCGGGCACGACCACAACTCTATACACCCCAGGCCGCTGCGGTGTAGCTTGATTTGCGTGACGTACTTCGCGGAACTCAGCTCGCCGCAGGTCGCTGCACTGCCGGACGCGGGCCGGACGCCGGTGCTGCTGCTTCCGCTGGGGGCGATCGAGCCGCACGGCCCGCACGCGCCGCTCGGCACGGATCCGCTGATTTCGCGCGGGATGTGCGAGCGCGCGGCCGACCGGCTGGCCGCCGACGAGGACGTCCGGGTGCTGATCCTGCCCGAGGTGCCCTACGGCGTGACGCGGTTCGCGGCCGGGTTCGCCGGCGGCGTGCACATCGGCGAGGAGACGCTGCACGCGCTGCTGGTGGACATCGGGGCCGCGCTGATCGGCCAGGGGTTCCGGCGGATCCTGCTGGTCAACAACCACTTCGAGCCCGCGCACCTGGTCACCCTGCGGCGAGCGGCGGAAACGCTGAACTTCGCCTACGACGGGCGCGTCGCGCTGCTCGACCTGGTCCGGCGGCGGCACGCGGAGCGGCTGACCGAGGAGTTCCGGTCCGGCGAGTGCCACGCGGGGCGGTACGAGACGTCACTGGTGCTGGCGGACCGGCCCGAACTCGTCGACCAGGCGCTGATGCGGGAGCTGCCGCACGTGCCGGTCAGTCTCGCCGCCGCGGCCGGAGACGCGGGTTTCCGCGAGCTGGGGATGACCGAGGCGTACTGCGGCGCCCCGGCCGAGGCGACCGCCGACGAGGGCGAGTCGACCTTCTCGACGTTGACCGACCTGCTGGTGGAAGCGATCCGGGAGCTGGCCCGTGAGTGAGCCGTTCAACCTCGCCACGCACTTCCTCGACCGGCACGTGACGGAGGGCCGCGGCGACCGGACGGCCCTGCTCGTCGGGGACCGCGCGATCAGCTACGCGTCGCTCGCCCGGCTGGCCAACCGGATCGGGAACGTGCTGCTCGACGCCGGCGTCCGGCGTGGACAGCGGGTGCTGCTGGCGATGAGCGACGGCGACGAGTTCGTCGCGGCCTGGTACGGCGCGCAGAAGATCGGCGCGGTCACCGCCGAGGTCTACCCGTTCCTGCAGCCCAAGGACTACGCGTACTACCTCGGCTACACCGAGGCGGCCGTGGTGCTCGCCGACGCCGTCACGCTCCCCGCCCTGCGCTCGGCGGGTGCCACCGGGCTGCTCGTCACGGGCGTGCCGGACGAGGAGCTGCTCCCCGGCGAGCGTCCATTCCGGACGTTGGTCGACGCCGCGCCGGATTCGCTGGAAGCCGCGCCGACCACTGTGGACGACGTCGGGATCTGGAAGTTCACCACCGGCAGCACGGGCGCACCCAAGGCGTGCGTGCACCCCCTGCGCAGCCCGCGGGAAAGCTTCGATCGGTACGCCGCCGGGGTCCTCGGCCTGCGCGAGGACGACCGGGTCCTCGCCGTGCCCAAGCTGTTCTTCGGCTACGCGCGCGACCTGGTGGCGCTGTTCCCGTTCGGCGTCGGCGCGGCCGGGATCGCCTTCCCCGAGCGCAGCACGGCGGACCTGGTGTTCGAGCTGATCCGCCGGCACCGGCCGACCGTCCTGGTCAACGTGCCGACCATGATGAGCGCGATGGTCGCGCACCCGGCCGCGGCGGACCAGGACCTGAGCTGCCTGCGGATGGCGACGTCGGCGGGCGAGGCCCTGCCTCCGGAGCTGCACCGGCGGTGGGACGCGACCTTCGGGGTGCCGGTGGTGGACGGGATCGGCTCGTCCGAGGCGTACCACATCTACCTGTCGAACCGGCCGGGGGGGGGGGCTGGCGGGGCGCCCGGCGCCCCCCGTGCCCGGTTAACCGCCCCCGGGCAGGTGGAGGGGGGGTTGCCGGTGCCCGGCGGGGGTAAAGGGGCGCG
>NZ_JBEZYB010000164.1:0-6122 GCF_040638285.1 Amycolatopsis sp. NPDC026612
AGTTCTGAGAGCCCCCGGCGCTACCCCACCGGGCTGACACCCCCGGCGGGAGGTGACCGCCGTTCGGCCGTTCGTCAGCGCTCTTCGTCGTCCCAGGGACGGTTCCGCCGCGGCGGGGCACTCCGTCCGCCGGACGGGCGGCGGGGCGGGGTGTCACGGCCGTCCTCGGCGGGCGGGCGCGGACGCCGCCGCGGAGCGTCACCGCGCGGCTCGCGCCGGCGCGGGTCACCCTCGTCCGGACGTGGTGTGCGCCGCGTCGCCGGCGGCGGCTTGCGCGTGCCGCGGGATTCCGGGTCGCGCTCGGCGGCAGCGCCGGCGCGGGGGGCGCGGCGTTCCCCGTCCGCGGGCGGACGGGGTCGCCGTGGCGGTTCGCCTTCCCGGCCGCGCCGGGCGCCCGAGGGCAGCGGCGTCTGGCCGGTGCGGTTCGAACCGGCGGGCCGCGGACGGCCACCGGCCGACGTGCCGGCCGCGCGCGACGACGGCTTTTCGTCGTCCTCGTCGGCCCGGCGGTCGGCCTTGAGCTTCTTCGGGGCGTCCGGATCGCGTTCGCGGAAGATGCGGACGAAGCCGATCAGCAAGGTGATGCCGGTGGTGATCGCCATCGTGGGGAAGCCGTTGATCAGCGGGGTGCCGATGCTCAGCGCCTTCGACAGCATGTCGTCGCCCTGGGAGCCCGACGTCAGCAGGATCACGCCGGGCACGGTCACGGCCAGCACCAGCGGCGGCATCACCATGGGCCCGAACAGGCCGCGTCGCCGCACCGCGCAGACCGCGATCACGGCCCCGGCGATGTAGCAGACGGTGAAGACCAGCGGGATGTTGCCCTGACCGGGCTTGCCCAGGAGGGCGCCCACGATCGCCAAGCCGAGGCCGACCAGGACTGCTGCCCACCACGGCAGTCCGCGCCTCGAACCGACGACAGGACGCTCATCCCACGGCACGGGGACGTCGTCGGCATCTGGATCGCTCTGGCGATCGCGAATCGCGGTCACAGGGCAACACGGTATCTCGTGGTTGTGAAGATCTTGCCAGCAGCGCCGCCGACGTGGGCCGACAGCGACCCGGCGACACGATTCGGTGGCGCGCGGTAGCGGCCGGTGACCGGCCCGGCGGCCTGCTGCGGCAAGGTCCCGCACGAGACGCCGAGGCTCCCCAGCGGGGCATCGGCCGGTGAGCCGAACCCGGCGAGAGCACTTGTCGCGAGGCGGCGATGGCGGGTGTCAGCGTTGCGTCGGCAAGCAGGGCACCGCAGGTCAGGCGGCCTTTGGGCGCGGTTGGCCCGCTCGCCCGATCGCCTGCGCCGCTCGCCCGCGGCTCGCACCCGCAGGTCCGTCGATCGCCCGCGGCTCCCACACTGCAGGCCCGCGTGCGCGGGTTCGGCTGCCGCAGTCAGACCGGCTTGCGCGGGGTTCGACCGTCGCGACCGGCCCGCTGTGACTCCGACCGCGCGGCCGCCGTCACTTCCGCTGCGAGGCATCCCCGGCCGAGGCCGAGGGTCTGTCAGCTGGCCGCCAGTTCGTCTCCCTTCCGCACCGTCGGCACAGGAGCCGGGCTGCCCGCCGCGTCGGTCAGGGGGGCCACCGTGGCCCGGAACGTCTCCAGCGCCTCCAGCTCGCGCCGCCGGGCCGAGAGGAAGCGCTGGAGGTGGGTGCTCGACAGGTTGAGCGCCTCCACCGCGCCGCCGGCCGCGCGGTGGGCCGCCGCCGCTCCGGCGCGTACCTGCTCCACGTCGGCCTCCAGGGTGCGGTCGCTCGCCGCGAACAGGGCCGCCGACGCCAGGACGCCGAAGCCCGTCGGGCCGCACAGGAACACGCGGCGGTCGATGAGCCAGCGCAGCAGCTCCGGGTCGGTGTCCAGCGCCGCGACCACCGCGGCGTCGGACGGGACGAACATGATCGTGCCGTAGATCGCGTCCGCCCAGCGCTGATAACCCTTGCCCGCCAGATCCGCCGCCCGGGACCGGATCTGCCGGACGTGCGCGCGCAACGCGTCCAGCCGCTCGTCCGGGTCGTCCGTCTCCACCGCCTCGGACCACGTCGCCATGCTCGCCTTGGCGTCGACCGGCACCGTGCGGTCGCCGCCCACCCTCAGGACCATGTCCGGCTTCGCCGAGCCGCCGCCGCCCAGGTCCGTCTGCAGGGTGAAGTGCAGCTCCTCGCGCAGCCCGAGCGCCCGCGCCGTCTCGACCAGCACCTGCTCGCCCAGCTCGCCGCGGCCGCTGATCGAGGCGAACGCGACCTCGTACCGCCGCAGCGCCAGCTGCTGCTCGTCCGCCTTGGCCCGCTCGGCCGCCACCAGCCGGGCCGCCGCGTCCGCCCGGCGCATCCCGTCCTGGTACAGCCGCCACAGCACCGCGACGGCGAACAGCAGCAGGACCGCGAGCACGATCGCCGCGGTGGTCAGCACTGTCGCCACTTTCGTCTCCTCCCTCCGGGCCGCCTGGATCGGACCGCGCAGACATCATGGCGGACCGCACCGACAAAAAACGCACCCGACCCGTCGCTCTGGGTAGCTGACCTGCGAACACATCGATATCGCCCAGGGCGTGTCCGATCTTGCCCGCTCGTGTTAGTACACACGTTCGAGTGAGGTGGCGGCGTGCCTGCGCGATTTCGTCGGAGCCGGGTCGTACCTTGACCTCCGTGAGATTCCTGCACACCTCCGACTGGCACATCGGCCGCACGTTCCACGGCGCCGATCTGCTCGCGGAACAGGAAGCGGTGCTCGGGCACCTCGCCGACCTGGTGGCCGGCGAGGCGATCGACGCCGTCCTGGTGGCAGGCGACATCTACGACCGCGCGGTGCCCTCCGCGGAAGCCGTGCGGGTGGCCACCGCGGCCGTCGCCCGGATCCGCGCGGCCGGCGCGCAACTGGTCGTCACCCCCGGAAACCACGACTCGGCGCCCCGCCTCGGCGCCTTCGCGGAGTTCGCCGCGGCGGGCGGCCTGCACCTGCGCACCACCGTGGGCGGGCTGGCCGAGCCGGTACTGCTGGACGACGGTCACGGCCCGGTCGCCGTCTACGGCATCCCTTACCTGGAGCCCGAACCGGCGCGCCACGCGCTGGGCGTGCCGGACGCACGCGGCCACACCGGCGTGCTCACCGAGGCCATGCGCCGGATCCGCGCGGACCTCGAAACGCGCTCGCGCACCAGATCGGTCGTGCTCGCGCACGCGTTCGTCACCGGCGGCGAACCCACCGACTCCGAGCGGACGATCGCGGTCGGCGGGGTCGAGCAGGTGCCCGGCTCGGTCTTCGACGGCGTCGACTACGTCGCGCTCGGCCACCTCCACGGCCCGCAGACGCTCGCCGAGCACCTGCGGTACTCCGGCAGCCCGCTGGCGTACTCGTTTTCCGAGGCGCGCCAACGCAAATCGGTCTGGCTGGTCGACCTGGACGAACACGGTCTCGCCGAGGTCCGGCGCCACGAACTGCCCGTCCCCCGGGCGCTCGCCACCCTCACCGGCGAGATCGGCGACCTCCTGGAAAACCCGGCGCACGACGCCTACCTCGCCCACTTCCTGTCGGTCACGGTCACCGACCGGGTGCGCCCGGTCGACGCGATGCGGCGGCTGCGCGAGCGGTTCCCGTACGCGGTGCACCTCGAGTGGGAGCCCGCGGGCGGGCACGCCGGCGCCCCGCTGCGCTACGTCGAGGCCGTCCGCGGCCGGTCCGACATCGAGGTCTCGCGCAGCTTCCTCGACGACTGCCGCGGCGCCCCGCCGACCGCGAGCGAAGAGCAGTTCCTGTTCAAGGCCCTGGAAGCGGCCGACCGGGGGGCCCTCGCGAAATGAGGCTGCACAGGCTGGAGGTCGAAGCCTTCGGGCCGTACTGCGCACGCGAAGTGGTCGACTTCGACGTGCTCGGCGCCGACGGTCTCTTCCTCCTGCACGGCGAAACCGGTGCGGGCAAGACAACGCTGCTCGACGCGATCGCGTTCGCGCTGTTCGGCGTGGTCCCCGGCGCCCGCAACGAAGCCAAGCGGCTGCGCTGCGACCTGGCCGAGCCCGACCAGGTCACCGAGGTCGCGCTCGAGCTCACCGTGCAGGGGCACCGGCTGAAGATCGTGCGCAACCCGGAGTACCAGCGGCCGAAGCGGCGCGGCGAGGGCACGACCACCCAGCAGGCGCGGGTGTCGCTGAGCTGGATCGGCACCGCGCCCGCCGGGCTGGCGCCGGAGGGCCTGATCCGGATCGAGGAGGTCGCGCGCACCGTCGAGCGGCTGCTCGGGATGACCGCGGCCCAGTTCTTCCAGGTGGTCCTGCTGCCGCAAGGCGAATTCGCCCGGTTCCTGCGTTCGGACACCGCCGAGCGCGAGAAGCTCCTGGAACGGCTGTTCGGCACCGAGCGCTTCGCCGACGTCGAACGCTGGTTCGCCGACCTGCGCGCCGAGCGCGGCCGCGAGCTGGAAGCGCGGCAGCGGGACGTGCGCGAGCTGCTGGCCCGGTACGCGCAGGAGGCGCAGCAGGATCCACCCGAGACCGACGTGGCGGAGTGGGTCGAAGCCGTGCTGGCCTCGGCTGCCGAACGCGTCGAGCTGGTCACGGCCCAGGAGGAGCGGGCTCGATCCGTCGCCCAGCGAGCGGACGCCTACCTGCAGGAAGAGCGCGCGGGCGCGGAAAGGATCCGCCGGGTCCGCACCGCGCACCTGCGGCTGCTCGAAATCACCGAGCAGGCAGCGCAGCGCGCCGAGTGGGCGCAGGACGTCGCGGCGGCGCGGCGGGCGGCCGGTGTCGCCGCGGAGGCCGAGCTGCTGGACCGGCGGGCCGCCGAACTGACCGAAGCCGAGCAGGCGGAGAAGGCCCGCGGTGCCCGGCTGCGGGAGTTCGGCACCCGGGCGACCGGCGACCTGAAGGCGCGGGCGGCCACCGCGCGTGAAGAGGCGGGTGCGGTCGCGGAGCTGGTCGCCGAAGCCGAGCAGCAGCAGTTCGACGTCATGCGGCGGGACGACCGGAAGCTCGCCGCCGTCACGGCTGGGCAGCAGGTCGAAGGCCTGACCGCCGAGCTGGCCGCGATCCCCGGCCGGCTGGCGAAACTCCGGGCGGACGCCCTGGAAGCGGCCGAAGCCGAGGCGAAGCTCGACGGCGCCAAGGCGAAGGTGGACGAGCTGCGCGCCTTCGCCCGCGACGCGGCCGAGCTGCCCGAGGCGCAGGCGAAAGTCCACCGGGGCGAGGCGAAGCTGCGCGAAGTCATCGACGCGCACCAGGCGGCCCGGCAGCGCCGGCTCGACCTGCGCGAGCGGCGGCTGGACGGGATGGCGGCCGAGCTGGCCGCCGCGTTGCCGGACGGCGCGCCGTGCCCGGTGTGCGGTTCGGCCGAGCACCCGTCGAGGGCGACCCGGGACGTCGAGCTGGTCGACCCGGCCGAGGAGCGCCAGGCCGAGGCCGCCGAGCAGGCGGCGGACGCGGTGCGGCAGCGGGTCGTCGTCGCCCTGGAAGAGGCCAAGGCCCGGCTGGCCGGGCTGATCGAGCGGCTGGCCGGGCGCACGGCCGAGTCGGTCGCCGCCGAGCTGGCGGAGGCGCGGTCCGCGGTCGCCGTTCTCGGCGAAAAGGCCGCCGCCAAGGCGAAGCTGAGCCAGCAGGTGATCCTGGTGGAACGTGACTTCGAGGCGCGCACCGAACGCCTTCGCCGGGCCGAGCAGGCGGCGACCGAAGCCACCACCGACGTCCGCGCCCTGGAGGAGCGGCTGGCGGAGCGGGAACGCCGCCTGGTCGCCGGGCGCGGCGAGTTCGCGGACGTCGGCGCGCGGCGGCAGCACCTCCTCGGCCTGGCCGAGGCGCTGGAGGCGGTCGCGGAGGCCCGCACCGCGGTCGCCGGTGCCCGGGAACGGGTGGCCGAGCAGCGGGCGCTGGTCGAGGCCGCGGTGACGGCGAAGGGGTTCACGTCGCTGAAGAAGGCGCGGGCCGCGATGTTGCCGGACGAGCAGATCGAGAAGCTGGAACAGGGCATCGCCGAGGCCGCGGCGGCCGCGGCGGGAGCGCGGGCGCTGCTGGCCGAGCCCGACCTCTTCGGGATTTCGCCGGACGACGTCGCGGACGTCGGCCGCGCGGCCGGCGCCGCCCCGCGAGGTCGGAAGAGCGTGGGGGTGGGGTAGAGGGGGGTGGGGGGGGGGTCGGTCTAGG
>NZ_JBEZYB010000165.1:0-5687 GCF_040638285.1 Amycolatopsis sp. NPDC026612
TACCCGAACAGCTCCAGCACGCCCCGCTGCTCGATTTCCACCAGCAGCGCACCAAGTTCAGCCTCAGCAGAACGCATACACGCAAGCAGCGAACCAATACGGTCGGCCAAGGCCACCGCATCGGCGTGCTGGATCGCGTCGCTGGACATACCTCCAAGCTACCCCGGAAACGAACGCGTGTTCGTCACACGATCGGAGGTACTGTTCAGGTTGTTTCCGTGCGGTGGAGATGTAACCGCGGACACGCAGCCAGGCGGTGCGGGCGTGACGTGGCGGCAACCGCGGCACCGCAGCCGGTGCTCGGTCACCGACGGGCGAACACGCAACGACTTCGGTGCCGAGGCACAAGCTCGGGCCACTCCTCGATGCTGCTCAGGTCATCTTGACAGTTGTCGTCAGGGCTGCGCGTCCACTGTGGAGCGGCACGAAGAAGGGGCCGGTCGTGGCGAACTCGCCACGACCGGCCCCTCCGGCGCGCAGGACAGTCAGTTCACGGTGGTACCGGGGTCGACGAACACGTCCTCGCCGTCGACGCGGACCGCGTAGACCTCGACCGGCTCGATGCCGGGCGGGGCGCACGGCGCGCCGGTGCGCAGGTCGAAGCACGCGCCGTGCAGCCAGCACTCGAGGCCCTTGTTGGTGACCTCGCCCAGCGACAGCGGCTGGAACGCGTGCGAGCACTCGTCTCGCAGCGCGTGCACCTCGTCGCCGTCGCGCACCAGCACGACGGGGACGTCACCGACCTTGACGGCAAGGGGCTTCTTGTCGTCGAGGTCCGACAGCGTGCACACTTTGGTCACATTCGGCGAACGCATGGCGCCCCCATTTCGTGCGAGTCCGGGTTGCGGTCGTGAGGTGGCGTGGGTTCAGGACGCCGGCGGGGCGAGCCGCACCGGGAGGTCCTTGGTCCGGGTGAACCCGGGCCGCAGGATCCACGGGATCTCTTCGCGCGGCACGGCGAGGGACAGGTCCGGGAACCGGGTGTACAGCCCGCGCAGCGCGACTTCCGCCTCGAGGTAGGCGACGTGCTGGCCGAGGCAGCGGTGGATGCCCTTGCCGAACCCGAGGTGCTTCTCGCTGCCGATGGCCAGCCGGTCGATCTTCAGCTTTTCCGGCTCGGGGAACATCCGCGGATCGCTGTTCGCGGCCATGATCAGCGGCACGATCGGCATCCCCCGCGGAATCACCACGCCGCCCACCTCGACGTCCTCGAGCGCGAACCGCGGCTGGCCGAACTGGATCGGCCCCAGGCGCTGCAGCTCGCGCACGGCCTGCGGCCACAGCGACGGGTCCGCCTTCAGCAGCGCCAGCTGGTCCGGGTGCTCGTGCAGGGCGAGCACGGAGTTGCCGATCAGGTAGGTCGTCGTCTGGTGGCCGGCGGTCACCAGGCTGAACAGGACGCCGACGAGCTCGTCGTCGGTGGCGATGCCCGGGTTCTTCGCCTGCGCCTCGACGAGGGCGGTGACCAGGTCGTCCTTCGGCTCGGCGCGCCGCCGCTCGATCATCCGCTGCGCGGCGGCGAGGGTGGCGCGGACTTCGCCGGGCAGCCGCTCGCCGTCGAGCGTGGCCATCGCGTCGCTCCACGCCCGCCACTGCGGGCGGTCTTCGTGGTCGACGCCGACCAGTTCGCAGATCACGGTGACCGGAAGCGGGTAGCAGAACGCTTGGACGAGGTCGATCGGCGTGCCGTCGCCGCCGGCCTCCTCGAGCTTGTCGAGCAGTTCCGCGGTCAGCTCCTCGACGCGGGGACGGAACTTGCCGACCCGGTGCGCGGTGAGCGCGTAGGAGACGAGCTTGCGCAGCCGGGCGTGCTCCTCGCCGTCGGAGGCGTTGATGAGGTTCTTCAGCCAGGGAATCAGCTCCTCCGGCATGTTCAGGTGCCGGAACACCCCGTTCCGGATGTCTTCGACGGGCGAATCCGGGAGCGGGTTGGTGAGGAACCGAGGGTCCGTCAGGACCTGCCGCACGTCGTCGTAGCGGGCGGCGAGGTACATCGGCGGGCCGCCCATGAAGCCGCCGATCTGCAAGGTCGGTGCCTCGCGGACCTGGGCGTGTGCCCCCCACGGGTCGGCGACCACTTCTGGTGAGAACAGGTCGACCGGCTCGGCCGCAGTGTTGGCCGTGGTGGTCATCGGCCCCTCCCTTTCGTGTCGGAAAGCTGGCGATCCGTTGGTGTGGGACAGGCGCGCTGCGGCCCCGTTTCGCAACGATAAGGAAATGGCGGCAAGCTGAGCATCCCCCAACCTGATAGGTGTCCGCGCGAGTCCCTTGTGGACACAGTGCCGGACGTGGTACCGGTGCTCGCTCAGTGCGTGGCGACGAACTCCTTGAGCGTGCCGATGACGTACTCGATCATTTCGGTCGTGATGCCCGGGTAGACGCCGATCCAGAACGTCCGCTCGGTCACGATGTCGCTGTTGGTCAACGGGCCGGCGATGCGCTGCGGCTTGCCGATGTAGGCCGGGTGCCGGGTGAGGTTGCCCGCGAACAGCCGCCGGGTGCGGATGTTGCGCGCCTCGAGGTAGTCGACGGCTTCCGGGACGCCGAAACCCGCGTCCGGTTTCACCGTGATGATGAACCCGAACCAGCTCGGGTCACTGCCCGGCGTCGCCTCGGGCAGGATCAGCCCGGGCAGGCCGTCCAGGCCTTCGCGCAGCTGCCGCCAGTTGCGCTTGCGGGCTTCGATGAAGCCCGGCAGCTTGGCCAGCTGGCTCAGCCCGAGCGCGGCGTGGATGTCGGTGCTCTTGAGGTTGTAGCCGACCTCGGAGAAGACGTACTTGTGGTCGTAGGCCTCCGGCAGCGTGCCGAGGTGCAGGTCGAACCGCTTCAGGCAGCGGTCGTCCTCGCCGGGCTCGCACCAGCAGTCGCGACCCCAGTCGCGGAACGACTTCGCCAGCTTGGCCAGCTTGATGTCCGAGGACAGCAGCATGCCGCCCTCGCCCATGGTCAGGTGGTGCGCCGGGTAGAACGACACCGTGGAGAACCGGCCGAACGTGCCGGTGAGCCTGCCCTGGTAGGTCGAGCCGACGGCGTCGCAGTTGTCCTCGATGAGGTGGCAGCCGTGGCGCTCGGCGAGCTCGGCGATTTCCGCCACCGGGAACGGGTTTCCCAGCGTGTGCGCGATCATGATGGCGCGGGTGCGCGGGGAGATCGCCGCTTCGACCCGCTCGGCCGTCGTGTTGTACGTGCCGAGCTCGATGTCGACGAACACCGGGATCATGCCGTTCTGCAGGATCGGGTTCACCGTGGTCGGGAAGCCGGCGGCGACCGTGATGACCTCGTCGCCCGGCTTGAGCTGCTCGTCGCCGAGCGTCGGTGACGTCAGCGTGCTCAGCGCCAGCAGGTTCGCCGACGAGCCGGAGTTCGTCAGCACCGCCTTGCGCCGCTTGAGCTTCCTGGCGAAGGACGACTCGAACTTCGTCGCGATGGTGCCGGAGGCGATGCGCAGGTCGAGCGCGGCGGCCACCAGGGCCTCGCGGTCGGCGGCGTCGAGTACCGCCCCGGACGAGAGGATCGGCGTCTGCCCCGGGATGAACGGCGCCGGCCCGGCGGACTGGGCGTCGTGGTAGTCGCGGACCTGCTCCAGCAGGTGCGATCGGGCTGGGTCGACCATGTCGTATCGATCCCTACGTTCGAGTGCGGTTGGCGCGGACCTGACGGCTCTCCAGCCACGCTAAAAGCGCCGGCAGGGGGCGGCATCCCTCAACGTGGTAGGGCGCCCGCGGCAACCGGCGGAGACTACCCGCGTTGGTGATGGCCCGGCCCCGCGCCGTGGGCAAGCTGGAGCCGACCACGCGCCGCCCCTGGGAGGACGATCTTGAAGGTTCTTAATCTCGCGGGGGTCGCCCCGTCGACGGTGTTCAGCCACGTCCCGCTCGCGAACGCCCTGCGCAACGCCGGCCACCAGGTGATGACCACCGCGTCGGTGGACGAGCTGCTCGGCACCATCGCCGGGGTCGGGCTGTCCGCGGTGCGCACCACGGACCCGGACCGGTCCCCGCAGCAGGTCATCGCCGACAGCGGGCTGACGCGCGTGCCGGAGGACCCGGTGGAGCGCGAAGTCATGGCCGGCCGCTGGTACGCGCACATGGAGTACGTGACCCTCGACGCCCTGCGGGCGTTCAGCCGGGACTGGCGGCCGGACGTCATCGTCAGTGGTGTCACCTCCTACGCCGGCCCGCTGCTCGCGGCCCACCTCGGCGTTCCGTACGTGCGCCACGCCTGGGACATCCACGACCCGCGGTTGATGGACGAGGGCGCGGTGGACCAGCTGAGCGAGCCTCTGAAGGAGCTGGGTCTCGACGGCTTGCCCGAGCCCGCGATGACGATCGAGATCGCGCCGCCCAGCCTGCGTCCGCAGGACGCCCCGCCCGTGCAGCCGATGCGGTGGATCCCGGGCAACTCGCAGTCCGTGGTGGAACCGTGGATGTACAAGAAGGGCGCGGGCACCCGGATCGGCGTCACCATCGGCACCGGGGTCGCGAGCTACAACCAGTACGACTTCCTGCAGGGCGTCGTGGAGCAGATCGCCACCCTGGACGCGGAGGTGGTGGTGGCGGTGACCGAGGACGCCGTCCCCGAACTGCGTGACCGGCTGAAGAACGTGCGGACGGGCTGGATCCCGATGGACGTCGTCGCGCCCACCTGCGACGTGCTGGTGCACCAGACCGGTGGCAGCACGATGATGACGGGGCTGACCTTCGGCGTGCCGCAGGTGCTGATCCCCGACACCAGGATGTACCGCGCCGCCGACATGGCCCGCCGTCTCGCCGAGACTGGCGCCGCCGTCGTGCTCTCCCCGGAGGAGGCCACCAGCGAGGTCATCGCGAAGACCTGCGAGGAGATCGTCGCCAATCCGAGCTTCTCCGCCGCGGCCGGGAAGCTCGCCGCGGAGATCGCCGCGCTGCCGTCGCCGCACGAGGTGGCGCAGCGCATCGAGCGGCTCGTCGACGCTCGGAAATGAGCGTCCGCACCCGCAGCATGACCGTGCGGCCGCTGACCATCAGCGGTTCCTTCCTCGTCTCGTCGGTGTCGTTCGGTGACGAGCGCGGTGACTTCTTCGAGGTGTACCGCGAGGACGTGCTGACCGAGGCACTCGGGTACCGGCCGAGGTTCGTGCAGACCAACGTCTCGACGTCGTGCCGCAACGTCCTGCGCGGCGTGCACGGGGCGACCACCCCGCCCGGGCTGGCCAAGTTCGTCACGTGCCTGCGCGGCTCGCTCCTCGACTTCGTCGTCGACGTGCGGACGGGCTCACCGACGTTCGGCCAGTGGGAAATGATCGTGCTCGACGCCCACGGCGGCACCGCGGTCTACGTGGAGGAGGGGCTCGGCCACGCCTTCGTGGCCCTGCAGGACGACACGTGCGTCCAGTACCAGCTCTCCGACCTCTACCGGCCGGCGGAGGTCCTCACCGTGCACCCGCTGGACCCCGAGATCGGCCTGCCGCTCGAACTCCCCGGGGAGCCCGTCCTGTCCGACCGCGACGCCGCCGCGCCGACGCTGCGGGAGGCCGGCGCGCTCGGCCTGCTGCCGGACTACGCCACGTGCCTGGCTCTTCGGGCCGCCCGTACGCAGGCATCAGCCGGACTCTGAGCACGGCGAAGGCCCGGGACCGCGGTCCCGGGCCTTCGCCGGGGGGGGCGGGCGCGCGGTCGCCCCCCCGGGCCAGGGCCGCCGATCGGAAG
>NZ_JBEZYB010000166.1:0-5306 GCF_040638285.1 Amycolatopsis sp. NPDC026612
GTTGGCCATCAGCGAGACCGACTGACCGGTCGCCTGGACCAGCGGCTGGATCGGAGCCGCGACCGTCCTTCGTGTGCGCTGGGTGACTGGACTGGACCAGTGGGGGGGCCCGCACCGAGCAGTGGTCTTGACCTTCGGCCACGCTCCGTGGTGCCGCTTCCCTAATTGGTCTGGACCACGTAACGTTTGGGCAAACGGCGCAAAACACCGCCATGGTCCCCGCCGGTGGTGTTGGTGTCCGCCGTCCTGCACCTGGCTCAAAGGAGAGCGATGTCCAGAAAGAGATGGCACCTGCTCGGTCTGTTCACCGCGGTCGGCGCGATCGCGGTCGGCCTCGTCACCGTGCCGGCGAGCGCCGCCGGTGGCGTCGGCGCCGCCTTCACCAAGGGGTCCGACTGGGGCACCGGGTACGAGGGCAAGTACACGATCAACAACGGCTCCGGCTCGACGCTGCCGAGCTGGACGGTGGAGTTCGACCTGCCGGGCGGCGCGAAGATCGCGTCGCTGTGGGACGGCAGCTACACCGCTTCCGGCCAGCACGTCACCGTGAAGAACACCTGGAACGGCAACGTCGGCAACGGGGCCAGCGCGAGCTTCGGCTTCAACGTCAGCTACTCCGGCACCTACTCGGCGCCGTCGAACTGCAAGCTGAACGGCGGCTCGTGCGACGCCGGCGGTGGTACCCCGACCACCACGCCGACGACCCCGACGCAGCCGACCACCACCCCGACCACCCCGACCACGCCCACCACCCCGACGACGACCCCGCCGCCCCCGCCGGGCGGGCTGAAGAACGTCGGCTACTTCGTGCAGTGGGGCGTCTACGGGCGCAACTACCACGTCAAGAACATCGAGACGTCGGGCTCGGCGAGCAAGCTGACCCACATCAACTACGCGTTCGGCAACGTCAAGAACGGCCAGTGCACGGCGAACGACGACCCGTACGCCGACTACCAGAAGACCTACGACGCCGCGGGCAGCGTGGACGGCGTGGCCGACACCTGGGACCAGCCGGTGGCCGGCAACTTCAACCAGCTGCGCAAGCTCAAGAAGCTGCACCCGGGCCTCAAGGTGATCTGGTCGTTCGGCGGCTGGACCTACTCCGGCGGCTTCGGGCAGGCGGCGCAGAACGCGGCCGCGTTCGCGCAGTCCTGCTACAACCTGCTCAAGGACCCGCGCTGGGCGGACATCTGGGACGGCATCGACATCGACTGGGAGTACCCCAACGCGTGCGGCCTTTCCTGTGACACCAGCGGTTCCGCGGCCTACAAGAACCTGATGGGCGCGCTGCGCTCGCAGTTCGGCTCGTCGTTCCTGATCACCTCGGCGATCACCGCGGACGGCAGCAACGGCGGCAAGCTCGACGTCGCCGACTACGGTGGCGCCGCGCAGTACGTCAACTGGTACAACGTGATGACCTACGACTACTTCGGCGCCTGGGCCGCGCAGGGCCCGACCGCTCCGCACTCGCCGCTGACCAGCTTCAACGGCATCCCGACCCCGGGCTTCTACTCCGACGCGGCCATCCAGAAGCTGAAGAGCAAGGGTGTCCCGTCGAGCAAGCTGTTGCTGGGCATCGGGTTCTACGGCCGTGGCTGGACCGGCGTCACGCAGTCGACGCCGGGCGGCACCGCGACCGGTCCCGCGCCGGGCACCTACGAGCAGGGCATCGAGGACTACAAGGTCCTGAAGAACACCTGCCCGTCGACCGGCACCTTCGCCGGCACCGCGTACGCCAAGTGCGGCAGCAACTGGTGGAGCTACGACACCCCGGCGACCATCGGCGGGAAGATGTCCTACGCCAAGCAGCAGGGTCTCGGCGGCGCCTTCTTCTGGGAGCTGACCGGCGACACCACGGGCGGCGAGCTCATCACCGCGATGAAGAACGGCCTGTCATGAGGCGCCGGTGGTTGCCCGCACTCGGGCTGGCGGCCGCGGCCGCCACGATCGGCGCGATGTTCGTGATCGCCCCGGCCAACGCGGCCGGCGGGGTCTCGGCGACCTTCACCAAAGGCTCCGACTGGGGCACCGGGTACGAGGGCAAGTACACGATCAGCAACGGCTCGGGCTCGACGCTCGCGTCGTGGACGGTCGAGTTCGACCTGCCGGGCGGCGCGAAGATTTCGTCGCTGTGGGACGGCAGCTACACCGCCGCCGGTCAGCACGTCACCGTGAAGAACACGTGGAACGGCAACGTCGCCAACGGCGGTAGCGCGAGCTTCGGCTTCAACGTGGCGTACTCCGGTTCGTACACCGCGCCGTCGAACTGCAAGCTCAACGGTGGGTCGTGTGCGGCCGGGGGCACACCCCCCACGACCACGACGCCTCCTACGACGACGACCCCGCCGACCACCACGACCCCGCCCCCGGCGGGTGGCCGCGGCGCGCCGTACCTGTACCTGGGCTGGGGTAACCCGCCGAGCCCGCAGACGGTGATGAACGCGACCGGGATCAAGTGGTTCACCATGGCGTTCGTCAACGCCTCGGGCGGCTGCAACCCGGCGTGGGACAGCAGCCGTCCGCTGCAGGGCAGTGCGGACGCGAACGCGATCGCGCAGATCAAGGCGGCGGGTGGCCAGGTGATCCCGTCGTTCGGCGGCTGGAGCGGCACCAAGCTCGGCCCGAACTGCTCGACGCCTGCCGCGTTGGCCGGGGCGTACCAGCAGGTCATCAACGCGTACGGGCTCAAGGCGATCGACATCGACATCGAGAACTCCGACGAGTTCGAGAACGAGGCCGTCCAGGACCGCATCCTGGGCGCGCTGAAGATCGTCAAGCAGAACAACCCGGGTATCCAGACGATCCTGACGTTCGGCACGTCGACGACCGGCCCGAACTACTACGGGAACCGGCTCATCGACCAGTCGAAGGCCCTGGGTGCCAACGTGGACGTGTTCACGATCATGCCGTTCGACTTCGGCGGCGGCGCGGACATGTACGCGAGCACGGTGAGCGCGGCGAACGGCTTGCGCGACAAGCTGAAGTCGACGTTCGGGTGGACCGACGCCACGGCGTACGCCCACCTCGGCATCTCGGGCATGAACGGTCTGTCCGACCAGCAGGAGCTGACGAGCGTGTCGGCCTGGACCCAGATCACCAACTGGGCCAAGGCGAACAAGCTCGCGCGCCTGGCGTTCTGGTCGGTCAACCGCGACCGCGGCTGCGCGGGCGGCGGGGTGCAGTCGACCTGCAGCGGCATCGCCCAGAACGACTGGGACTTCACGAAGGTGACAGCGGGCTTCTGACGCTGTCGCGGATGACGCCTCCTTGCCGGCTCCCCGGGCCGGCAAGGAGGCTTTCGCCGTTCGAGGCCGGCTCCACGACGGTCAGTGCTGGTGTTCCCGCTCGTCCTGCACGGTCTCCGCGCGGGCGAGCCACAGTTCGGCCTCGTGGGCGGCCCCCCGCGCTCGCAGCATCCGCGCCAGGCTGAGCATGCCCTGGACGTCCCCCGTTTCGGCGGCCCGGCGGAACCACTTCTCGGCCTCCGCGAGGTCCTCCCGGTGCTCGGCGAGGTGGCCGAGGTTGGTGAGCGCGGGGACGCTGCCGTGCTCGGCGGCCTTGCGGTACCAGGCGGCGGCCTCCCCTTCGTCGCCGCGGTTGCGGGCCAGCACGCCGAGGTTGGTCATCGCCGCCGGGTCGCCGCGCTCGGCGGCGTCGAGGTACCAGTTCTCGGCTTCTTCGAGGTCGCCGCGCCGGTGCAGCAGCAGCCCGAGCCGGACGATCGCCTCGACGTGGCCGCCTGTCGCGCCCCGGCGGTACCACGATTCGGCGTCGGCCGGCCTGCCGAGGCGTTCGGCCTGCCTGCCCAGCCTGCAGGTGGCCGCGAGGTCGCCGGCCTGCACGGCGGACCGCCACCAGCGCGCCGCCTCGGCGGCCTGGCCGCGGTCTCGGAGCACGCTGCCCAGATCGATCATCGCGCTGGTGAAGCCCGCCTCGGCGGCCTGCCGCAGCCACGATTCGGCCTCTTCGCCCTTTCCCTGTTCACGCAGCAGACGGCCCAGCGCCGCCATCGAGGCCAGGTCACCGGCGCGGGCGGCCTCGCCGTACCAGTGCCGCGCGTCTTCGCGCTTGCCGCGCCGCTCGCAGGACTTGGCCAGGTGCTGCATCCCGTGCGGCTCGCCGGCCAGCGCCGCCTCGTGGTACCAGCGCTCGGCCTCGTCCTGCGCGCCGCGTTCGGCGAGCAGGTGGGCCAGTGCCGTCATCGAGACGCGGTCACCGCCCATGGCGGCCTTGCGGTACCACGACTCGGCCTCGGCGAGGTCGCCGCGCTCTCGCATCGCCGAACCCATCCGGGCCATGGCGACGACGTTGCCGCCCTCGGCGGCCTTGCGCTGGAAGAACTCGTCGAACTTCTTGAGCCGGCCGGGCATCGGCTGCTCCCTCCGGATCGGTCCTGCTCCGGTAGTCGCAGTGGAGCGGCTCCGTGTGACAGCTCCGCCGTGGGTGGGCGAGGTCACATTCGCGCCAGGTCATCGTGTCGACGCGGTTGTCCCGTGCCGGCAGAGGTGAGACTACGCCGCGCGACCGCGCAGGTGAGAGGGGAAAATGTGGCAGCCCGCAGCTTTCGGCTGAGCGTGACGCACCGGATCCTGCTCGTAGTCGTGATCTTGGCGATCGCGCTCTTCGGGTACTGGGCGACGACCAGAGGCGCGGGTGCCGTCCCGCCGCCCTCCTCGGCACCGGTGCCGGTCAACGCGGCCGACGTGCAGAAGCAGCTCGACGAGCTGACCATCGCCGCGCGGACGTCCATGGACGGCTATTCGCGCGAGAAGTTCCCGCACTGGGACAGCCAGGGGTCCGGCTGCGACACCCGCGAAGTCGTCCTCAAGCGCGACGGCAAGGACGTCAAGACCGACAAGGACTGCCGGCCGACGTCCGGCACGTGGACCAGCGTCTACGACGACGGGACCTGGACCAAGGCCACCGACGTCGACATCGACCACATGGTCCCGCTCGGGCAGGCCTGGGCGAGCGGCGCGAGGACGTGGACGACCGAGAAGCGCGAGCAGTTCGCCAACGACCTGACCCGGCCGCAGCTGTTCGCCGTCACCGACAACGTCAACCAGCAGAAGAGCGACAAGGCGCCCGACCAGTGGAAGCCGCCGCTCGTGGCGTTCTGGTGCACCTACGCGACCGACTGGATCGTCGTGAAGCACTACTACGGGCTGACCGTCACGCAGGCCGAGAAGACCGCCTTGACGGACATGCTGCGCCGCTGCTGAGCCCGTCGTGACGATCTCCTGGTCCTCGAGCCGTTCGCCGTCGAACTCGGCCTCGACCAGCCTGCTCGTCAGCCCGGGGCCGGG
>NZ_JBEZYB010000167.1:2500-5290 GCF_040638285.1 Amycolatopsis sp. NPDC026612
GCGGACTAGTACCGTGAGGGAAAGATGAAAAGTACCCCGGGAGGGGAGTGAAAGAGTACCTGAAACCGTGTGCCTACAAGCCGTCAGAGCTCACTTGTTGGGTGATGGCGTGCCTTTTGAAGAATGAGCCTGCGAGTTAGTGCTGCGTGGCGAGGTTAACCCGTGTGGGGTAGCCGTAGCGAAAGCGAGTCTGAATAGGGCGTTTGAGTCGCGTGGTCTAGACCCGAAGCGGAGTGATCTACCCATGGCCAGGGTGAAGCGACGGTAAGACGTCGTGGAGGCCCGAACCCACTTAGGTTGAAAACTGAGGGGATGAGCTGTGGGTAGGGGTGAAAGGCCAATCAAACTCCGTGATAGCTGGTTCTCCCCGAAATGCATTTAGGTGCAGCGTCGCATGTTTCACCACGGGGGTAGAGCTACTGGATGGTCTAGGGGCCTTACCGGGTTACCGAAATCAACCAAACTCCGAATACCGTGGTGTGAGAGTGCGGCAGTGAGACGGCGGGGGATAAGCTTCGTCGTCGAGAGGGAAACAGCCCAGAACACCAGCTAAGGCCCCTAAGTGTGTGCTCAGTGGGAAAGGATGTGGGATTGCCCAGACAACCAGGAGGTTGGCTTAGAAGCAGCCACCCTTGAAAGAGTGCGTAATAGCTCACTGGTCAAGTGGTCCTGCGCCGACAATGTAGCGGGGCTTAAGCACACCGCCGAAGCTGTGTCATTGACACAATAGATCCGCTTGGACTCTTGTAGTTCTTGTGTAGTCGTGTTGATGGGTAGGGGAGCGTCCTGCATCCAGTGAAGCCGCGGTGGAAACCAGTGGTGGAGGGTGTGGGAGTGAGAATGCAGGCATGAGTAGCGAATGCAGAGTGAGAAACTCTGCCGCCGGATGACCAAGGGTTCCTGGGCCAGGCTAATCCGCCCAGGGTAAGTCGGGACCTAAGGCGAGGCCGACAGGCGTAGTCGATGGACAACGGGTTGATATTCCCGTACCCGAGCATGTGCGCCCATGGCGAGGCGTTTGATACTAACCACCCAAAGCGCATCTGCGAAGCCTTCGGGCTTAGTGGGTGTTGTGGAGCGTGGGACCTGATTTCGTAGTAGTCAAGCGATGGGGTGACGCAGGAAGGTAGCTCCGCCAGGCGATGGTTGTCCTGGTGTAAGCGTGTAGGAGAAAGCATAGGCAAATCCGTGCTTTATATACTCTGAGACGTGATGCGTAGCCGTTTGAGGCGAAGTAGAGTGATCCTATGCTGCCGAGAAAAGCCTCTAGTGAGTGCATGCACGGCCCGTACCCCAAACCAACACAGGTGGTCAGGTAGAGAATACCAAGGCGATCGGGTGAACTGTGGTTAAGGAACTCGGCAAAATGCCCCCGTAACTTCGGGAGAAGGGGGGCCAAACATCCTGAAGTCCTTTACGGACTAGGGGTGGGTGGCCGCAGAGACCAGCGGAAAGCGACTGTTTACTAAAAACACAGGTCCATGCGAAGTCGCAAGACGATGTATATGGACTGACGCCTGCCCGGTGCTGGAACGTTAAGAGGACCGGTTAATCCCTTCGGGGGTGAAGCTGAGAATTTAAGCGCCAGTAAACGGCGGTGGTAACTATAACCATCCTAAGGTAGCGAAATTCCTTGTCGGGTAAGTTCCGACCTGCACGAATGGCGTAACGACTTTCCGGCTGTCTCAACCACAGGCCCGGCGAAATTGCACTACGAGTAAAGATGCTCGTTACGCGCGGCAGGACGGAAAGACCCCGGGACCTTTACTATAGTTTGGTATTGGTTTTCGGTTCGGCTTGTGTAGGATAGGTGGGAGACTGTGAAGCTGCAACGCTAGTTGTGGTGGAGTCGTTGTTGAAATACCACTCTGGTCGAATTGGGAATCTGAACCTCGGGCCATGATCTGGTTCAGGGACAGTGCCTGATGGGTAGTTTAACTGGGGCGGTTGCCTCCTAAAGAGTAACGGAGGCGCCCAAAGGTTCCCTCAGCCTGGTTGGCAATCAGGTGTTGAGTGCAAGTGCACAAGGGAGCTTGACTGTGAGACAGACATGTCGAGCAGGGACGAAAGTCGGGACTAGTGATCCGGCACCACCTGGTGGAAGGGGTGTCGCTCAACGGATAAAAGGTACCCCGGGGATAACAGGCTGATCTTGCCCAAGAGTCCATATCGACGGCATGGTTTGGCACCTCGATGTCGGCTCGTCGCATCCTGGGGCCGGAGTAGGTCCCAAGGGTTGGGCTGTTCGCCCATTAAAGCGGCACGCGAGCTGGGTTTAGAACGTCGTGAGACAGTTCGGTCCCTATCCGCCGCGCGCGTAGGATACTTGCGGAAGGCTGTCCCTAGTACGAGAGGACCGGGACGGACGAACCTCTGGTGTGCCAGTTGTCCCGCCAGGGGCATGGCTGGTTGGCTACGTTCGGAAGGGATAACCGCTGAAGGCATCTAAGCGGGAAGCCTGTTCCAAGATGAGGTATCCCACCCCTTTGTGGGTTAAGGCCCCCAACAGACTATTGGGTTGATAGGCCAGAAATGGAAGCACAGTAATGTGTTGTCGAGTTGACTGGTACTAATAGGCCGAGGACTTGTCTACGAAGATGTTGCGCATCCACTCTACGGTTCTGAAACACCACACGTGATTCATGTTGCGTGTGTGTTGTTTCGGAGTGTTTCGGTGGTTTTAGCGTCAGGGAAACGCCCGGTCCCATTCCGAACCCGGAAGCTAAGCCTGATAGCGCCGATGGTACTGCAACCGAAGGGTTGTGGGAGAGTAGGACACCGCCGAACTTA
>NZ_JBEZYB010000168.1:0-4848 GCF_040638285.1 Amycolatopsis sp. NPDC026612
CGACCGCCCAATTGTGGCCTTGGTTGCGTTGAACGCACCGAAGGCCACATTGGGTGCGTTGAACGCACCGAAGGCCACATTGGGGCGCTTGGGGCCGGGCGCCGGGGGACGCTTAACCTGAGCGCGTGGAGAACGCGCAGCAGCACCGGTTCGAGCCCGTCACCGACGCCGACCGCGAGATCATCGCGGAGCAGCTCGGGCGGCCACCGCGAGCACTGCGCGCCGTCGCCGCGCGGTGCCCGAGCGGGCACCCCGCCGTGGTGCAGACCAGCCCCCGGCTGGAGAACGGCACGCCGTTCCCGACGCTCTACTACCTCACCTGCCCGAAGCTGAACTCGATGATCGGCACCATCGAGGCGTCCGGGATCATGAAGGAGATGACCGAGCGGCTCACCACCGATCCCGAGCTGGCCGCGCAGTACCAGCGCACCCACGAGACCTACCTCGCCGAGCGTGACGCGATCGAGCCGCTGGGGCACCAGGTCACCGCGGGCGGCATGCCCGGCCGCGTCAAGTGCCTGCACGTGCACGTCGCCCACTCGCTCGCCGTCGGCCCGGGCGTGAACCCGTTCGGTGACGAGACGTTGGCCCTCCTTAAGGCGAACGGGTGGCCCGCGGGGGACTGTGCCGCGTAACGCTCGCGCGCTGTGAAGAGATAACTGGGCTGGGTGAGCGAAAACCTCGGTCACATCTCTCGATGGGATGAAACCTCGCCGCGGGTGCGGCAGGCTGTACCCGAGGGTGACGACCGATCCGGCCAGGAGGGCTCTGAGTCATGCGTGTGCGGCGGCTGCCAGACGCAGTCGGGAGCTACGCCCGGAGGTTCGGGATCCGCCACCGCACCGCGTACCCCCTGGTCGCCGGGATCTTCGCCGTGGTCCCGGCGCTGATCGCCGGCGGCGGCACGCTCGGCTGGCTCGGCGGGAGCGGTGAGCACACCCGCGAAGCCGGGCTCGGCCAGGGCTACGACCCCGGGCACGCCGCGATCCAGCAGATCGCCGTCGACGGCACCCTCCCCGGCGCGCCCACCCCGCTGCCCCTGCCGGCCTACGAGCTCCCCGACGGCCCGCTCGGCATTCCGGCCACCGCGCTCCGCGCGTACAAGACCGCCGCCGACATCCTCGGCCGCGAGCAGCCCGCGTGCCACATCGACTGGGCCCTGATCGCCAGCATCGGCCGGATCGAGTCCAACCACGCCCGCGGCGGCTACGTGGACAGTGCGGGGACCACTCGCGAGCCGATCCTCGGCCCCCAGCTCAACGGCCAGGGCGGGTTCGCCGCGATCCCGGACACCGACCAGGGCCTGCTCGACACCGACCCGGTGTGGGACCGCGCGGTCGGCCCGACCCAGTTCATCCCGGGGACCTGGCGCGGCTACGCCTCCGACGGCAACGGTGACGGCAAGTCCGACCCGAACAACCTCTTCGACGCGGCTCTGGCCACCGGCCGGTACCTGTGCTCCGGCGGCTTCGACCTGGCGAAGCCGGACCAGCTGCGCGGCGCGATCTACCGGTACAACAACTCCGACACGTACGTGAACACCGTGGTCCTCTGGGCCGAGGCCTACCGCAACGGGATCATGCAGGTGCCGGACAGCACGGTGCCGATCGGCGCCCCGAACGCGGCCCTGGCGCCGGCCGTGCCGCCGCCCCCGGTGCCGACGACCACGGTCTCCACACCTCCGCCGACGACGTCGACCACTTCGAAGCCGGCCACGTCTGAGCCGCCGTCGTGCACCAAGCCGCCCACGACGACGCCGGCCACGACCACGATCATCAGCATCACGACCGAGCCGTCGCCGACGACCACCGCTACCGGCGACACCTCCACCACGCCGACGAAACCCGCGCCGGCGGACCCGACGTGCGGCGAGGTGGTCACCTCGGTCAGCACGTCGGTCACCCTGACCACGACCACGCTGCCGTCACCCACCACCTGACCAGGGCACGCCGGTTAGGGTGGGCGCATGCCTCGTGTTGCCGCGATCGACTGTGGGACCAACTCCATCCGCCTGCTCGTCGCCGAGCTGACGCCGCGCCACGACGGCACGGTCGACCTGCGTGACCTGCACCGCGAGATGCGGATCGTCCGGCTCGGGCAGGGCGTCGACGCCACCGGGCAGCTCGCTCCGGAAGCGCTGGAGCGGACGAAGGCCGCCCTCGCCGACTACACGATCGCCGCCCGGCGCAAGGGCGTGGAGAAGGTGCGCATGGTCGCCACCTCCGCGACCCGCGACGCCAAGAACCGCGACGACTTCTTCCGCATGACGCGCGAAACCCTCGGCGTCGAAGCCGAGGTGATCACCGGGGACGAAGAGGCGCGCCTGTCCTTCACCGGCGCCGTCGGGGAGCAGGACCCGGACGACGGCCCGTTCGTCGTGGTCGACGTCGGCGGTGGCTCGACCGAGCTGGTCCTCGGCACCTGGGACGGCAGGCGGGCCGAGGTGCTCGCCGCCAGGTCCGTCGACATCGGCTGCGTCCGGATCACCGAGCGCGCCCTCAAGAGCGACCCGCCGGCCGCGGACGAGATCGCCGCCGCCCGTGACCTGGCCGGCAAGGTCCTCACCGACGCCTTCGACGTCGTCGACGTCGCCCGCGCCAGGACCTGGATCGGTGTCGCGGGCACGGTGACCACGCTGTCGGCGATCGCGCAGGGCCTGCCGGAGTACGACCGCGACCGCGTGCACCTGTCCAAGCTGAGCGCGGCGGACATCGACCGGCTCGCGACGCGCCTGCTCAGCGAGGACCACGCCACCCGCGCGGCGAACCCGGTGATCCACCCCGGCCGGGTCGACGTCATCGGCGGCGGCGCCGTAGTGGTCCAGACCCTTGCCGAGCAGCTCGCGGCCCGCGGCGGCCCGACCGAGCTGGTCGTCAGCGAGCACGACATCCTCGACGGCATCGCCCTTTCCCTCGCCTGACCGACCGTTCGGCCACCTCAAAGGGCTTGCGCCACAACGGAACCGAGGGTGAGCACGCGATGACCAGCAGTCGGCGCTGGGCCGTCCGGAGTATCCGGATTCCTACGTTGGTCGTGCTCCAACCAGGTGGTCCTGACGGTCGTCACACATTTGCAACACCGCAGTCCTGTGATCGGCTTCGCCGCCCCCGCTAGCGTGCGTCTCACCTTTCGGACGTCACGAAGATGGAGGGGAACATGCGTCGTTCGCGCAGGCTCTGGGGATCCACGGTGGTGATGACCTCGCTGGCGCTCGTGCTCGCCGCGTGCGGCGGCGGCTCGGGCAGCTCCACGGGAGCCGGCGGGACGGACCCGGACGGCACGGTCAGCGTCTACGGCACCGAACCGCAGAACGCACTGGTCCCGACGAACATCAACGACCTGGGCGGCACCAAGGCGATCCAGGTCATGTTCGCGACGCTGGTCGGCTTCAAGGGAGCGGACGCACAGCCGTTCAACCTGATGGCCGACTCGATCACGACGACCGACTCCAAGGTCTACGACATCAAGATCAAGCAGGGCTGGAAGTTCCACGACGGCACCGAGGTGAAGGCGCACAACTTCATCGACGCCTGGAACTACGGCGCCTACGCCCCGAACGGGCAGCTCAACACCGACTTCTTCTCGAACATCCAGGGGTACAAGGACGTCCACCCCGAGGCCGAGAACGCCAAGCCGGCCACGAACAAGATGTCCGGCCTGGTCGCCAAGGGCGACTACGAGTTCCAGGTGACCCTGGACGCGCCGTTCTCGGTGTTCTCGATCAAGGTCGGCTACCAGGCGTTCGCGCCGCTGCCCGACTCGTTCTTCGCCGACCCCAAGGCCTTCGCGCAGCACCCGATCGGCAACGGCCCGATGAAGTTCGTGTCGCGCACGCCGAACCAGGACATCAAGCTCACCCGCTTCGACGACTACAAGGGTGACGACAAGGTCCACTTCAAGGACCTCGACATCAAGATCTACGCCAGCCAGGAGACGGCTTACCAGGACCTGCTGAGCGGGCGGCTCGACTTCATGGAGGCGCTGCCGCCGTCCGCGGTCGCGGGCGGCAAGTACAAGGCCGACCTCGGTGACCGGCTGGTGACCGGCCACCTGCTCGGGATCAGCACCATCGCGGTGCCGTACTACGTGCCCGGCTACGACAACCTGGAGCTGCGCAAGGCCATTTCGATGGCGATCGACCGCGCGCAGATCACCAAGACCGTCATGAACGACACCTACGTGCCGGCGGACGGCTACATCTCCCAGGGCATCCCGGGTGCGCGGGAAGGTGTCTGCCAGTTCTGCCACTTCGACCCGGCGGCGGCCAAGGAGGCCTTCCAGAAGTCCGGCTTCAAGGGCAAGCTGACCATCGCGTCCAACGCGGACGGTGGCCGCAAGGAACCGCTGGTCGCGGCGTGCAACAGCATCAAGAACACCCTCGGCGTCGAGTGCGACTTCGTGCCGGCCACCGACTTCGGCCAGTGGCGCAGCATCGTCACGAAGAAGCAGCTGACCGGCATGGGCCGGTCGGACTGGTCCGCGGACTACCCGTCCATCGAGGACTTCCTCAACCCGATCTACCGGACCGGCGGATCCTCGAACGACTCCGGCTACTCGAACCCGCAGGTCGACGCGGTCCTCGGGCACGCGGACGCCACCGCCGACAAGGACGCCGCGGTCAAGCTGTACCAGCAGGCCGAGGACCTGATCGCCAAGGACCTCCCCTCGATCCCGGTGTGGGACGAGAAGGGCGTCGCGGCGAAGTCGAAGAACCTCAAGTCCGCGGCTCTCGACTTCCGGCGCATGCCGGACTACCCGTCCATCGAGGTCCTGAAGAAGTAGTTGCGGCTCCCACCACCACAGCGTCGTGAGTGGTAATTCGGGTCAGAACCCGAATTACCACTCACG
>NZ_JBEZYB010000169.1:0-4844 GCF_040638285.1 Amycolatopsis sp. NPDC026612
TCGTGTGAGGCGGATGGTGTCCGGGCGAAGCGGGTGCCGGTGGATTATGCGTCGCACTCGGTGCAGGTGGAGCAGCTGCGCGAGGAGCTTCTCGAGGTGCTCGGTCCGATCAGGCCGCGGGCGGGGGAGACGGCGTTCTTCTCGACGGTGACCGGCGAGTGGATCGACGGGCCGGTGCTGGATGCGGAGTACTGGTACGCGAACCTGCGCAGCACGGTCCGGCTGGACATCGCGGTCGAACGGTTGAAGAGCGAAGGGTTCGGGACGTTCGTCGAAGCGTCGCCGCACCCGGTGCTCACCATGGCGATCGGCGACGACGTCCTCGCGCTGGGCTCGTTGCGCCGTGACGACGGTGGCCTGACCCGTTTCTACACCGCGCTCGCCGAGGCACACGTCAACGGGGTCGGGGTCGACTGGCGCCCGGCCTTCCCCGGCGCGCGGTTCACCGACATCCCCACCTACCCGTTCCAGCAGGAGTGGTACTGGCCACAGTGGACCGCTGCCACCGCGGGCGACGCCGGCGGCCTCGGCCTCACCGACGCCGGGCACCCGCTGCTCGGCGCGGCAGTGGCCGTCGCGGGCACCGGCGCCACCCTGCTCACCGGACGGCTTTCCCTGAGCACCCACCCGTGGCTCGCCGACCACGCGGTCGGGGACACCGTGCTGCTGCCCGGCACCGCGTTCGTCGAGCTCGCCGTGCGGGCCGCCGACCAGGTCGGCTGCGCCACGGTCGAAGAGCTGACCCTGCAGACGCCGCTGGTGCTGCCCCGCCGCGGCGGCGTGGCCGTGCAGGTCAGGGTCGAAGCCGCCGACGAGCACGGCCGCCGCGTAGTGACCGTCCACTCGCGACCGGGCGACGACCTCGACTGGACCCAGCACGCCGAAGGGGTACTGGCCCCCGGCGCCGAGCCGGGCACGGCCCTCACCGCATGGCCGCCGCCGGGCGCCGACCCCCTGCCGGTCGAAGGCCACTACGACACCCTGGCGGAGCACGGCTACCGCTACGGCCCGGCGTTCCAGGGGCTGCGCGCGGCCTGGCGGCACGGCGACGACCTCTACGCCGAGGTCGTCCTGCCCGGCGCGCAGCAGGCCGAAGCGGCTCGCTACGGCCTGCACCCGGCCCTGCTCGACGCGGCCCTGCACCCGATCGGCCTGACCAGCGCCCAGGCCGGCGCCCGGCTGCCGTTCGCGTGGACCGGCGTCCGGCTCTACGCAACGGGGGCGACGACGCTGCGGGTCCGGCTCGGCGCCCTCGGCGCGGACGGCGTCTCGGTCACCGTCGCCGACGAGACCGGCGCGCCGGTCGCCGAAGCGGAATCCCTGGTCATGCGGCCGATTTCGGCCGGGCAGGTGGCCGCCGCCGCGGACACCGGCGCCGACGCCCTGTTCACCCTCGCGTGGCAGCGCCTCGAAACCGGACCCGCCGCCCCGGCCGTTCCCCTCGGCGAACCCGGCGCGGTCGTGTTCACGCGGTGCCGTGGCGATGTGACGGCCGAAGCGCTCGAGACCGTGCAGGACTTCCTGGCGGGCGAGCACGACGGGCGGCTGGTGCTGGTCACCGAATCCGCCGTCGGGGAGGCACCCGCCGATCCCGCCGCGGCGACCGTCTGGGGGCTGGTGCGGTCGGCGCAGTCGGAGCACCCCGGCCGGTTCGTGCTGCTCGACGTCGACACCCCGGAGAACACCGCCGCCTGGGCCGGAGCGGCCGCCGCGGCCGGCGAGCCGCAGCTGGCGTTGCGCGGCGGTGCCCTGCACGTGCCCCGGCTGGCGCGGGCCACCCCGCCGCGCCACGAGCACGTCTGGAACCCGGACGGCACGGTGCTCGTCACCGGCGCGAGCGGCGTGCTCGGCGGCCTGCTCGCCCGGCACCTGGTGACGGTGCACGGCGTCCGGCACCTCCTGCTGCTCAGCCGCAGCGCCCCCGGCGCCGCCGAGGAGCTGACGGCCGCGGGCGCGTCGGTGACCGTGCTCGCCTGCGACGTCGCCGACCGGGACGCCCTCGAAGCCGCCTTGGCGCGGATCCCCGCCGAGCACCCGCTGACGGCGGTGGTGCACGCCGCGGGCGCGCTGGACGACGGGGTCCTCGAAGCACTGACCCCGGACCGGCTCGACACCGTCCTGCGGCCCAAGGCCGTGGCCGCGCGGCACCTGCACGAGCTGACCGCGCACCTCGACCTCGACGCGTTCGTCCTGTTCTCGTCCTTCGCGACGACGATGGGCGGCGCGGGCCAGGCCGGCTACTCCGCGGCCAACGCCTACCTCGACGCCCTCGCCCAGCACCGCCACGGCCGGGGCCTGGCCGCGACTTCGCTCGCGTGGGGGCTGTGGGAAGCGCGCAGCGGCCTGACCGCGCACCTCGGCGACGACGACGTGGCGCGGCTCGGCCGCTCCGGCGTCCGCGCCCTGCCGACGGACCGCGCCCTGCGGCTGTTCGACCTCGCTCTCGGCACGGGCGAGCCGCTGCTCATGCCGGTGGGTCTCGACCTGGCCGCCTGGCGCGCCCGGGCCGAGGTCCCGCCGCTGCTGCGCGGACTGGTCCGGACCTCGGCGCGGCCGGCCGTGCGCGACGGTGTCCCGGCCGGGCCCGGGCTGGCCGAGCGGCTCGCGGGCCTCCCGGAGGCCGAACAGCTCCGCGTCGTCGACGACGTCGTGCGCGCCCAGGTGGCGGCGGTGCTCGGCTACCCGTCGGGGCACGCCGTGGAGGCCGGGCGCGGCTTCCTCGATCTCGGGTTCGACTCGCTGACCGCGCTGGAGCTGCGCAACCGGCTCAACGCGGTGACCGGGCTGCGGCTGCCGGCCACGCTGATCTTCGACTACCCGAACCCGGACGCGCTCACCAAGCACCTGGGCGCCGAGCTGCCCGCGGGCGGGGCGAAGGTCGTCCCGCCCGTCCACGCGGAGCTCGACCGGCTGGCCGCGGTGCTCGCCGCGGCCGAGCCCGGTGCGGGCGAACGCGACCTCGTCACCGAACGCCTGCGCGAGCTGCTGGCCCGCTGGACCGCCACCGACGACCGCCGGGAGGAACCCGGCACGGAACTGGCCGACGCCACCGCCGAGGAGATCTTCGAGCTCCTCGACGACGAACTGGGGATGTCCTGAATGTCGAACGAACAGAAACTCCTGGACTACCTCAAGCGGGCCACGGCCGACCTGCGCGAAGCCCGGCGGCGGCTGAAGGAGAACGAGGACCGCGCGCACGAGCCGGTCGCCATCGTCGGCATGAGCTGCCGGTTCCCCGGCGGCGTCCGCACCCCCGAACAGCTGTGGGACCTGCTGGCAGCGGGGGAGGACGCGGTCGGGGCGTTCCCCGCCGACCGCGGCTGGGACCTCGACGCGCTCTACGACGCCGACCCCGGCAGCGCGGGCACCAGCTACACCCGCGAGGGCGCGTTCCTGCACGACGCGGCCGAGTTCGACGCCGGGTTCTTCGGGATCTCCCCGCGCGAGGCGCTCGCCATGGACCCGCAGCAGCGGCTGCTCCTGGAAGTCTCCTGGGAGGTGCTGGAGCGGGCGGGCATCGACCCGACGTCCGTGCGTGGCGAGAAGGTCGGCGTCTACGCCGGGGTGATGTACTCCGACTACGCGGCCCGGCTGCTGCTCGCGCCCGAGGTGTTCGCGGAGTTCGAGGCCCACCTCGGCAACGGCAGCGCGGGCAGCGTCGCCTCCGGCCGGATCGCCTACACCCTCGGCCTCGAAGGTCCCGCGGTCACCATCGACACGGCCTGCTCGTCGTCGCTGGTCGCGCTGCACCTGGCGTGCCAGGCCGTCCGGCTCGGCGACTGCTCGCTGGCGCTGGCCGGCGGCGTCACGGTGATGGCCACGCCGGGCACGTTCACCGCGTTCAGCCGCCAGCGCGGCCTGGCCGCCGACGGCCGATGCAAGCCCTTCGCCGACGCCGCCGACGGCACCGGCTGGGGCGAGGGCGCCGGGATGCTGCTCGTGGAGCGCCTTTCCGACGCGCGCCGCCACGGGCACCCGGTGCTCGCCGTCGTCCGCGGTTCCGCGGTCAACCAGGACGGCGCCAGCAGCGGCCTGACCGCGCCGAACGGGCCGTCGCAGCAGCGGGTCATCCGCGCCGCGCTGGAGCGCGCCCAGCTGTCGGCCGAGCAGGTCGATGCGGTCGAGGCGCACGGCACCGGCACCACCCTCGGCGACCCGATCGAGGCGCAGGCGCTGCTGGCCACCTACGGCCGCGGCCGCGCGGCCGGCCGTCCGTTGCTGCTCGGCTCGGTCAAGTCCAACCTCGGGCACACCCAGGCCGCGGCCGGGGTCGCCGGGATCATCAAGTCCGTCCAGGCCATGCGCCGGGGCCTGCTGCCGCGGAGCCTGCACGTCGACGCGCCGTCGTCGCAAGTGGACTGGACGGCCGGGGAGGTCCGGCTGCTCACCGAGGCGACGCCGTGGCCGGAGACCGGGCAGCCGCGGCGGATCGGCGTCTCGTCGTTCGGGGTCAGCGGAACCAACGCGCACGTGATCTTGGAACAGGCTCCGGACGAGCCCGCACTGCCGTCGCGGGCGGTCCCGGGTCCGGTGCCGTGGGTGTTGTCGGCCGGTTCGGCGGAAGCGCTGCGGGCGCAGGCCGCGGCACTGCTCGACCACGACGGTCACCCGGCCGACATCGGGTTCTCGCTGGTGAAGTCGCGGGCGCTGCTCGGCCACCGCGCGGTGGTCACCGGGGACGGCGGACTGGCTGCGCTGGCCGCCGGCTCGGCGAGCCCCGCAGTGATCACCGGGGAAGCTTCGGCCCGCGGCAAGGTGGCGCTGGTCTTTCCGGGGCAGGGTGCGCAGTGGGTGGGGATGGCCCTCGACCTGGCGGAGTCGTCGCCGGTGTTCGCGGCTCGTCT
>NZ_JBEZYB010000170.1:0-4611 GCF_040638285.1 Amycolatopsis sp. NPDC026612
GACGTCACCGAGCGGGCGTTCAGCTCGCGTGGCTGGACCTGGGGTGGCTCCTGGGACACCCCGATCGACTACCAGCACTTCGAGAAGCCCTGACCGGCGCAGCCGGCGGAGAATTCGAATTACTCAGGTAGTCCTCCCGGACGGCCCGGTCGGTGGATCCGACCGGGCCGGCCGCCGAGCGCTCGTTCCTGAAGCCGTGATCACCGCAGCCGCCACTGGTGGTCGGCCGTGCCGGTGTCGCCGAACTGCACCACCTGGGCGCTGTCGGCCGTCGACATCCGGTCGACGCCGAGCACCTTGCCGGAGTTGCGGTTCACGATCCGGAACCAGCCGCTGCCGTCGTCACGCAGGCGCCACTCGTGGTCCGGTGAGCCGTTGTCGGTGAACTGGACGACGTTGACACTGTCCGCTGTGGACATCTGGTCGACGCCGAGCACCTTGCCGGAGTGGACGTTACGGATGAGGAACCAGCCGCCGGCGTCGGCTTCGAACGTCCACAGGTGGTCGTCGGTGCCGTTGTCGGCGAACTGCACCACCCGCGCACTGTCCGCCGTGGACATCTGGTCCACGCCGAGCACCTTGCCGGAGTTGCGGTTCTCGATCCGCACCCGGCCGTCCGGAACCAGCTGCCACAGGTGATCCGCCGTGCCGGTGTCGCCGAACTGGACCGCCTGCGCGCTGTCCGCTGTGGACATCCCGTCGATGCCGAGGACCTTGCCGGAGTTGCGGTTCTTCAGTCGCCACCAGCCGTCCCCGTTGTCGACCAGCTGCCACAGGTGGTCCGCGCTGCCGTTGTCGGTGAACTGCACCCCCTTCCCGCCGTCCAGAGTGGACATCCGGTCCACCCCGAGGACCTTGCCGGAGTGGTGGTTGCGGATTCGGTACCAGCCGTCGCCGTTCGCGACGAGGTGCCAGAGGTGGTCGTCGGTGCCGTTGTCGGCGAACTGGACGACGTCGGCGCTGTCCGCTGTGGACATCCGGTCGACGCCGAGCACCTTGCCCGAGTTGCGGTTCACGATCCGGAACGCCGCGCCGCCGCCACCCGGCAGCCACGGGTGCCCGTCCGGCGACGCCGCCGGGAACGACGTGATGCGCAGCCGGGCCGCTCCCATCGGGATCAGCGTGACCGTCTCGACCGGCGCCTCGCTCAGCGCCGGTGACGCCTGCAGCGGCGTGACGACGTCCTGGTCGTCCGTGGTCCACTCGGCGATCTGCCGGGCGGACGCGGTGATCTTCACCGGGACGGTGTCCGGCGTGAACGGGTTGGCGGGCAGCGGCCCGCCGGAAGCCGAGAAGGTCAGCGCGGCGCCGGCGGCCAGGCCGTAGTTCCACGGCGTCGTCGCGTGCACGGCGTACTCCGGGAACTGGGCGGTGCCGGCGAACTGCTCGTACCGTTCCCCGATCTTCAGCGAGTACGTCAGCGGACCGTGGTCGACGGAAACGGAGTCGTGGTTGGCCTGCCACGTCCGCGTCGTCGTGCGCTGCGGCAGCGTCAAGGTGACGACGTCGCCGTCGGCCCAGGTCCGGTCGAGCTTGACGAACGCCGGCCCGGCCGCGGCCGCGACCGGCGCGCCCGCCACCGTCAGGCGCGGCGCCGAGCACCAGGCGGGAATCCGCAGGTACAGCGGGAAACGCAAGTGCCGCGGCACACGGACGGTGAAGGTGATCTGCTCCGAGAACGGGTAGGTGGTGTCCTCGACGATGGTCACCGAGGTGCCGCCGGCGACCTTCGCCGTGACGCTGCTGGCCGAGTACATCGACGCGGCGAGCCCGTTGTCCGGCGTCGCGAGCCAAAGCTCTTCGGTGAAGTACGGCCAGCCCATGCCGTAGTTGTGCGGGCAGCAGCGGTACTGCCGGACGCCCGGCATGTAGGCCTGCATGGCGAAGGTGTTCTGGAACTGGCCTTCGCTCTTGGGGACGTTGTCGAGGTCGACGCTGTTCGCGCTCGTGATGTAGTGCACCCCGCGCCCGCTCGGATCGAGGGCCGCGGGCAGGGAGTTGAAGGCGAGGTCCTCGCAGCGGTCCGCCCACACCGGGTCGCCGGTCAGCCGGGTGAGCAGCTGGTGGCTCGCCATGAACTCCACGATCCCGCAGGTTTCGAAGCCCTGCCGCGGGTCGCCGAAGCCGGGCCGCGCGTTCTCGTCCCCGGCGAAGCCGCCGCCGGCGAACTGGCCGTAGGTCGCCATGACCGTGGCGTAGCCGGAGTAGGTGGCCTGGGTGAGCGCGGCCGAGCCGCTGCGCAGCGCGTACTGCGCCGGCTCGCGGAAGCCCTGGGCGACGTTGACGTTGTGCAGGCTCGGCAGGGTGCCGACCCAGTCGGCACCGAAGGTGTGGATCTTGTCGGCGAGGTCGAGCAGGAAGGCGTCACCGGTGCGGTTGAACAGCCAGAAGACGCTGTCGAGCCCGTCGCCCCAGCGCACGGACACCCAGCTGGAGTCGAACGCGCTCTTGCCCTGGGCGTTCATGTACCGGAGGAACCGGGTCATGAAGGGGACGATCCGCGCGTCGCCGGTGTACTCCTGCCAGGACCGCAGCGCCTGCAGCAGCGGCAGGTACGGCCAGAAGTCGGGACCGTTGTTCAACGCGGTGCGCAGCATCGTCGGCCCGAAGAAGCCGTCGGCCTGCTGGGTCGCGAGGATGGCGTCGACCCAGCGGCGGGCGGTCGCCAGCGCCGTTGCGTCGCCGGTCACCGCGGCGAGGTCGACGTAGCCGCGCAGCCAGTACGGCACCTCTTCCCAGCCTTCGCCCGCCGGGTGCACCCAGCCGCTGGTGGCGAAGTCGAGGTACTGCGACGTTTCGGGGTAGTGCCCGCAGAGGCCGTCGAGCTGCAGCCGCAGCTGCCCGGCGAGCCAGCCGCGGGGCGTGACGGCGCCGGGTGGGAGCTTGAGGAAGGCGGCGGGCTGCAGCGGCGCCGCGTTCGGCGTGTAGAGCCCGCCCTTGGCGGGAAGGACCTTCCGGCAGCGGAGCGCGGCGGCGGCCGCGTCGGGTGCGCTGACCCCGGTCGCCAGGGTGGCGGCAACGGCTCCGGCGACGAACTGCCTGCGGCTCAGCGACACGGATACCAGCCTCCGCTCGTCGTTACAACGTTGTAAAAGTAGTTCCTACCCTATCGATACAACGTTGTAAATATTTCCCGTCAACTTGGCTCGTTCATGTCCGGTTGGCTCGTGATCGGGTCGTCGGGAGTGCTCGGACGCCCCGGCCGGAGGGAACAGCGACCTCGGTTCCGCGCCGGTCCCTATCGGCTTGCCGCCTCACGGGGGCGGTGTCTACGGTCGGGTGATGCGTTCGCGGCTGCTGGCGGTGACCTTCGAGGCGGACGACCCGGCTGAACCGGCCCGCTTCTGGGCCGGCCTGCTCGGTCGCGACGTCGTCGAGGACACCGGCGGTGTGCTGCTCCCGGGCGGGGACACCCAGCTCGGCCTGCGGTTCGTCCCGGGCCGCGCCGGCCGGCTCGGCGCGAACCGGATGCACCTGCACCTGACCAGCGCCGACCTCGACGACCAGCGGCACACGGTGGCCACGGCGGTCGGGCTCGGTGGCCGCCACGTCGACGTCGGGCAGCGTCCCGAGGAGGCGCACGTGGTCCTGGCCGACCCGGCGGGCTACGAGTTCTGCGTGATCGAGCCCGGCAACGGCTACCTCGCCGGGTGTGGCCCGCTGGGCGAGCTCACCTGCGCCGGCACCCGGCAGGCCGGCCTGTTCTGGAGCAAAGCGCTGGGCTGGCCCCTGGTGTGGGACCGGGGCGAGCAGACCGCGATCCAGTCGCCGCGCGGCGGCACGAAAGTCGCCTGGGACGCTTGGGATGGCACGCCTGTGACGTCGAGAGCGGAGCCGAGCCGGCAGCGCTTCGAGCTGGTCCCGGCCGACGGCGACCAGCGGGCGGCGATCGACGCGCTGATCTCCCTCGGCGCCGCTCGGCTCGACGCCCGCGACGACGGCACTGTCGTGCTGGCGGATCCGGACGGCAACGAGTTCTGCGTGCGGCCGACCGGTCACCACCACACCGGGTCGCCACCCGGGCCCGGGTGACCGCCACGGCCGTCGATCGGGACGCGACAAGAAGGCGCGCGGTGGTCGACGGCGAAGCCCGAGCGGGGATCAGAGGTCGTAGAGGCGCGTCCAGTTCTCCCGCGAGGTGAGCTCCGGCATGGCGCGCTTGTACTGCTCCTGCACCGCGGCGCCTTCCTTGCGCAGCCGCTGGATCACCCGGATGCCGCGGTTGGTCAGGTCCATGGTCTTGGCCCGGTCGTAGGAGCGGACGCGGACGCCGTCCTGGCTCGCGTCGGTGACGACCACGGTGTTGAACAGCGACGTGTGCCACCAGTGGGCTTCGTCCGCGGGGACGGCGCCGAGCCCGAACCGGTGGCGGCCCCTGGTCTGGTCGAGGACACGCTTGAGCAGGACCACGACCGTCCGGCTGGGCGGTGGGGCGCTGTTGATGATGCCGATGTCGTTGGACGCGATCCCCGGGACGTCGGTCGCCTTGTGGCGCTTGGTCTCCGGGTACTCGTCGCGGATGCGGCGGATCTCCTTCATCGCCTCGACCCCGCCGTCACGCAGGACCTCCGGCCCCTGCAGGAAGTCCTCCACCGCCTTGATCAACGTCGC
>NZ_JBEZYB010000171.1:0-4576 GCF_040638285.1 Amycolatopsis sp. NPDC026612
GTGAAGGCCACCTGGAGGACTTCGAGTTCCTCAAGGTGGCCTTCACGAACTTCAGGCCGGCCGCGCGGTGCTGCCCCCTCGGCGGCACCCCGCGGCCGTCAGCCGGTCACCGCCCCTCCCGAGCGGTACCCGGCAGCTCTCAGTCCGCGACCAGAACCGGTTTCCGGAAGCCGGCCGCAGCTCCAGCTGCCCTTCGCACCAACCACGCTCCGGGCGCGATCCCGGTTGCCCCGTGCTCCGGATGAATCAGGTACACCGGCGCCGTTTTCTCGAAAGCCGCACGTCCCGCGGTCCGCGACGAGCTGTGCGGGTTGTGGCTTGCATCGCCGCGGACGAGTTCGGGGCTGCCGGGATCGGGCGTCCGGCTCAGCAGCCGCAGCCCGGACTGCTCGATGGAGGCGGGCCGGCCGTCGGGGTGGACCACCGCGGGCCCGGTCTCGCTGTGCAGCCGGCGACGGATTCCTTGACGGGCTGCCGCGCGGCTCGGCGAGCAGGGCGTAGAGCCGGCTGATCGCGTCTTCGGCCGCGGGCCGATCAGTGCAGGACGTGCAGAAGGCGTGGTTCAGCCACGCAGGCAAATCGGGGAAGCGGCGGCCGGGCCGCCGCGGGGCGCTCAACGCGCGAGGGCGCGCACGCCCTTTCGAATCGACATGCGGCGATCATGACAGGCTCTTCGCCGGTCGCGCAAGCCTGGACCTGGAGCCGAATCCGGGCCTAGAGTTTCTTCGTGCCCGCGGTCCGTGCCGTGGTTCCGCCGTCGCACCAGGTCTTTCCCGTGAAGGAAGTACCCATGGACGGCAGGTTCACCCGGCGGCAGCTGATCAAGGGCGGGCTCGCGGTGGCGGCGGTGCCGCTGCTCCCGGCCATCGCCTCGGCGGCGCCTCGCATCGACGTACCGGAGCTCCCGTGGCCGGTGGCGAACGACATCGTCGCGAACACGACGATTCCCGTGTTCCCCGACCGGAGTTTCCCGATCACCGGCTACGGCGCGAAGAACGACGGCAAGACCGACAACACCGCGGCGATCGGGAAAGCGATCGAAGCCTGCACCGCGGCCGGTGGCGGGCACGTCGTCGTGCCGTCCGGTGGCAGCTTCGTCACCGGCGCCATCCACCTCAAGAGCAACGTCGACCTGCACCTCGAAAAGGGCGCGGTCCTCAAGTTCAGCGGCGACGCCTCGAAGTTCCCGAACGTCCTGACGCGCTACGAAGGCATCGAGTGCGTCAACCACTCGCCGATGATCTACGCGTACGGGCAGAAGAACATCGGCCTCACCGGCAGCGGCACCCTCGATGCGGCGGCCACCTCGTCGTGGAACAAGGGCAGCGACCGGGCGTACCTGGAATCGCTGGTGGCCAACGGAACCGCGCGGGAGAAGCGGGTGGTGCCGGGCTCGGGGCACACCATGCGGTCGGCGTTCGTCGAGCCGTACGCCTGCGAGAACGTGCTGATCCAGGGCGTCACCCTGAAGAACCCGATGTTCTGGCAGCTGCACCCGACGCTGTGCCGCAACGTCACGGTCGACGGCGTCAGCACCGACCCCGGCACGGCGCACAGCAACACCGACGGCTGCGACCCGGAGTCGTGCGACCACGTCGTCATCGCCAACTGCACCCTCGGCGCGCACGACGACAACATCGCCATCAAGTCCGGCCGCGACGCCGACGGGCGCCGGGTGAACGTCCCGTGCCAGAACCTCGTCGTGGTGAACTGCGTGATGAACGGCAACTGGGGCGCGATCACCTGCGGCAGCGAGCAGACCGGCGGGATCCGCAACGTCTACGCCTACCGGCTCACCGTGCAGGGTGACACGAAGTTCGCCCTGTACGTGAAGTCCAACACGCTGCGTGGCGGCTTCACCGAGAACATCAACCTCGACAGCGTTTCCGGCACCTTCGCGCGGAACTTCGTGTACGTGACGTCCACCTACAACAGCCAGACCGGCGGCTACGTCCCTTCGTTCGGGCCGTTCACGATCAGCACGTGTTCGAGCACGAAGATCGCGGGCAAGACGTTCGACGTCAGCGGGCTTTCGAACGCCCACGTGCACGGGTTCTCCGTGGCGAACTCCACGTTCAAGGGCGTGGCCGACACGTCGAACGCGCTGAAGTACGTGGACAACGCCCGCTTCACGAATGTGACGGTCAACGGCAAGCCGATCTGAACCTGCGGGATCGGCGGGGCTGCGGCAGGCTTACTACCAACGAGTAGGAAGCCTGCCGTTCGTCCTTTTCCGGAGGTAGCCGTGGACGTCCCCGAAGTACCCTCGAAGGTGGATCCGGACGCACTCACCGCCGTCCTCGACGGCCGCTGGGCCGAACTGCGCCGCGGGGTGCGGGCGCAGATGGCCGGCACGGAGTTCCGGGACCCGGTGGACCTCGGCATCGAGGCGCACCGCGCCCAGGTGCTCGACCAGCTGCGCGCACTCGCCGAGACCGACCGGCCCGGCCTGGGCTTCGATCCGGCGTACGGCGGCGGAGGCGACGTCGGCGGCTCGGTGACGTCGTTCGAGATGCTCGGCTACGGCGACCTGTCGCTGATGGTGAAGGCCGGCGTCCAGTGGGGCCTGTTCGGCGGCGCCGTCCAGCTGCTCGGCACCGAGCGGCACCACCAGCGGTACCTGCGCGCGATCATGGACCTCGACGTGCTGGGCTGCTTCGCGATGACCGAGCACGGCCACGGTTCCGACGTCCAGCACCTGCGCACCACGGCGACCTTCGTGGACGGCGGGTTCGTCGTCAACACGCCGGATGCGATGGCCCGCAAGGAATACATCGGCAACGCGGCCCGCGACGGCCGGCTGGCGGTGGTCTTCGCGCAGCTGGTGACCGGCGGCGAATCGCGCGGCGTGCACGCGTTCCTCGTGCCGATCCGGGACGACGAAGGCAAGCCGATGCCCGGAGTGTCCATCGACGACTGCGGGCCGAAGGCGGGCCTCAACGGGGTCGACAACGGACGGTTGGCGTTCGACGACGTCCGGGTGCCGCGCGAAGCTCTGCTGAACCGCTTCGGCGACGTCGGCGGAGACGGGACGTACTCGAGCCCGATCGAGAGCGACAGCCGCCGGTTCTTCACGATGCTGGGCACGCTGATCCGCGGCCGGGTGAGCGTCGCGGGCAGCGCGGGCAGCGCCACGAAACGCGCGCTGGCGCTGGCGATCCGCTACGGCGAGGTCCGCCGCCAGTTCGCGAAGCCGGACGGCGACGAGGTCGTCGTCCTCGACTACCTCGCCCACCAGCGGAAACTCCTGCCGGCCCTGGCGAGGACGTACGCGCTGCACTTCGCACAGGAAGAGCTGGTCTCGAAGCTGCACGACATCGACTCGTCGGCGTCCGACGAGGAACAGCGCGAACTGGAGGCACGCGCCGCCGGGTTGAAGGCGCTCGCGACGTGGCACGCGACGGCGGCGATCCAGACCGCGCGCGAGGCGTGCGGCGGGGCGGGCTACCTGGCGGAGAACCTGCTGCCCGGGCTGAAGGCCGACACCGACGTCTTCACGACGTTCGAAGGGGACAACACGGTCCTGCTCCAGCTGGTCGCCAAGGGGCTGCTGACCAGCTACAAGCAGGACTTCGAGGACCTTTCGCCGCTGGCGACGGCCCGGTTCTTCACCGACCAGGTGGTCAACACGCTGCTGGAGCGAACCTCGGTGCGCAAGGCGGTCGAGTCGCTCACCGTGGGCTCCGACTCGGAGGTCTTCTTCCGCCGCGAGTGGCAGCTGCGGCTGTTCGAGGACCGCGAGGAGCACGTCGTCGAAGGCGTGGCTAAGCGCCTGCGCAAGGCGGCAGCCGACCCCTTCGGCGTCTTCAACTCGGCGCAGGACCACGTGTTGCGCGCCGGGCGCGTCCACGTCGAGCGGCTGGTGCTGGAGGCGTTCACGGCGGCCGTCGAGCGTTGTCCGGATCCCGACGCCCGGGCGCTGCTGGAACGCGTCTGCGACCTGTATGCGCTGTCGGCGATCGAAGAGGACCTGGCGTGGTTCCTGGGCCACGGCCGTCTGACGGCGTCGCGCGCGAAGGCCGTCACGGCGGCGGTGAACCGGCTGTGCTCGGAGCTGCGCCCGCACGCGCGCACGCTGGTGGACGCGTTCGCGATCCCGGAGCAGTTCCTCGCGGCGCCGATGCTTACGTCCTGATCGGCCGGTTTGGGTGATCCCTTGATCGGGGCACGGGAAGGCGGCGCACGCACGTCGTCCAGCGTTGCGCGTCCGCTTCCCCTGCTGTTCTTCGAGGCCGACGCGTACACGGGCGGCCCGGGCAAGGCGCTGTTCGGCGTCCCGCGCACGCACGTGGCGATCACCGAGCCCCAGCGGGGCTTCCTGGTGAAGTTCGAGCTCTACATCCACGGCTGGGAGCAGGCGATGACGTTGTCGATGCCGCCGTTCCCGCCGTCGCTGCGCAAGAAGGGCCGGCAGCTGGTCGCGCTGCTGCCGCGCCTGCAGCCCACCGCGGGGTGATCTCCGGGCGTGGAGCCCGGGCGGGTGGCCGGTATCGGGGACCGGCCACCCGCCCGGGAGCCTTGGTGGTCACCGTCGGAAGTCCTCCGGGGGTCTCGACGGCCCAGCTTCCCGCTGGAC
>NZ_JBEZYB010000172.1:0-4289 GCF_040638285.1 Amycolatopsis sp. NPDC026612
TCGTGTGAGGCGGATGGTGTCCGGGCGAAGCGGGTGCCGGTGGATTATGCGTCGCACTCGGTGCAGGTGGAGCAGCTGCGCGAGGAGCTTCTCGACGTCCTGGCTCCGATAGCGCCGCGGCAAACCGAGACCGCCTTCGTTTCCACGGTGACCGGCGAGTGGATCGACGGGTCCGCGCTGGACGCGGAGTACTGGTACACGAACCTGCGCAGCACGGTCCGGCTGGACATCGCGGTCGAACGGTTGAAGAGCGAAGGGTTCGGGACGTTCGTGGAGGCGTCGCCGCACCCGGTGCTCACCATGGCGATCGGTGACGACGTCCTCGCGCTGGGCTCGTTGCGCCGTGACGACGGCGGCCTCGCGCGGTTCCACACCGCCCTGGCCGAGGCGCACGTCGCCGGGGTCGCCGTGGACTGGACCCCGGCCTTCCCGGATGCCCGGATCGTCGGCCTGCCCACCTACGCCTTCCAGCGCAAGCGGTACTGGCTCGACGCGCCGAACCGGCCCGTCGCCGGAGAGGCCGCCGACGGCCGGTTCTGGGCCGCCGTCGACGCGGAAGACCTCGGCACGCTGGCCGAGCTGATCGGCGTCGGCGCCGAGACGTCGTTCGCCGAGCTGCTGCCCGCGCTCGCCCGCTGGCGCCGTCTCCGCCAGGAAAAGTCCACTGTGGACTCCTGGCGCTATCGCGTCGAGTGGAAGCCCCTCGCCGAGCCGGCCGCCGCGACGCTGTCCGGCCGCTGGCTCGTGGTCGTCGCACCCGGCACCGACGCCACCGACGTGACGAACTGCCTCGCGGCCGCCGGTGCCGAGCCCGTGGTGACCGAGTCGCTCGGCGACCTCACCGATGCGGCAGGCGTGCTCTCGCTCCTCCCGGACGCGCCGGGCACCCTCCGCCTCGTCCAGGCCCTCGCCGGGAGCACCGCGCCCCTGTGGCTGCTGACCCGCAACGCCGTCGCCGCGCTGCCCGGCGACGCCGCCCCCGCCGCCGACCCCGCGCAGATCTGGGCACTGGGCCGGGTCGCCGGCCTCGAACACCCGGAACGCTGGGGCGGGCTCGTCGACCTCCCGGGCACCCTCGACCGCCGGGCCGCCCGGCGCCTGACCGCCGTCCTCGCCGGCCTCGGCCACGAAGACCAGGTCGCCGTGCGCGCCTCCGGCGTCTTCGCGCGGCGGCTCGCGCACGCCCCGGGCGGGGCACCGGCGCGGCAGTGGCGGCCCGAAGGCACCGTGCTCGTCACCGGCGGCACCGGCGCGCTGGGCGGGCACGTCGCCCGCTGGCTGGCCGGGAGCGGCGCGGACCACCTGGTCCTCGTCAGCCGCCGCGGCGCGGACGCCCCCGGCGCGGCCACCCTGGAAGCGGAGCTGACCGCTCTCGGCGCCGAAGTGACGTTCGCGGCCTGCGACCTCGCCGACCGCGACGCCGTGGCCGGGCTCGTCGCCGGGCTGGGGTCGGTGCGCGCGGTCGTGCACACCGCCGGCCTGCCGCAGGCGGGCACCATCGCGGACACGAGCGCCGGCGGGTTCGCCGAGGTCCTCGCGGCCAAGGCCGCCGGCGCCGACCACCTCGACGAGCTGCTCGGCGACGACCTCGACGCGTTCGTCCTCTTCTCCTCGAACGCGGGTGTCTGGGGCAGCGCGGGGCAGGGCGCCTACGCCGCCGCGAACGCCCACCTCGACGCGCTCGCCGCCCGCCGTCGTGCGGCCGGCCGGAAGGCGACCTCGGTGGCCTGGGGTTCCTGGGCCGGCGACGGCATGGCGGGCAGCGCCGGAGCGAAAGACCACCTGCGCCGCCGTGGCCTGCGGGAAATGGACCCGAAGCTCGCCATCGCGGCCCTGCAGCACGCGCTCGACGCCGACGAGACGTTCGTGGCCGTCGCCGACGTGGACTGGCCGCGGTTCGCCGCCGGGTTCACCGCCGCCCGCCGCCGCCCGCTCATCGAGGACCTGCCCGAAGTGCGGGCGCACCTCGCCGCCGAGGAGGTCGTCACCGAGGTCGGCACCGGCCTCGCCACCGGTCTGGTCAAAGCCGTGCGCGGGCTCGGTGCGCGGGAGGCCGCGCACCACGTCCTCGACCTCGTGCGCGCCCACGCCGCCGCCGTGCTGGGGCACGACTCGGGCGCGGCCGTCCCCGCCGACCGGGCCTTCCGCGAACTCGGCTTCGACTCGCTGACCGCCGTCGAGCTCCGCAACCGGCTGACGGCCGCGACCGGCGTCCGCCTCCCGTCGACCGTCGTCTTCGACCACCCGCACCCGCGGGCCCTGGCCGGCCACCTCCTGCGTGAGGTCTCGGGAGCCGGGCCCGACGCCGCCGTGCCCGCTGCCGGCAAGGTCACGGCCGCCGCGTCCGACGAGCCGATCGCCATCGTGGCCATGGGCTGCCGCTACCCGGGGGACGTGCGGTCGCCCGAGGACCTGTGGCGCCTGCTGGCCGACGGCGCGGACGGCGTCGGGCCGTTCCCCGCCGACCGCGGCTGGGACCTGGCCGCGCTCTACGACCCGGACCCGGCGAACCTCGGCACCAGCTACACCCGCGAGGGCGGGTTCCTGACCACGGCGGCGGAGTTCGACGCCGGGTTCTTCGGCATCTCGCCGCGCGAAGCGCTCGCCATGGACCCGCAGCAGCGGGTGCTGCTGGAGACTTCCTGGGAGGTCTTCGAGCGGGCCGGCATCGACCCGGACACGCTGCGCGGCAGCGGAACCGGCGTGTTCGTCGGGGCCACTTCCGCCGGCTACGGCGTGGGCGCGCGGGACGAGTCCGGTGGCTCCGAAGGGTACCTGCTGACCGGCAGTGCCCCAGCCGTCGTCTCGGGCAGGCTGTCCTACACGTTCGGATTGGAGGGCCCGGCGGTCACCGTCGACACGGCGTGTTCGTCTTCGCTGGTGGCGCTGCACCTGGCGGCCCAGTCGCTGCGGCAGGGCGAGTGCTCGATGGCTCTCGCGGGCGGCGTCACCGTGATGGCGCACGCGGCGGCGTTCGTCGAGTTCAGCCGCCAGCGCGGGCTCGCCGAGGACGGCCGCTGCAAATCCTTCGCCGAGGCCGCGGACGGCACCGGCTGGGGTGAAGGCGTCGGTCTGCTGCTGCTGGAGCGGCTGTCGGACGCCCGGCGCAACGGCCACCCGGTGCTGGCCGTGGTGCGGGGTTCGGCGGTGAACTCCGACGGCGCGTCGAACGGCCTGAGCGCACCCAACGGTCCGTCCCAGCAGCGGGTGATCCGGGCCGCGCTGGCGAACGCGGGCTTGCAACCGTCCGACGTCGACGCCGTCGAAGCGCACGGCACCGGGACCCGGCTCGGCGACCCGATCGAGGCGCAGGCCCTGCTGGCCACCTACGGCCAGGACCGGGACCGGCCGCTGTGGCTCGGGTCGCTGAAGTCGAACATCGGGCACACCCAGTCGGCCTCCGGCGTGGCGGGCGTGATCAAGATGGTGCTCGCCATGCGGCACGGTCTCCTGCCGCGCACGCTGCACGTCGACACCCCGTCGTCCCGAGTGGACTGGGCCGCGGGCGCCGTCGAACTGCTCACCGAGGAACGGGAGTGGGCTTCCGACGGCCCGCGCCGCGCCGCGGTCTCGGCGTTCGGGGTGAGCGGCACCAACGCGCACGTCGTGCTCGAACAGGCCGAGCCCGCCGTGGTGGCTCCCGCCGGCCCGGATGCGACGCCGCCGCTCGTGCCGCTGTCGGCCCGGAGCGCCACGGCGTTGCGTGCCCAGGCGGCCCGGCTCCGGGGCACCGGCCTGGCACCGCAGGACCTCGCGTACTCCTTGGCCTTCACGCGCGCCACGCACGAGCACCGCGCGGTGCTCGTCGCGTCCGGCCAGGAGATCGACCGGGCCCTGGGCGTCCTCTCCGACGGCGGCACGGACCCGGCCGTGGTGACCGGGACGGCCGACCGGGACGCGCTGCTGGCCGTGCTGTTCACCGGCCAGGGCGCCCAGCGGACCGGGATGGGCCGCGGGCTGTACGACCGGTTCCCGGTGTACGCCGAGGCTTTCGACGCGGTGTGTGCGCACTTCGGGCCGGAGCTGCGCGAGGCCTTCGACGACGCCGAGCTCCTCAACCGGACCGAGTTCACCCAGCCCGCGCTGTTCGCGGTCGAGGTGGCCTTGTTCCGGTTGTTCGAGTCCTTCGGTGTCCGGCCGGATTTCGTGGCGGGGCATTCGATCGGGGAGATCTCGGCTGCGCACGTCGCCGGAGTTCTGTCGCTTGTGGACGCTTGCCGTCTGGTGTCGGCGCGGGCGTCGTTGATGCAGGCGTTGCCACCCGGCGGGGCGATGGTGTCGATCGCCGC
>NZ_JBEZYB010000173.1:0-4047 GCF_040638285.1 Amycolatopsis sp. NPDC026612
GTTCAGCGCCGGAATGCTCGACAACGTGGTCACCGTGCTGGAGCTGGCCGACATCGACGAGCCGTGGGCGCGCATCCTCACCGCGCGATGACCCGACGCGGAGAGGGACACCTGCCCCGACGGGGTGACGAAGACGGAAACCCGTCAGGTCCGGGTGGCGGCCCGTTTGACGGTCTTGATCACCGGTGCGGTCTCGATGTGGGTGATGGCGGGCAGCGTGGCCACCCGGGTGGTCAGGTAGCGGTACAGCTCCTGCTGGCCCGCGCAGACCACGCTCGCGTACAGGTTCGTCGGCCCGGTCGTGGCGGCGGCGAACGCGATCTCCGGGTGCCCGGCCAGTGCCGTGCCGGCCTCCTCCAGGTGTGCGGGGGCGACGGAGAGCCAGAGGAGGGTTCGGGGGCCGACACCGAACAGATTTCCGTCCACGTCGATGTCCAGGTACAGCACGCCGCGTTCGCGCAGCTCGGTCATCCGGCGCCGGACCGTCGTCGACGACCAGCCGGTCGCCGCGGCCAGCTGCTCGAGCTCGGCCCGGCCGTCGGTGGCCAGCGCGGCGAGGAGCTTGCGGTCGCCGTCGTCGAGCCGCACCGGCCCCGGCCGGTGGGGCACCGGGGGCGGGCGTAGCCGCTCGATCGCCTCTTCGTTCAGCGAGCCGAGCTTGGCGATCAGGCTGTCCGAGCCGCCGTAGTAGGCGTGCAGCACGGAGTGGGCGGTCACTCCCTCCACACGCGGGGTGCGGGGCAGTTTGGTCAGCAGCAACGCCTCGCTGTCGGCTTCGCTCTCGGTGCGGACCGTGCAGGTGATCTCCGTGCCGCCGGAGGTGATGCTCACCCAGGACGTGTCGGGGCGGCGGGCCAGCGCTTCGGCGACCGGGACCGACGCGGCGGGCGCGCACCGCACCCGCAGGAACCACAGCACCGCGCCCAGCGCCGCCGGGTCGACCCCGCCGAGGACCCGCACCGCCCCCGCCGACCGCAACCGGGCGTACCGGCGGGCGATGGTGCGGTCCGACACGCCGAGCACCTCGGCGATCGTGCTGAACGGGGCCCGGCCGTTGATCTGCAGGGCGTGCGCGAGCCGGCGATCCAGCTCGTCGTAGTCGGATTCCACCGGACTCAGCGTATTAAGTGCCGGATATCGACGAACTTGCGCCCGTTTCTGGCGCCGCAGCGTCGGCGGACGGAGCGTTGCTCTCGTCCCGATCGACCCAACCAGGGGAGAAACCCATGGATACCGAGGTGCTCGTCGTCGGCGCCGGACCGACCGGCCTGACGCTGGCCAACGAACTGCGGCTGGCGGGAGTGCCGGCCGTGCTCGTCGACAAGCTGCCGCAGCGCAGCACGTTGTCGAAGGCCGGCGGCGTGCAATCCCGCACGCAGGAGGCATTCGACCAGCGTGGGCTGCTGGAACCGTTGCTGGCCACCGGAAACCACCCGGACGGCACCGCCCACTTCGCCGGCATCGTGCTCCCGCTCACCCACGGGCGGCACCGGCATCCGTGGCGGTCCATCCCGCAGGTGGTGATCGAAGGATTCCTCGAGGAGCACCTTGCCGCACAAGGCATCCACGTCCGGCGCGACCACGAGCTGACCGGCCTCACCCAGGACGAGAACGGCGTCACCGCGACGTTCGCCGGCGGCGGTGTCCTCCGCTCCCGGTACCTGGTCGCCGCCGACGGCGGCCGCAGTACGGTGCGGTCGCTGCTGGGGGCCGAGTTCCCCGGCAGGCCGGGCACGGTGACCACCGTCGCCGCCGACGTGCGGTTGGGCGGCGACGTCCAACCGATGACGCACGCCCGGAGCGAAGACGGGCACTGGGTGTCGGTGTTCCCGCTCGGCACCGATCCGCGGGGCAGGCCGCTGCGCCGGCTCTCGCTGGGCGGCCCCGGCCGGTCGCGGCCCCGCGAGGTCCCCGTCACCGAAGGCGAGATCCGCGAGGGGCTGCGTGCGGTCTTCGGCTCCCGGGCGGAACTGCTCGAACTGCGGTACGCCCGCCGCATCACCAACGCGGCCCGGCAGGCCGCGCAGTACCGGCACGGGCGGGTGTTCCTGGCCGGCGACGCCGCGCACGTCCACCTCCCGATCGGCGCGCAGGGCATGAACACCGGGATCCAGGACGCGCTCAACCTCGGGTGGAAACTCGGTGCCGCCGTGCACGGCTGGGCTCCGGAGCACCTGCTCGACACCTACCACGCCGAACGCCACCCCGTCGCGGCCACCGTGCTGCGCAACGTCCAGGCGCAGAGCCTGCTGATGGACCAGGAAGGCACCGGCCACCCGGACCTGAAGGCCGCGAAGGGCTTGTTCGCGGACCTGACGCAACTGCGGGCGGTGCAGTACCACCTCGACGACGTGTTGTCCGGGATGGGCATCCGCTACCCCATGCCGGGCGCCGACGAGCAGCCGCTCGTCGGCCTGCCCGCGCCGGACCTGGAGCTCGGCCCGATCCGGTCGCACGAGCTGCTACGGCGCGGACGCGGCGTCCTGATCGACCCGGCCGACAGGTTCGCCGAGGTCGCCGCCCTCTGGCCGGACCGCGTGGACCGCGCGGGCCAGGGCGCCGACGCCGAACCGATGCTCATCCGACCGGACGGCTACGTGTGCTGGGCAGACAACCCGGATGACCTCGAACCTACGCTCCGCCACTGGTTCGGCGAACCTCGTCGATCGACAGCGCCCGAGTGATCTCGGCGTTCCGGACAGCGCACGATTTCGTGGTTGACGTTCACCGGGCCCGGTACCGTCACCGCTTTCCGGTGGCGTCATGGGGTGGGCCGGAATCCGCACGTGCAGCGGCTTACACAGGGTCAGTGCGCTGTCGTCGCCGTGCGGTGCCACACTTCGCGCCATCGGTGTGCGGTGCGTACCGAAATCCCCGGTCGGTGCGCGGACGGACCGGCGGGATCCACTCCGCAGTCAGGGCACGGCGCGTCCGCGTCCAGCAGCCGCCCGCAGGCACGGCACCGGGTCAGCGGATCGACACCGGAGTCGAAGGCGTCGATCACTCGCCGGACGACAACGACCAGCCGTTCGGTGGGGTGTCTTTCGAAGTCGGGGCAGTAGGCGATCAGGCCGGGCCAGTTGCGCCAGTTGTCACAAGGCCGAGGGATCCGGTGTCCAGCCGCCTTTTCCCGCCGGCGACGGGTCACGTAGTCCTCGCGCATCGCCTGCCACACCAGATGGGCCTGTTCCACTTCGTCCACCGCACGGAGAAGCGAAGAAGGATCGTGGTCGAGCCGTCTCGGCACTCTTGCATTCACGATCAGGTGGTGCCAGGTGGCGCGGAAACCGTACGGCGCGAAACGCAGCACACACTCTCGCAACGCCAGCAGCCTGTCCTGCGAAGCGAGCCCGGTGTCATGGACGCGGCGGGCCGCGGCGGGAAAACTCGTCACAGCACGATCATCACCAGTCGTACTCCGCGGTGACGGCGTCCTTGTCGCGCAGCAGCCCACCCCCGCGGTGGCGACCGGCCTCACCGAACACCGGGTTGGCACCCAACGCCACCATGCGGAACCGGGGTGGGTGGCACACGGTGAGGCTGGACGAGCCGACGACCCAGTCGTCCTCGACGTAGTAGCGCGCCTCGTCGAAGTGTGCCTCCACCGCGTTCCGGAGGGTCAGCAAGTCCAGCATCTCGGGGCCCTCTCGGACGCCGTGCACGAGGCCCGAGACCAGGGCCGGGGTGAACGGGCACAATTGATCACCGTTCGGCGGCCCGAAACTGGACCCGCCGAGCACGAACGAGGCCGGGGCGTGCTCTTGGAACAGCCGGGGGCCGACCCCCGTCGAGCACGACGACGGACCGGACAGCCTCGGCGCCGCCGATGATCCTGGCGACCTCGCCGAGACTGCCCACGGCGTCCTCGGCTCGGTTCGGGCCGGACAGGACTTCGCCGGGCACCGGCCGGTAAGGCGACGTTCTGGCCGCGAAGTAGAACAGCAGCGTGTCGGGGGGGGGCGCGGCGCGGCCCCCCCCCCCGCCCCCGCACACCCGCCCCGCGGGGGGGGGCGCGGCCCCCCGGCGGGGGGGGCGGCGGGGCGGGCC
>NZ_JBEZYB010000174.1:0-3780 GCF_040638285.1 Amycolatopsis sp. NPDC026612
GTTTCCGTTACGCTCGGTCTCTGGAAGTGATCGCGGCGGCGCGTGAGGCCGGTTTGGTGACGAAGTCGAACTTGATTCTGGGTATGGGTGAGACGTCGGATGAGGTGGCTCCGGCGATGCAGGATCTGGTGGATGCGGGGTGTGAGATTTTGACGATCACGCAGTACCTGCGGCCGTCGTCGCGGCATCACCCGGTGGATCGGTGGGTGAAGCCGGAGGAGTTCGTGGAGCATTCGAAGGCTGCGGAAGCGATGGGTTTCGCGGGTGTGATGGCGGGGCCGTTGGTGCGTTCGTCGTACCGCGCGGGCCGGCTCTACGCCCAGACCAAGGCCCACCGCGGCGAGGTACTGCCCGAGAACCTGCAGCACTTGACGTCCGAAGGACCCGCAGCCCAGGAAGCCGCGTCGCTCCTGGCCCGGTGACCCACGTCACCCCACCATCCTTAAAGGATCGGTAAAGTGGCGGCATGGCCCTGGTTTCGGACCTCCTCAGCTGGTTGCAAGGACTTCCGGAACCGGGGCTCGTCGCCGCGACCGGCGGCCTGGTCTTCGCCGAGTGCACGATCGGGCTCGGTTTCCTGGCGCCCGGCGAGTCCGGGCTGCTCATCGCCGCGACGACGGCGACCACCGTCCCGCGGTTCCTGGCCCTGTGGCTGGTCGTCACCATGTGCGCGACCGCGGGCGACGCGCTCGGCTACGGCATCGGCCGTCGCTTCGGCCCGCGGCTGCGGGAGACGAAGCTGATCCTCAAGTACGGCCTCGAGGGCTGGGACAAGGCCACCGCGGTCCTCGAACGCCGCGGCGCCTGGGCGGTGTTCTTCGCCCGGTTCCTGCCGGTGATCCGCACCCTGACGCCGGCGGCGGCCGGGACGTCCGGGCTGCCGTTCCGCAGGTTCCTGCCGGCCGCCGCGGCGGGCGCGTTCTGCTGGTCGCTGGTCCACATCAGCATCGGCGCGGCGCTGGGCGAGGCCGCCAAGCGCATCGAAGGCGTCCTGAACACGGGCGGCCTGATCGTGGTCGGCGTGCTCGCCGCGGGGGCGGTGTTCTCCCTGCTGCGGCTCAAGAAGCGCAAGGCACTCGCGGAGCCCGAACGCGAGCGCGTGCCCTGACCTTCCGCCTCACCTGCGGCGTTACTACATTCGGAGGCATGAGTCTCGCGGATCTTCCCCGGCCGGTCGGCTTCGTCCTCGGCGGTGGCGGCAGCCTCGGCGCGATGCAGGTGGGCATGCTCCGGGCCCTGACCGAAGCGGGGTTGACGCCGGATCTCGTGACCGGCACGTCGGTCGGGTCGCTCAACGCGGCCGTGCTGGCCTTGTCCGGCGAGGACGCACTCGTGCGGCTGCACGGCATCTGGGCGCGCATGACGCGGGACGAGGCGTTCCCCGGCGGCGTGCTGAGCCGCGTCCGGACGTTGACGCAGAGCAAGACGCACCTGTTCCCCAACAGTGGCCTGACCGCGATCATCGCCGACCACCTCGGCGCCGACACCTGCTTCGAGGACCTGGCGCTGCCGCTCGGCGTCGTCACGACGCAGGTCGACACGGCCGAGCCGCTGCTGATCCGGTCCGGGCGGCTGCTCGAGCCGCTGCTGGCGAGCTGCGCGATCCCCGGGATCTTCCCGCCGGTCGAGCACGACGGGCACCTGCTGTACGACGGTGGGCTCGTCGCGAACGTGCCGATGCGGCAGGCGCTCGCCATGGGGGCGAAGTCCCTGGTGGTCCTCGACTGTGCGTTCCCCGGAAAACTGCCCGGTGCGCCGCGGACGTTCGCCGAGGTGATGATGTTCACCGCGATGATCAGCATGCGGAACCAGGCCGTGCTGGAGGCACCGGCGGCGGCCGCCCAGGTACCGGTGGTGTACCTGCCGGGACCTGCGCCGATCCGGGTGAACCCGTTGGATTTCGGGCACACGGAGGCACTGGCGGAAGAGGCGTACACGGCGGCGTGCGAGTTCCTGGGCGCGATCTCGGTGACCGGGCCGGGACTCTACGGCGCACCAGGCCTCGTCATCGCGTGATCCACGTCACGCCGATGCACCGATCCGCCGACAGGAACGTCATCGCTATCGCGTAGTTTTGATGACGAATGCCCGCCGACCCCCAATTCCCAAAAAGAGATAATATGCTCCCCAAGAAGATTTTACTTTCGGTGGCCGGGATCCTCGCCGGGGCACTGCTGCTTTCCGCCTGCTCGTCCGGTGACGACGGCGGTTCGCCCGCCGGTGGGACGCCCGGGTCGGGATCCGCCGCACCGTCCGAGACGGCCGTGGCGGTGACGTTCGACCCCGCGGGCGGCACGGCGGTGAACCCCGCGACGCCGATCGTCGTCAAGGCGGCCAACGGGAAGCTCCTCGACGTCACGGTGACCAACGCCGCCAAGGGGAAGACGGTCGCCGGCAAGCTCACGCCCGACGGGTCGAGCTGGACCTCCACCGAGCCGCTCGGCTACGGCGCGACGTACAAGATCGTCGCGCACGCCCAGGGCACCAACGGGAAGCCGATCGAGCAGGACAACCAGATCACGACGCTGGCGCCGAAGAAGCAGGCGAACGCCAACCTGATCCCGGCGCCGTCCGCGGTGGCGAGCACGGGCGTCGGCGTCGGCCAGCCGATCGTGTTCAGCTTCGGCAAGGTCGCCGTGAAGAACAAGGCGGCGGTCGAGAAGGCCCTGACGGTCGAGTCGACCCCGAAGCAGGACGGCAGCTGGTACTGGATCGACGACTCGAACGTCCACTACCGGCCGAAGGAGTACTGGAAGGCCGGCACCACGCTGAAGGTGACGGCGAAGATCTACGGTGTCGACTTCGGCGGCGAGGTGTTCGGCGCGGAGGACCGTACGGAGACGTACAAGGTGCACGATTCCTGGATCGGGAAGGCCGACGGGAACACCGAGCAGATGCAGATCTTCCACAACGGCGCCATGGTCAAGTCGATGCCGATCTCCATGGGCAAGGACGCGACACCGACCCACCTGGGCGCGCACGTCATTTCGGACAAGCAGGCGAACTACACGATGGACTCCTGCACGTACGGCGTCTGCCCGCCGGACCCGAAGGCGTACCGCTCGGACGAAAAGTATTCGGAGCGCATTTCCAACGACGGCGAGTTCGTCCACGAGAACCCGCACAGCGTCGCCCAGCAGGGCAGTTCGAACGTGTCACACGGGTGCATCAACCTGAACGACGCGAACGCCCAGTGGTTCTTCCAGAACATGGGCCTGGGCGACGTCGTCGAGGTCACCAACTCGGGCGGCCCCCAGCTGCCGGTCTGGGACCTGTACGGCGACTGGTCCAAGTCCTGGGCCGACTGGCAAGCCGGCTCGGCCATCAAGTAACCACCCGTCCCGCCCGTCCACCGGGGGTCAGGAGCTCCGCTCCTGGCCCCCTTCTCATCTCCCCAGCCGCCGCGTCGCTCCCCAAACCGCGTCGTCACCGGCGAGTCCCGGCTTCAATCACGCGAGTTCCGTCCCCGATCACGCGAGTCCCGTCCCCGATCACGCCAGATCCGGCTTCAATCACGTGAGTGCCAGCCGGATCGGGCCGGCGACGGAGCCGCTGAACGAATCGCGTGCAGCCCGAAGCCCGACTCGAGCGGCCGGGGCGGCACTCGCGTGATCCAGGCCGGAACTCGCGTGATCCGGGCCGGGACTCGCGTGATTGGGGGCGGGAGTCGCGTGACCGGGCGGGGGTGGGTATGCGGAAAGGCCCCGGGAGAACCATCACAGTTCTCAACCGGGGCCTTTCACATGTTAAGTTCGGCGGTGTCCTACTCTCCCACAACCC
>NZ_JBEZYB010000175.1:0-2471 GCF_040638285.1 Amycolatopsis sp. NPDC026612
CGGCACCCCCGTGTCGCGCAGCCAGCTGCAGCCCGGCGACCTGGTCGCCTACTACTCCCCCGTGTCCCACATCGGGATGTACATCGGGCCCCGCCGGGGTGCCGGTCACCGGGCACTGGTCAGGACCGGGTCCAGTCGGTGGGGCACTGCGGCAGCGGTGACGAGACGCCGGGGCGCGTCCAGTCGGTCGGCAGTTCGCGGACGGTCCAGTCGGTGGGCAGCTCGTGGGCGGTCCAGTCGGTCGGGAGTTCGCGGGCGGTCCAGTCGGTCGGCAGCTGCCGCACGGTCCAGTCCGTCGGGATGGCGCGGGTCCAGTCGGTGGGGAGCTGCCGGGTCCAGTCGGTCGGCCGCTGCGCGCGGCGGCGGGACGGGACGATGTTGTTGCTGCGGGGCAGGAAGTGCGACATGATCTCTCCTGAGGTGAGGGGGCAAGCACAGTGCGTGACCGACCGTAGCCTGACCGGCCTAGTGACACACCGCGTTCATTCGATTACAGTGACGATTTCCGCGCAGGGTTTCTCCTGAGCAGAAGGGCGTTTCGTGGGATTGTCCGGGTCCCAAGGGCGAAAGCCCAGCTCAGAACGTCCACGATCAGGTATCCGAACGTGGGCGATGTGGAAGCTGGCCACTCCGGTGCTCGGCTATGTCCTGGTCGTCGACGCGCTGGCGCTGATCGTGGTCGTCGCGACGGCCGCGCTGGTGCCGATCACGGCCCAGTCGCTGTGGTGGTGCGGCCTGATCCTGGCCGGCGAGGTCGTGCACCTCGAAGCGGCGCAACGCATCGAGCGCATCCGCGAGCTGGCCGCCGACGGCCGTCCGCACATGCACCTGCAGTCGATCTGGATCTTCGCCGGACTCCTCCTGCTGCCCCCGCCACTGGCCACAGTGGTCATCGTCGTCAGTTACGCCCATTCCTGGGTCCGCGTCTACAAACGGCGCGGTGTGATTCACCGGAAAGTGTTCTCCGGCGCCACGGTGATCCTCGCCTGCGCCGCCGCGGGAGCCGTGCTGTCGGCGGGCACCGGGCACGTGGCGCCGTACGTGCCTTACCTGGACGGGTTCGGCGGGATGACCGCGCTGCTGGCGTCCGGGATCGTCTACTTCGGCCTGAACTACGTGCTCGTCATCCTCGCGATCCTGATGAGCAACCCGGGCAAGCCGCCGCGGCAGGCGTTCGGCAACCCGTCCGACGTGCTCATCGTGCTGGCCGCGGTCGGCGTCGGCTGCGGCATCGCGCTGGTGATGACGGTCCGGCCGTGGCTGCTGCCGGTGCTCATGGTGACCCCGGTGGCGCTCCACATCGGCCTGCTGCTCCCCCAGTTCCAGGCGGCCGCGCGCACGGACTCCAAGACCGCGCTGCTCGCCCCGGAGTTCTGGGTCCAGCTGGCCCGCAACGAGCTGGCCCGCGCCGCGGAGCTGTCCTCGACCGCGGGCGTGCTGATGATCGACATCGACCACTTCAAGGCCATCGACGACGGCAACGGCCACCTGGCGGGCGACGAGGTGCTGCGCGCGGTCGCGGCGGCCATCCAGGGCTCGGTGCGCGGCGGCGACTACGTGGGCCGCTTCGGCGGTGACGAGTTCGTGGTGCTGCTCCCGGGCACGACGACCACGGAGATCGCCTCCGTCGCGGACCGCATCCGGACGGCGATCGCCCGGATCGAGGTGCCGGTCCCGGTGGTGCGCCCGGGCAAGCCCGAGGTGATCAGCGGCCTGACGGCGTCGATCGGCGCGGCGGTGTACCCGGAAACGGCGACGGAGTACACGATGTTGCTGCAGGCGGCCGACGACGCGGTGTTCGCGGCGAAGGCCGCGGGCCGCGACCGGGTCGTCCTGGCGGCGACTCGCACCGAACTGACCCGCCCCGAAATCCCGGACGTCCGCTGAAAGCCTCGCGGTCTGTACGAAACTCCGGCGGTTCCACCAGCCAAGCTTGCGGCTTCAACGATCAACCTTGAACAGGTTGGCCGCGCGCGGTTCACCAGGTTCCCCCGGTGCCGGCTTGGCCACCTGCTCAGCTTCCCGGTCGATGTGAATCGCCAGGCCGAACCACCGGCCGCCGCGCGCGTCCAGTTTTATCTGCCGGAGCGACTTGCGTGCGTCGAGCTTGACGAGCAGATGGGATATCAGGCCCACCCCCGCCAGCACCATGATGCACGCCAGCAGCGCGAGCGAGAGACCTATCGACACGGACCTACCCCTCCTTAAGAGCAAAGGTCATGCTCGAAGGGGCCGAAAAGATGGTCGCGTCCCCGATGCGCCTTGTCAATTGGGGGTTTTACGTAGGGCCGGCGCTTGTCGCTACGTAGGGGCCGCGCCGGCGCTACGTAGGGCGGCGCCGCCCGCTACGTAGGGGCGGGGGGCGCCCGCGCCCGGGGGCGCCCCCGGCGGCGGCGGGGGGGGGTGGGGGGGTGACCCCCGGCCCCCCCCCCGGGCCCCCGGGCGGGGGGCCGGGGGGGGGGGCGGGGGGC
>NZ_JBEZYB010000176.1:0-2218 GCF_040638285.1 Amycolatopsis sp. NPDC026612
CTGTCGTCGCTTCGTGAAAACTGACCCCCAGGAGTCTTCCGAAAGTTGACCCCCTCTGAGGTAGGAGGGTGCTGAACGTGGAGGACTGGGCGGAGATCCGCCGGTTGCATCGGGCTGAGGGCGTGCCGATCAAGGAGATCGTCCGGCGGCTGGGGATCTCGCGGAACACGGTCCGGGCGGCGTTGAGGTCCGAGGGCCCGCCGAAGTATGAGCGCGCTTCGCGGGGGTCGGTGGCGGATGCGTTCGAGCCGCAGATCCGTGCGCTGCTTGCCCAGTGGCCGCGGATGCCGGGACCGGTGATCGCGCAGAAGATCGGGTGGCCGCACTCGATGTCGCCGTTGAAGAAGAAGCTGGCCGCGTTGCGCCCGGAGTATGCCGGGATCGACCCGGTCGACCGGGTGGTCTACGAGCCCGGCCAGATCGCCCAGTGCGACCTGTGGTTCCCCGAGCCACGGATCCCGGTCGCCGCGGGCCAGGAAAGGGTGCTGCCGGTGCTGGTGATGACGCTGTGTTTCTCGCGTTTCCTGGCCGCGACGATGATCCCGTCGCGGCAGGCCGGGGACATCCTGTCGGGGATGTGGCAGCTGGTCAACGGGATCGGCCGGGTCACGAAGCGGCTGGTCTGGGACCGGGAGTCCGCGATCGGCGGGGCCGGTCGGGTCAGCGCCCCGGCCGCGGCGTTCGCCGGCACCCTGGCCACGAAGATCGTGCTCGCCCCGCCGCGGGACCCGGAGTTCAAGGGCATGGTCGAGCGGAACAACCAGTTCCTGGAGACCTCGTTCCTGCCCGGCCGGGTCTTCACCTCACCCGCGGACTTCAACACCCAGCTGGATGAGTGGCTGGCCCGGGCGAACAACCGGACCGTCCGGTCGATCCAGGGCCGCCCGGTGGAGCTGCTGGAGACCGACTACCAGGCGATGCTGCCGCTGCCGCCGGTTGCCCCGCCGATCGGGCTGAATCAGCGGGTCCGGCTCGGGCGGGACTACTACGTGCGGGTCGACACCGTCGACTACTCCGTCGACCCGCGGATGATCGGCCGGTTCGTTGACGTCACCGCTTCGCCGGGCGAGGTGAAGGTGTTCTGCGACGGGCAGGTCGTCGCCCGGCATGACCGCTGCTGGGCCAAGCAGGTCGTGGTCACCGATCCGGCCCACCAAGCCGCCGCAGCCTTGCTGCGGAAGAACTTCGCGGCCGAACGCCTGCGCCGCGAGGCCTCCGGCGAGACCCGTCGTCACGCCGACGGACACGTCGTTGCGATGCGGGCCCTGCCGGACTACGACGCGCTCTTCGGCGTCGATTTCACTGCACCACCAACGAAAGCGAGCAATACGTGAGCACAACCGCCAAGCCCAAACCGTCGGCAGCAGGGCCGAAGGATGGGCTGCCGTCCCAGATCGCCTACCTCACCCGGGCGCTGAAGACCCCGACGATCGGGGCGTTCTGGGAACAACTGGCCGGCCAGGCGCGAGACGAGAATTGGTCGCACGAGGAATACCTCGCCGCGCTGCTGCAGCGTCAGGTCGCCGACCGCGAGTCCAAAGGCACCGTGATGCGGATCCGCACCGCCCACTTCCCTGCCGTCAAAACCTTGGAGGACTTCAACCTCGACCACCTGCCCTCGCTGCGCCGCGACATCTTGGCGCACCTGTCGACCGGCACGTTCGTCGCCAAGGCCGAGAACGTGATCCTGCTCGGCCCGCCCGGCATCGGCAAAACCCACCTCGCGATCGGGCTCGGGGTCAAAGCCACCCAGGCGGGCTACTCGGTGCTGTTCGACACGGCCAGCAACTGGATCGCCCGGCTCACCGCCGCCCACCACGGCAACCGGCTCGAGGCCGAGCTCAAGAAGATCCGCCGCTACAAGCTGATCATCATCGATGAAGTCGGCTACATCCCGTTCGACCAGGACGCGGCGAATCTGTTCTTCCAGCTCATCGCCTCCCGCTACGAGCAGGGCTCGGTGATGGTGACCTCGAACCTGCCGTTCGGGCGCTGGGGCGAGACCTTCTCCGACGACGTTGTCGCCGCGGCCATGATCGACCGTCTGGTCCACCACGCCGAGGTCCTCACCCTCACCGGTGACTCCTACCGGACCCGCCAGCGCCGCAACCTGCTCCGCGACCAGCAGCAAAACACCGACCAGAACTAGACAACAACACCGCGCAGGGGGTCAATTTTCCAGAGACCACCCGGGGTCAAAGTTCCCGAAGCGTTGACA
>NZ_JBEZYB010000177.1:0-2052 GCF_040638285.1 Amycolatopsis sp. NPDC026612
TCGGCAGCAACACCTGACCACCCTCGACCGCTATCCGGACTGCGGACTGCGGGTCCGCTCCACGATCATCAGCAGCGCCTCGACATGCCCGAGAAGCGGGAAGCAGGACACCCGCACCGGCCACGTGTCGCCACCCGTGGGCAACGGCAGCTGCTTGAGCGCCGCCGCCGCGTCCGGGTCGTGGGCCTCTTCGGCGGCCGCGTGGAAGATGTCCGCCGCGATCGACTGGTCGAACACGCCGATCTGCTGGTGCGGCCAGGCTTGCGCGCCGTGCAGCGCGGCCGGGATCAGCTGGTCGACGACCTTCCGCAGCGTCACGCCGTTCGCCGCCCGGTACTTCCAGACGTCGACACCGAGATTCTTCCCGAGCTCCGCCATGCGGCCCCACGCGGTGAGGTTGAAGTTGACGTAGTGCCACGACATCGTCCGCGAGAGCTCGAGCGGCTGGCTGCCGTCCGCGGCGAACTGCACCGGGAACCGCTTCTGCTCCGCGTCGAGCACGATCTGCTTCGCCGCGTTGCGCCGGCCGAGGTACGCGGAGATCGTCGCGTTCTGCATGTCGAGGAACGTGCCGTGGTTGTTGGTGGCGGCCAGTTCGAGCTTGGCCTGCGGGCTGGTCTGCATCCAGCTCAGGTACTGCGTCAGCCAGGCCTTGATCCCGGAGCGGTCCTTCCCGGTCCAGCCCGGCGCGCCGCCGTCGAGCAGCGCGAACGCGTCCATCAGCTGGCTGAACGACTGGGTGGAGTCGATGATGCCGGTGCCGCTGACGGTGGTGCGGCAGGGCACGATCTGCGAGTACGTCATGTTCGGGTTCATCCGGGTGGCCGGGTCGAGGAACCAGGTCCGGATGTCCAGGGCCGCCCGCTTCGCGTACTTCGCGTCGCCGGTGTAGTACCAGGCCAGCGAGAGGTAGTACATCGCGTCCCACGCCCACATGCGGTAGGTGTGGTCGGTGATCGCGTCGGCCTCCGGGTTGCGCTGGCCGTCCTTGCCGACGTACGGGCAGCCTTGCGGGTTTTCGGGGGTCTTCGGCTGGCTCGCCCACCAGTAGGGCGCTTGGCTCGTGTAGTCGTGCTTGTCGCCGCTCGGCGGCGCGGACGGCTTGTCCATGACCGACCACGGCCCGGCCGTGAGCGCGGTGTTCGCCTTGTCCAGCACCACTTTCAGCGCGGTGCGCTGCGCGGCGGTGGCGTGGCTGCTGCGCAGCGCCTGCCGGATGTTCGCGAGTTTGCCGCCGTCGGTCACGACGGTGTGCGGGGCTCCGCCCCGGCCGGGGGCTCCGCCACCCGGACCCCCGAAAGAATCCGTGGTGTGCGGTGGTGACGCCGCCACTGCTGTCCCGCTGACCGGGACCAGGATCATGCTCGCCGACAACGCCAGCGCACCCAAAACCCTTGGCACTTGAGACCGCCCTTCGGGGACGTCAAAATCCCCACTCGTCACCGGGCGGCGGTACGGCTGCAGGGATTCTGACCGGGCGGAGCGGCGAGTGTCAATCAGGCCAGGTGCGGCGCTTGTCCAGCGGCTTCGCGTACGACCCGGCGCGGCTCGTCTTGAGTCCCAGTGCCACCAGCGACTCCGCGAGCCGGACGGCGGCCGCGACGCCGTCGATGACGGGAATGTCCAGCATCGTCGCGATCTTCCGGTCCAGCCCGGTCATCCCCGCGCAGCCGAGCACCAGCACCTCCGCCCCGGCGTCCCGCGCGCGGCGGCCCGCGGTGAGCAACGCCGACTCGGTCCGGCGGCCGTCGGTCAGCTCCAGCACGCCGAGCCCGGCGCCGGTGACCGTGACGCAGTTCTGCGCGACGCCGGCGGCGTGCAGGCTGTCCTCGATCAGCCCGCACGTCCGGTCCAAAGTGGTCACGACGCCGTAGCGGCGGCCGAGCAGGCAGGCCAGGTGCGCGGCGGCCTCGGTGATGTCGACGACGGGGACGTCCAGCAGTTCGCGCGCGCCCTCGCGGCCGTGGGGGGGGCCCCCGCCCGCCGCCCCCCCGGCCGGCAGGACGGGCCGGGCCCCCCCCACACCCCCCCAGCCCCCCCCCCGGCCGCGGC
>NZ_JBEZYB010000178.1:0-2047 GCF_040638285.1 Amycolatopsis sp. NPDC026612
GAGCTGCACCCACTCGTCCGTGCGTCCGGCGGCGGTGAGGCGCAGGTGTTCGGCCACGGTGTGCTGAGCGGCCGTGCGGCGCTGGGCGTCGCTTCCTTCGGATGTCATCTGTACTCCTCCTAGGTTAGTGATTGATTGATAACCTAGCAGACCGTGGCGGTCCTGTCGATCGCCGGCGAGGTCGTTCGGCGAGGGGCCGAGTTGTCGCTCGATCAGTCGGAGGGTCGCGGTTCGAGCTGACCGGGTGTGCGCCAGGCAGCTCGCAGAGCTTCGAGTTCGGGTCGGGGGAAGGGACGGCCCCATTGCGTCTGGTAGCCGACCTCGCCCGGGTTGTAGACGACGGAGTCGTCGCGAGGAGCATCTGGACGGTCAGCGGAGGTCGCGAACTCGCGGCTGCAGCCGGGCTGGTCGCGCCAGTCAGATCGGCTACCAGAGCGACCTGGCTCGTGACCGCGGTCGCAACGGCGCCGCGCACTGGTGTCAGCTGTATGTCCAGCTGGTCCCGGTTCCTCGGTACTGCTCGACGGAGATGGGCTGGATGCCTTCGCGCATGCCCCGCCGGATCATGAACATGGCGGGCGGACATTCCGACACCTGGTTCTCACCGGCTGTCGCCACCGCTGTGGTGGGGCGCGACCGACGAGGCGGCCGAACAGACAGGGTTCTCAGAGGCCCGCCGCCAAGCGTCGGAGAGGTACCGGAACGCGTGGCGGGCGCCGGCCGCATGCTGATGCGCCCGGACGCTCGTGGAATCGACACTGATCACGAACTCGACGTTCTCCTCCAACGTTCCCAGCGAGTCGTCTTTGACGATCACGTGCTCCAGGATCCGATCCCAGGTCCCGTCCGCGGTCCACTTCCGCAACCGCTCGTGCGCGGTCTTCCACGGCCCGTACCGCTCAGGCAGATCACGCCACGGCGCACCGGTCCGCTCATGCCACAGAATCGCGTTGATCACCTGCCGGTGACTACGCCACCGCCCACCTCGCCGATCCGTCTCCACCGGCAGCAACGGCGCGATCCGTCCTGCCGCCCAGTCTTAAGTAGCCGACGAGCGGATGCGATCGCGAAACGAGTTGATCGCGTGTTGACAGTCAAGGCGCAACTGTCGGGTGGATATGATCTCGGCGTGCTCAAGACGCGGCTTGATCTTGACCGGATCCACGCGGCCCGCCACCTGATCGACCCCATCTACCTGAACACTCCGATGTACCAGTGCGATGCACTGGGACGCCGGCTTGGTTGCACGGTGAGTATCAAGCTGGAAACGGCGAACCCGGTCCGCAGCTTCAAGGCGCGGGGCACCGAGCTTGTCACGAATCTGCTGGCTGAGCAGGGCCGGACTGCCGTGGTGTGCGCCAGCGCCGGCAATCTCGGCCAGGCGCTTGCTTGGTCAGGCCGCCGCCGTGGCCTCGACGTGACGGTCGTGGCATCGGCGCGAGCCCCCGTAGCCAAGCTCGACCGGATCCGCGCGCTGGGCGCGGAACTCGAACTGGTGGACGGCGACTTCGAAATGGCCCGCGAGCGAGCTGCGCGTATCGCGCACGAACGCGGCACCCGACTGCTCGAGGACAGTCTGGACATCGAGACATGCGAGGGCGCCGCGACGATCGGCCTCGAGTTGGCAGGCACGGGATCCACGTTCGACGCTGTTCTGATCGCCCTGGGTGGCGGTGCGATGGCCACCGGTGTGGGCTACGTCCTGAAGACCCTCGTACCCAGAGCCGACGTGATCTGCGTGCAGCCCACGGGCGCGCCGGCGTTGACCCGCTCGTGGCGAGAGCGCCGCATCATCACCACGGAATCGACCGACACCATCGCCGACGGCGATCCGCTGTGGTTGCCGGTTGTTGGCGCCGGTGGGGTCGATGAAGCGGCGCCGGTTCAGCCCGAGGTGCAACAGGTGCCGGCCGACGGTGCAGACCGAGATGGTGATGCCCTCGGCGGCTAGTTGTATGAGGCCACGACGTTGGTGACGCCTGCGTGGAGCCGAGAAGCTGGTGGCTGATCTCCGGCGGCGGTGTGTGGTCGATGGTAGTTGTAGTGC
>NZ_JBEZYB010000179.1:0-1873 GCF_040638285.1 Amycolatopsis sp. NPDC026612
GGATTTCGGTGATGGCGGCTTTGGCGATGCGGTCTTTTTCGGTGGCCATGAGGGTGTTGCGGGTGGCGAGGGCGGGTTCGAACCCGAGGCGCTCGACGGGGATGGCGCCGCCGTGGACGCGGCGGAGCAGGCCGTGTCGTTCGAGTACGGTGAGGTCGCGGCGGACGGTTTCGGTGGTGACCGAGAACTCGGCGGCCAGTTCGGCCACGTCGACGCGACCGTTGGCACGTGCCCGGTCCAGGAACACACGCTGCCGTTCTTCTGCGTACATCGTCATCGCCTTTGGTGGTGCGGAGCCCGCGGTGGTCGGTGCAGTGGTGCCGGATTGGCCTGTTGCCCAGCGTAACGGTTCACAGGAACAAGGCCAACGCGCTGTGTTGTTTTGATGTCGGTTTTCGTGGGTTCAACCCCGGACGTGCGGGTCTGTGGCCAGTTTACTGGGGAAAACGTTGACATGGTCGGTAAATCGCGCCCTTAGTCACATGAAGCCTTGCCAAAGCCATACGAACCCAAGTAGCGTCCAAATCACGCGATCAACAAGGCGAAAGCCGAGAAGATCGCCGTCACGTGCGACGCCGGCCCCGCGATCAGGTTTGGCCGGCCGCCACGGTGGCGAGGTGCCCGGTACCGGTGGAGGCTCGCCGATCGGTAGCGACCCCGGTGACGCCGACCTGGTGTCGTGCCGGCAAGTCCTGGCGTTCCGGCCGCCCTCCGGGCGCGATCGCCACACGAGCCGGGAACGTGATCGAGGAAGGAGCCGATCTTGCCTGCCGAGACCATGACAATGCCGACCGTGGACGCGATCCGGTTCCCCCGGGAAACCGCCGTCGTCGGCGCGTACGGCTCCAGTCCGCCGATCGGCCGCGACGACGGCGCCAAGACCGCCGGGTCGGACGGGTGCGCGCGCTGACGGGTGTCCCGGGTGGCGGCCCGCCGCGTGGCGGACATCGATTGACTCGAAACAGGACCTTCTGCGGCGCTGCCCGCAGGAAGACAATCCGGCTGAGATCGAGCCGGGCGCGGAGGCCGGGAAACCGCTGCCGCGAGTCAGGTTGAGGGCGGTCCCACTCTGGTACTGCCGGAAAGTCGGTGATGGTGATGATGGAAAGTGCGACTGCGGTACCAGGTTCCGGTCTCGCCGCGATGCCGAACCCGTCCGATGGTGCCGACACCAAGACCTGCATGGCCAGCCTGCTGCCGGACCTGACCGTGGTGGCGGCCGATGACGAGTTCTTCGAGCAGTTCGGCCGGAGCTCCGCCGACGTGTGCGGGCGCGGGCTCTACGAGCTGCTGCACCCGGGCACCCAGGCTGTGCTGGACCGGCACTTCGCCGGACTGGTGAAACACGGCCACAATCGCTTCGCTGAGCGCGTGCTCGGCATGTACGGGCCCGACAACCTGTTCTCCGGTGAGCTGACCGCGGTGGCGGTGCGCGGCGAGACCGACGAGCTGTCGTCGATCGTCGTGCTGGTCTCCCCGGACGGCGTCATCGCCGAGGAAGCCGAGGTCCCCGAGCAGGGCCGCCGCCGGTCACGCGCCCGGAAGGCGCTGTTGACCGAGCTCGACGGGCGGATCCTGGAAGGGGTGGCGGCCGGTGCGTCCACCGTGCAGCTGGCCAGCCGCCTGTACCTGAGCCGCCAGGGCGTGGAGTACCACGTCGGCTCGATGCTGCGGAAGCTCCGGGTGTCGAACCGGCCGGCCCTGGTTTCCCGGGCCTACTCGATGGGTCTGCTCGCCGCCGACTGCTGGCCGCCCCGGGTCGTGCCCGGCGTGGTGACCTGACGGACATCCCCAATGGAAAAGCCGTGGCGGTGCCCCTGGGGGATGGGCACCGCGACGGGTTTTAGAGTTGGGGGGGTGGGGGCGGGGGCTC
>NZ_JBEZYB010000180.1:0-1628 GCF_040638285.1 Amycolatopsis sp. NPDC026612
CTTAGTGGTTGGTTTTGGAAGTTCTTCGGGGGTCAAGCAGCCAACGGGATGTCAACCTTGTCTTCCCGTTCGTGGTGATCGATCCTGACGAGCAGGTCGCGCAGATCGTCTCGGGTGTACCGCCAACGGAAAGGCCTCGCAGTCGCGTTGTAGCGCTTCTCGAAGGCCTCAAGTCGCTGTTCAACCTCAGCGAGGTCGGTGAAGTCATTGGGAGACACCACCTTGCGTTGCACGACAGAGAAGAAAATCTCAACCTGGTTCAACCAGGACGCGTGCACCGGGGTGTGCACCATCACCGCGTTCGGGAACCGGACAGCGAGGCGATTGATCGCCGCCTGGCCCCGATGCGAGGACCCGTTGTCAACCACCCAGAACACCCGCTTCGCCGACGCATACAGAGGCTGAGTCATCACCTGCTCAACCAACGCCATGAACGGCACGATCCCCGTCGAGGGAGCACACCGGCCGAACACCCGGGCCCGCCCCACGTCGTAGGCAGCCAGATACGCCACCGCCCCGCCCCTGCCGTACTCATGATTGACGCGCATCATCCGGGCCTGCCCCGGTGCCAAACTCGGATGGCAGCGGCACCGGGCCTGAATCGAGGTCTTCTCATCGGAGGAGATCACATACTCCCGCGACCCCAGTTTCACACCCTCCCAGCGGCGCTCGTAGAGGTCCAGAACCCGTGCGGCAACGGCTTCGAAGTTCGGGTCGCGAGGAAACAGCCACGACCTGAACTGCCACGGCTTGATCGCATCACCAGAGAGCCAGCGCCGCACCGTCGAGGCCGAGATCGTCTCGGCAACACCCCTGCTCACCACTTCCCGAGCCAGTTCCGGACACGACCACCGCGACAACGCCACCCCCACCCGGGCAGGCAACTGACAGGCCAGCGCTTTGACCTGGGCGACCTGCACCGGGGTGAACCGCGACGGCCGGCCCGACCGGGGGAGATCCACCAGCCCTTCCAGACCGCGTGCGGCGAAACGCCCACGCCAGGCACGGACGGTGTCCACCCCGACGCCTACCCTCGTCGAGATCTGCGCGTTGGGCAGCCCACCAGCCGCGAGCAGCACGATCGTGGCGCGGATCTTGTCCCGATACGGCGTCTTCTGCCCCACCGAACGCCTGGTCAGTTCCCTGCGCCCGACCTCGCTCAGCGTTATCGGGCACGCCTGGGCCACCGCTGTCACTGTCGGACTCGTTTCATGATCGGCTTGTTCCGGCAGCGCCTACTCTTGCGGTGAGGCACGATGTCGGCATGGCCACCCCGCCGGACTCCACGAAGATCTCGCTGCGGCAGCACCTGCGCGCTCACGTCGAGGCGCGCTGGCCTCAGATCAGCAGTCTCGAGTTCCGTTACCGGGGCGCGTTCGCCTACGTCGACGCCCAGCTTCAGGACGGGACGGCACAGCCGCTGATCCGGCTCCGTTACGGCGGATCAGCCCGCCATTGGGGTTTCGGGCTCTACCTGGCCAGCAGCGGACGCTACGAGAACCAGATCCTGCCCAGCGGATTCCCCACCGGCAGCCCCGAAGAAGCCCTCGACTGCGCCTGCTACCTCTACCTCGACCACTAACCCGCAGCGCCTCAACACCCCCGAAGAACTTCCAAAACCGACCACT
>NZ_JBEZYB010000181.1:0-1368 GCF_040638285.1 Amycolatopsis sp. NPDC026612
TGATGCGCTCCGGGTCTGGTGCAGGTCCTGTTGTCTGTCACCGAGCCCGGGCAGGCTCGAAGGGTTGATCGTAGCGTGACGCTTGGTGGCCGGCTTCGACCTGGGCTGGAGTGCGCTGTCCGAGCTCGCCGTGGACGCGGCGATGGTTGTACCAGTCGACGTATTCGGCGACGGCGATCTCGACATCACGAACTGATTGCCAACCACGGCCACAGGCAACAGGGTTATGGATCAACTCTCCCTTGAACAGCGAATTGAATGCCTCGGCCATCGCGTTATCATAGGAATCTCCGCGCGAACCGACCGAGGCGACCACTGCCGCTTCCGCCAAACGCTCGGTGTAACGAATGGCTCGATACTGAACTCCACGGTCGGAATGATGGACAAGTCCGGTCACCTCTTGTCCGGCTCGTTGCCGGGCCCAGATCCCCATCTCGAGCGCGTCGAGGGCAAGATTCGTGTGCAACGAGGTCGACACCTGCCAGCCCACGACCATTCTCGAGAACACATCGATGACGAACGCGGCATACACCCATCCCGAAAACGTCCGAATATAGGTGATGTCCGCTACCCAAAGCTGGTTCGGCTGATCGGCAGCGAAGCGGCGGTCGACCAGGTCCACCGGCGAAGGCGAAGCTGCAGCGATGGTGGTCCTGGGCCGTCGGCCTCGCCGTAGGCCCTGCAGGCCCTTCTGGCGCATCAGCCGCTCGACCGTGCAGCGAGCCACGCGGATTCTCTCACGGTTGAGTTGCGCATGCACTTTCCGCGCTCCGTAGACGCCGTAATTCTCGCGGAACACGCGCTCGATCTCGGCGAGCAGTTCCGCGTCTCGCACGGCGCGTTTCGACGGTGTGCGCTTCTTGGCTGCCCAGAAGGTTCTCGGGGCGATCCGCACATCCGCATCGTTCAAGACTGCGCAGATCGACTCGACCCCGAGCTTCTTCCCCTCGACAACTCGCTCCCGGTGGTCGTCGATATAGTCGACGACCACCGCGAGCGGCACCTCCCGCCGAGGCGTGGAACCGCCAGGAGTTACTTGATTTTGCGGTCGAGCTCCGCGGCGGCGAAAAACGCCGAGGCCGTCTTCAGGATCTCATTCGCCCGCCGCAACTCACGCACCTCGCGTTCCAGCTCGGCGATCCGTGCCGCATCATCGCTGGTGCGGCCGGGTGCCGTGCCGGCGTCGATCTCGGCCCGCTTGACCCACGTCCGCAACGCCTCCGGGTGCACGTCCAACTGGCCCGCGACCCGGCGGATCGCCGCCATCCGCTGCCCCTCGGCCGCGATCGCGTCCAACGCCATCCGCGTCGCCCGCTCACGCAGCTCGTCGCTGTACTTCTTCGGTGCCGGCATGCTCTGCATCCTCCC
>NZ_JBEZYB010000182.1:0-1246 GCF_040638285.1 Amycolatopsis sp. NPDC026612
GTCTGGTGTATCAACCGCGCGGGGGTGGGGGGGGGTGGGGGGCCGCCCCCGCCCCCCCCCGGGGGGGCCCCCCCCCCCCCCCCCCCCCCCGCCCCCCCCCCCGGCTCGCCGGCCGAGGTTTCCGTGGTGGAGCTGCGCGACATCGCCCTCGACATCACGAAGAACCTGCTGACGGGCTTCCCGAGCCCGGCACTGCGGACGGCGATCGAGACGGTGACCGGCGCCGACGCACTGATCGCGGTGACGCCGGTCTTCACGGCGGGATACAGCGGCCTGTTCAAGTCGTTCTTCGACGTGCTGGACGCGGATTCACTGGCGGGCAAGCCGGTGCTGCTCGCGGCAACGGGCGGGACGGAACGGCACTCGCTGGTGCTCGACTACCAGCTGCGGCCGTTGTTCGGTTATTTGAAGGCGGATCCGGTGGCTACGGGCGTGTACGCGGCTTCGTCCGACTGGGGCAGTGGTGAGGCTTCGGGGGCTTTGCAGCGGCGGATCGAGAAGGCAGGCGGCGAGTTGGCTTCGTCGGTGGCCGGGCGGCCTGCGGTGGCTGAAGAGCCGGGCTTCGTTCCCTTTGCGCAGCTGCTGGCCGAGGTGGCGGAGTGAGGCTTTCTCGGTAGCGTCGGTGGTGGGCCCGCAGCCGTTGGACTGCGGGCCTTTCCCCTATCTCAGGCGGCGAATGGCAGTGGTTCGTGGATGTTGTTGCGCCGAGGTTTTCGGCGCCGGTCCAGAAACAGCGGCGGCAGGAACTCCGGTAAGCCGTCGGCGGCGATGCGGACTTCCCAGCCGGAGCGGTGCAACAACCGATGGTGGTGAGCGCACAGCAACACCAGATTGTTCAGATCGGTGGGACCACCGTCGGCCCAGTGTCGAACGTGGTGACCCTGGCAATGCCGGGGTGGGCGGTGGCAACCCGGGAACGCACACCCACGGTCCCGTAAGAACAGGGCACGGCGCAAACCCGCGGAAATCAGACGGCGGAGACGGCCGAGATTCAGCGGCTCGCTCTTCTCACCCAGCACCGCCGGGATAATCATGCTGTCACAAGCATGCACCCGAGCTTCGGCCGCCGACATCGAGCCGGTATCACCCAAGGTCGCGCGGCCGACACCCGCCTTCAGGTCTTCCAGGGACACGGCGACCAGCACGTGGGTGCGTTCGCCGGCTTGCATGGGCAGGTCTGGGGAGTTGAGGGCGAGGTCGACCGCGTCGGAGAAGGCGTCGCCGTAGCGGTGCTGCGGGGACCGCA
>NZ_JBEZYB010000183.1:0-1116 GCF_040638285.1 Amycolatopsis sp. NPDC026612
TGTATGAGGCCACGACGTTGGTGACGCCTGCGTGGAGCCGAGAAGCTGGTGGCTGATCTCCGGCGGCGGTGTGTGGTCGATGGTAGTTGTAGTGCACGTTCCAGACGGCCAGGGCCGCTGTGCGGTGGGTTTCGCTGGTCCAGGCGTGGGCGTAGAGGAACTCTTCGGCGAGGATCCGGTTGTAGCGTTCGACTTTGCCGTTGTGGCGTGGGGTGTAGGGCGTAATCCGCTGGTGGCGGGCGCCGCGTAGGACGGTGGCGAAGTCGTTTGCGCGGTAGCAGGAGCCGTTGTCGGTGACGATGCGGTGGATGTGGGTGATGCCGTGGGCCGCGAAGAAGGCGCGGGCGCGGTGGACGAACCCGATCGCGGTGCGGGCGGTTTCGTCCGGGAGGGCTTCGGTGTAGGCCAGGCGGGAGTAGCCGTCGACGGCGGAGTGCAGGTAGGTGTAGCGGGCTCGCCCGCCACGGGTTTTGCCGCGTGCGACCCGTTTGTCCTGGTCGCTGCCTTTGCCGTGGATTCGCCAGCCGCCGCCGTCGGGGATCTGGCCGGTCTTCTTCACATCCAGGTGGACCATGTGCCCGGGCCAGCGGGCGATGATTCGGCGTGGTTCGCGGTTGTTCTGGCCGGTCGGGTCGATGAACCGGCGGCGGTTCAGCCCGAGGTGCAGCAGGTGCCGGCCGACGGTGCGCACGGAGATGGTGATGCCTTCGGCGGCGAGTTCGGTGGCGATGCGGCGGGCGGAGTACTTCCGGGCCCGGCGCAGTTGCTCGATCCGGGCCACGACCTCGGCGGGGGTGGCGGTGGGCTGGCGATGCGGGACGCTCGGGTGGTCGAGCAGGCCGGCTTCGCCGTGGCGTCGGTAGCGGTTGACCCACTTGGATGCGCATTGGCGGGAGATGCCCATCTCCGCGGCGACGTGGGCGATCGGGCGAGTCTGGCAACGCTGTACGAGTCGGCGGCGGCCCTCGACCGACAGCGGGGCGTTACGGTGATGCATGGACGGGTCTTTCTCTCTCGGCGGATGTGTTGGTCGCACTTCTCATCCTGCCGCCGAAAGACCCGTCCCCTGGTCTCAGGCCCTCACCTGCGTCACCAACGTCACGACCCGCAACAGCT
>NZ_JBEZYB010000184.1:0-1054 GCF_040638285.1 Amycolatopsis sp. NPDC026612
AACGCCGCGAGCAACGGCGGCGGCGCCCCCGGCGGCGCGGTGCAGCAGATCACCTGCCCGGACGTCGCGAGCAAGCTCCCCGCCGTCCCCGCCTCGGCCAAGGCCGAAGTGGACCGCAACCTGCAGCTGCTGAACACGCAGATCCAGGAGGCGAACACCCGGCTCGCCACCAGCCAGGGCCAGGGCGGCCCGAACTTCGTCCAGAACGCCATCCTCGGCCCGCTCAAGGACAAGCGCGTCGCCACCATCGACCGCATGGCCATCGCCATCGGCCGCACCGCCGCCAAACCCCAGGGCCTCGGCTCGCTGGCCCCCTGCAGCCTCGGCCAAGCCGCCAACAACGGCGGCAACAACGGGAACAACGGCGGCGCGACGGCGGCACCGCCGCTGCCCGGCCCGGACGCGAACAACGAGCTGCCCGAAAACGACGGCCAGATCCAGCGCCCGGCGAAGGTGGGCATCACCTTCCGCGGCAGCCCGACCGGCACGGTGGTCGCGATGCCCAAGTTCCTGCGCGCGCTCAGCGGCGACGCAAAGCCGTCCATCAACGGCACCAAGAACACCCGCGCCGCGTGGACCTGCACCGGCTTCGAGAACCGGCTGACCGACAAGTACCCGATCTGCCCCGAAGGCAGCAACGTGGAGCGGATCCACGACTTCCCGAGCTGCTGGGACGGCCAGAACACCGACAGCGCCAACCACCGCACGCACATCGTGTTCCCGGACGCGGCCGGGCGCTGCGCCGCCGGGTTCAAGGCGGTGCCGGAGCTGCGGACCACGCTGGTCTACAACATCCCGCACGACATCCAGGTCAAGAAGCAGTACAAAGTGGACTCGTTCCCGTCCGAAAAGCACAATCCGCTGTCCGACCACGACGACTTCGCGAACGTGATGTCCCAGAGCATCATGAACCAGGTCGTCAACTGCATCAACCGCAACAAGACCTGCAACGCCTGACCCGCCCGGGAAGTTCCCCAGTCACCCTCTCAGCCCGCCATGGCGCGAGCTCCCGCGTTGGTGTTGTGCCACCGACCATGCCACGCCGGGTCGGGAT